>CAZGMX010000117.1:0-9000 GCA_964526865.1 uncultured Actinomycetota bacterium | reverse complement strand
AAGAGCAGCGGGACAATCATCAGCCCAAAATCCCAGGTGGCTTTCATCCACTCTTTGACTTCTTGACGCGAAAACCAGCGCCAGACCATCAAAAGTACCAATAGCGCAAACAATCCCGCAATGCACCATTTCACCCCGTGGATTCTGGACGTCATGCTCGGGACCGGCTTCACAGAGACAACGGCCGTCTTCGAAATACGCTCCACGGCTGTCGCGAGTCGCCCGTCGGGATCGTACCGCTGGATGTCCATGGAATCCTGCCGGTCGTACTTGACGTTGGCGCTGACGGTAGCCCCATCCTGCATCTTGATGGTCACGTCGTTGGTGTTGTACCAATCGCTACAAATCAAAAACAGGATCATGCACAGAAAATAGAGAGTCGTTTCCAAGAGGGGCCTGATATGCGGCTGTTCGGGCGGCATCTGCATCTGCGCATATCGCTTTTTTTCGCTGTGACGAAAGATAAACGCCATCAGAATCCCGATGATAAACGAAAAGGCGATCGCACCGATCGCACGCGCCGCGCCAAGGTCAAGCCCAAGCACCCGCGCCGACAAAAAGATCGCCATGATGTTGATGGCGGGCCCGGAATAGAGAAACGCGCTCGCGGGCCCAAGCCCCGCGCCAGTGGCGTAGATGCCGGCAAACATCGGAAGGACGCTACAGGAGCAGACAGACAGGACAACGCCCGCCACGGATGCAACTGAATACGCCATGACCGGCCGGGCCCCGGGACCCAGATACCGCAGAACCGACGATTGTGAGAGAAATGTGTAAATGGCCCCCGCGATAAACACGGCCGGCACCACGCACGAGAGCGTGTGGTGGATGACGTACCATTGCAGCAGCCCGAACGCCTCCAGGATCGCCTTGGACATCTTGGGACTGCCCAGCGGAAGAAAATACATGATGACAAAGATGCCCGCAAGCCACAGAAATTTATTTCTATCTTTCACAATACCGCCCCGTCTTCATTTCTTGCACAACGTCTCTTTTCTTATGCGCAAACTCTTTCTTGCATCACAGACGATCGCAGGGTCTTCATTGATCCATCCCCGGATATTTTTGAGCAACACCCGCGCGTAGCTATTTTCTGGCTTCCATAAATAATTCGTCCACAAGCCTTCCTGCGCGTCAACAATCAGTCCGGCATCCTTTAGGATCTTGAGATGTTTCGACACGCTGGGCTGGGCCAGCCCCAACACTTCGCGCAATTCACACACGCACATCGATCGGGACTGCAGCATCTTCAAGATGCGCAAACGGTTATTGTCCGCCAGCGCCTTCAACGTTCGCGTCAATGCCCTCACAACCACCCCCGCTTTTCTCTATCGCCATATTGCTATTTGGCTATTTAACTGCCCGTCCCACAATCTGTCAACATGAAAGAGAAGAACGCATTCGCGCCTCCATCCTTCGCCATGTCTCTGTTTTCTAAAATGCGTGCTACTAAAATGCGTTGTTTTAGCCTCCAAATAAGAGTATAGTATGATGCACTGATATGTGAGTTGACCTCGCCGCGACGCCATCCTGTATTGCCTGCACGCCACGGCCCAAGAAGGAGTCAGAGAATCTATTATGAAGATTGCCCTCATCGAACCAAGCGCGAGCAAGGCCAATGTCTATAGCAAGCTGCAAATGCCCCTGTTAGGACCTGTTTACTTGGGGACAATTCTCAAGAAAAGGGGCCATGAGGTCGTCATTTATCACGAGGACATATGCCAGCCGGATTATGCCATGCTGGACGCCGATCTGATCGGCATCTCCATTCTGACTCCCACGGCCAAGCGGGGGTACGAAATTGCCTGCCAGTTTCCCAAGGAAAAAGTGATCATCGGCGGGGTCCACGCCAGTCTTCTGCCCCAGGAAGCTTTGCGTTTCGCCCGCCAGGTAGTGGTCGGCGAAGCGGAAGAAATCATTGTGGACATTGTGGAAGGCCGCCTGCGGGACCCCATCGTGAGAGGGAAACCCGTGCAAGACCTGGATGCCCTGCCGTTTCCGGATCTTTCACTGATCCATGGGTACAACAAGCCAGTCTTTGACTGCGTGCCGATATCCACCTCCCGCGGCTGCCCGTTTGACTGCACGTTTTGTTCCGTCACCAAGATTTTTGGCCGCGCCTACCGCTTCCGCAGCGCGCACAACGTGATGCAGGAACTGATGTCCCGGATGCCCGCCCGTTTTTTCTTTTGTGACGACAATTTTTCCGCCAATCCCGCCAGGACGCGCATCCTATTGGAGATGATGATCAAGAACGGGATCAAGAGCTGGGCCTGCCAGGTCCGGTGCGATGCCGCCAAGAACGAAGAGATACTGGATCTCATGGGCAGGGCCAACTGTGCCGCCGTGTGCGTGGGTTTTGAGTCGGTGAACGCGAAGACACTCCAGGCATACCAGAAGAAACAATCGCTGGAGGACATCATTCACGCCATCCGCTCCTTCCACCGCAAGAAGATTGCCGTCCACGGAATGTTTGTGATGGGCGGTGATGACGACAACGAGCACACCGTTCGCGAAACGGTCCAATTTGCCTTGCGCCAAAAAATTGACACGCTTCAGATGACAATCCTTACTCCCCTGCCCGGAACTCAGGTGTACGCGGACCTCCAAAAACAGGGAAGGATTTTCAGCCAGGATTGGGAGCTTTACGACGGCCAGCACGTGGTCTTCAAGCCGAAACTATTGTCTGCCAAACAGCTGCAGTTGAGCGTTCTCAGGGCCTACAGCCGGTTTTACACGCTTTCCAAATGTTTCCTCCTCTTGGTGCGGCTGAATTTCCGGGGCGTCCTGTTCCGTTTTATGGGTTACCGGATTGTCCGGGAATGGCTCAAACACAACCGCGACCTGCGCTGGCTGTCCGAGACGTCCCTGGGCGTTTCCGCGCCTGCGCAATCAACTGTCCGCGTATAATTTTAACAGAGAAGCGGGCGGCAGCCGGGACCCCAAGAATTTAAACCCGGTCACTGCATCCCCTTCTGTAGCCCCTCCAGAACCTCCCACCGCTGATACAGTTTCACAAGCTCTTGGGCAATGGCCGCCGAACGCGATTTTGCCTGGGGGATTTTTTCCGGGCTCTTTTGATAGACGGCGGGATCCGCCATGACCCCGTAGAGATGCTCCTGTTCCGCTTCGAGTTTTTGAATCTGATCAGGAAGGTTCTCTATCTCGCATTGTTCCTTGAAAGAAAGCTTTCCCGGGGTGCGCGGCCTTTCTGTCTTTTCTTTTTCTGTTGGGATGGCAGCGGGCGCGCGGACCAGCTCGCTCTTGGGACGGCGCTGGCTCAGCCAGTCGTCGTATCCGCCGGGGTACTCCTGCACCACCCCGTCCCCCTCCATGACAATCGTGGAAGTGACAACATTATTCAGGAACGAGCGGTCATGACTGACCAAAAGGAGCGTTCCGGAATATTCCACCAGCAATTCCTCGAGAAGCTCCAGGGTTTCCACATCCAGATGGTTGGTGGGCTCGTCCAGGACCAATAGATTAGAGGGCCTGGTGAACAACCGGGCGAGAAAAAGGCGGTTACGCTCCCCTCCCGACAAAACTTTCACCGGCGTCCGGGCCCGGTCCGGTGAAAAGAGAAAATCCCGCAAATACCCGATGATGTGCTTGGACCGGCCATTGATCGTGACCGTCTCGTCCGACCCGCTCACATTTTCCATGACGGTCTTGTTTTCATCCAATTGCTCGCGAAGCTGGTCGTAATAGGAAATTTCCAGGTTCGTCCCCAGACGCACGGTCCCATGCTGCGGAGGGAGCTGTCCCAAGAGAATGCGCAGGAGGGTCGTCTTGCCGCAACCGTTGGGCCCGATCACGCCGATTTTTTCGCCGCGCATGATCTGTGTCGAAAAATCCCGTATCAGAGACGTCCCGCCGTAGCCGTGGCTGACATGTTCGGCCTTAGAGACAAGCTGACCGGAGCGCCCTGCCTCCTGCGCCTGCATGCGCACCTTGCCCATCACCTGCCTCTGGGCCTTTTTCTCGGCCCGCATCCGTTCCAGCGCCCGAACCCTGCCTTCGTTGCGGGTACGCCGCGCCCGGATGCCCTGCCGTATCCAAATCTCCTCCTGTGCCAGCTTCTTGTCGAATTGCGCGCGCTGGGATGTCTCGGCGTCCAGGGCCTCCTGCTTGCGTTTCAAAAACGTCGGATAATCGCATTTCCAGCTAAAAAGCTTCCCGCGGTCGAGTTCCAGGATTTGCGTCGCGATGTGCGTCATGAACGTCCGGTCGTGCGTCACAAAGATGACGGTGCCCGGATATTCCTTCAAAAAAACCTCCAGCCAGTCGATGGATTCAATATCCAAATGATTGGTCGGCTCGTCCAGCAGTAAAACCTCCGGCTTTTGGACAAGCGCCTTGGCCAAGAGGGCCCTTTTCTTTTGTCCGCCGGACAAACGTTCAAAATCGCTTTCCGGGTCCAGCTTCATACGGGCGATGACCTGCTCCACCTGGCTGTTGGTCTCCCAGGCGTTGGTGTGATCCATTTGTGCATGCAGGGCTTCCAGCTCGCGCATGAGTTCGTCGGAGTATTCGGTCTGGAGGCGGTGATTGACGTGATGGTAATCGGTCAAGAGCTTGGCGCGACCCTCCAAACCAGAGAGGACCAGGTCAAACACGTTGCCCGTAATGCCGAGGGGCACTTCCTGCGGCAGATGGGTCACGTGAATCCCCTTCTGCAACAGGACCTGCCCTTCGTCCACTTTTTGTTGGCCCGCGAGCACCTTCATCAATGTCGTCTTGCCGACGCCGTTGCGGCCCAAAAGGGCCATGCGCTCGCCCTGCTCCAACTGAAGATTGATGCGGTCGAACAGAGTCGTACTGGTAAAAGTCAATGAAACGTCCTGCAATCCGATCAATGCCATGGGGTTTTCCTTGGTGTGCCGAAACGCTAGAAATTGGTGGAACCGGTCAGCGGATAAATCCCGAAGAGCTGTCCATGTTGAGCCGCTCCCGACGTTCGGTCCACAACTCCGAATACGCCTTTTTCATTTCTTCGCTTAAAAAACTCCGCTGTATCAGACGACTCCATTCGGGGAATGCATTTTGCAATTGTTTGAGGCAGAATTGGACAGCTCTTTCATCCAAGTTTAGCCGTTCTTTTCCAAAATATTCCAGCAAGTCTTCGCGGGTCAATTTTGATTTTTTTCCGGCAAGCGGCACGGCAAGCTCTTCTTTTGATTTTCCCAAAGTCACAATGGTGCTGTTTAAAAGGTCATAAGCCGGAGCCAGTTTAAAAACCTGGTTGTCTTCCGAAAATAAAGAGAAGTTCTTGGCATGCATGTCTTCATTCCCCGTCAAGAAGCAAAAAAGTGTACGCAGAAATAATTCGCGACACTCAAGGGCGGGGAAAGTCGTGACTTGTTGCACGATTTTTGCAAAATCCTCCATGGAGGTATTGTATTTAACTTCTCTCGCCAAACCAAGAAGTTGACCGAAATCTTCAAGATAGTATTTCTTGCCTTTCCTGCGATCGAAACGCCTGATGAAATAAGTCCGCGTTCCATCTTTGGCATAGACCAGACCATGCACGGGCACTTGAATGCCCGACACCGCCGCAAGCCGCATGGTCAAATCTTCATTCTCCGGCACTTCACGATATCCCGCGGGAGCGGGTTTTAAAATATACGTCCCGCCACGATCCACAATTTTGAATTGACCTGCAGAAACAGCCAGCTTGACGCTCAACTTGACCTGCACACCCTGGATCGACATTTTTCCTGCACGTGCCGCTGCTTCCTCGCGCTGTTCTTCCAAAGTAAGATTGAGCGGTTCGAGTTTTTTGAGCTGAGGCGAAAGAAGTTTCAATCCCTGCGGGCAATAGTGTTCCCCGGCGGGAATATCGCTGTAAGTAATGGCACAAATATTTGTCTTGCTCACGCCATTTCCTCCACAGTCACAGCGCCAACAAGATCGCGCCCCACAGCCAAAAGCTGGCCAAAATAATCCCTGCGGTCAATTTTTGTTTTCCTTAAAAAGGCCTCGAGGTTAACGCCTTCGGGAAGCAACCCGTCAAAGAAAGACGGAAACTCTTCATATTCAAACCGCCCTTTTTCACGAGGCATGGTCCGGGAGATCGAAGGGCCTTTGTAATCTTTGCTGTATTCAAAAACATAATGCCCGCCCTCTTCGGCAAGAATTCCTGCCGGATGGCCATCGAAAAATATTTGCGCCTCTCTCATTCTTGCATTTCCTTCATGGCTTGCATAAGCGGACTATAAAGACGCATCTCGATATTTAAGGCATCGAGAACACGTAACAAGGTATCCAGCTGAATTGTGATTTTTCCATGCTCTAGATCAAAGATCACCGTTTTACCCACGCCCGCGAGCTGGGCAAGCGCGGCCTGGGATAGTGCGCTTTTTTTTCGGTGCATTCGCACCAATTCGGGCATCTCTTTTTTAAATCTATCTATGTTCTTCATATGTGAATACCGTCATAACAGTAAGATACACTAGTTTTATTCTTCTTTCAAGCTAAAATATGATTAAATGATATATATTTACTGTTACAACAGCATTTTTGCCTGTTATAAACAAATATTAGACGTTCAATTATGCCTAAATGCACATTAATGCCGCTTTGGCAGTAATATAATGCTAGATATTTAATCTATATGGGTGTTTCAATCTGTGTGGAAAAATATGGCTAGCTCAAATTCTCAGCGCTGTAACGGGCAATGAGGCCGGTGCGTAGCGTGTGCTTATAAACTCGGACAAAAAGCCAGTACGCCAAAAGAATATATCCCAACGCCAGACAAATGCTCCAGACAAGTAGGGGCAACCGGGCCTGGCCGCCGGAGATAATCGTCCTTAATCCTTCAAAAATATAGGACGGCGGCAGGAGACACGCAATTCCCTGCATCCATTGCGGCAGGGTTGAAACGGGATACAAGACCCCGGCAAACGGCGAGATCAGAGCGGGAATCGGCCAGATGAACCATTCCGATGCGGGACCAAAACGCAGGACCAGCGCGCACCCCATGATGCCCAGCGAAATCCCAAACAGAAAGAGCGTCAACAAAAACGGGATCATCATGATTCCGTAGGCAAGAACGGACAGGTTAAACCACAGGGTCGCGATCAGAAGCATCGCGATCACACCGACGATGCTGGTGACCATGCTGGAAAGGACCAGCCCTCCGACATATTCCGGTATCAAAAGCGGCGTGGCAAAAATGTTGAGAAAGTTTCGCGACCAGACATCCTCAAAAAACGCCATGGTCACGCCTTGCATAATGCGGATAAAGAAATCCCACAGAAGAACGGCCCCAAGAAGCACAGGAACAAAATTCAATCCGGGCGCGGCAAAGGCGTTGAGATAGCGGGTGAGGAATCCCCACAGGATCATGTCCACCGCAACCCAGGCAAAGAGCGGAACTACCCGCGAATAACTTCCGCGGACAAGGTAATACTGCCGGAGCATGACGGCCAAAACGCGGCGAAGGGATGTCATGTCAGGGGATCTCCAGAGACAGCGGCTCACGGGCAACCGCGATAAAAAGATCTTCGAGAGTCTTCTTGCCGTGTTCTGCCGGCAGTGTCTTTGGATTTCCTTCCAGGAGAATCCTGCCATGCGAGAGAAACAGCACGCGGTCACAGACTTCCTCGACCTCGTGCATGTTGTGGGATGTCCAAAGCACGCCCCCCGTTTCATGCGTCGCAAATTCCCGGATATTCATGCGAATGTCGCGCGCCGTAGCCGGATCCAGCGACGTGGTCGGTTCATCGAGCAAAAGGAGGCACGGGCGGTTGAGCATGGCCTTGGCAAGGCCGACACGGGTTTGTTCCCCGGAAGAAAGGGCACCACATTTTTTATCGCGGAATGTCCCCAGATCAAACTGAGTCAAGAGTTCGTTGATGCGGCGCGACAGGTCCTGGACCCCGTAGAGCATGCCAAAAATCCGGAGATTCTGGGATACCGTCAAATTGCCGGGCAGGGGCGCATAGACGGCCGCGAAATTTGTCTTTGCGATGGCCCGGGACCGGCACGAGCCAAGATCAAGCCCTTCGATCTGGATGATCCCAGAATCCGGCTCCAGAACCCCCAGGATCATGTTGATGGCGGTCGTCTTCCCTGCCCCGTTCGGGCCAAGAAGGCCCACAATCTCATTGCGATTCACGTCAAAAGAGATGCCGTCCACGGCACGCAAGGCACCGTAATTCTTGGCCAGGTTTTGAATCGAGAGTGTCTTGGAGACTGTTATCGATGCGGGCATGACCGGGGATTATACGCGCCTTGTCATCAAAGCTCAACCGCAGCAACGGCGCAAGCGGGTGCTGCCGCCGGTACACGCACGCCATACGCCCCCCCGGGGGGGGGGCAGAACCCGGAGGCAGAAAACATTTGCTAAAGATCTGCGCAATTTTTAGAATCATACAACATGAGCGGCCTCGCATGCGCAATCGATCAAAACAAACAGAAAGCAAACCCGCGAAAATAATCGCGCTGACATCATAGTATGATTTACAGACACCCTGGTATGTTTCTGAATTCGGGTGGTAAGGCACGAAGGTTAGGCCTCGATCTGAAATTATGAAAAACACAAAATCCATTCTACGTGCTGCCATTGCCATGCTCATTCTCGCCGGATGCAGTCTGTCCCCATCCGCACCGTGTCCCAGCGACCAGGCATTGATTGACCGATTTACCGGCAACGCGGCGCTGTTTGAAAAACTGGCGTCCGATCCGGAAAACAAGGAGCTTTTAGCAACCCTCGGGATCGAGCGCGTCACAAGGCGTCCGGCGGCCTCCAAACAGATCTGGTTTGTGGCGTGGTATAAAGACTTTCCGGGTCCCGGCGGTTGTATGAAGGGTTACGCCTACTGCGAGAAAATTCCCGGAAAGCTGGTGGAATCCATTGACGGCAATTCAACCCCCGGCTCGGCGGAAATCAAGGAAATCTACCGCAAGATTTCTGGAGAATGGCACCTGTTTTATCAATCCGATCACTACTGTCCGGTTATAAGTGAAACAAGTCCAGTTGGTTGCAAAAATCCGTTT
>CAZGMX010000116.1:0-9011 GCA_964526865.1 uncultured Actinomycetota bacterium | reverse complement strand
GGGGGGAGGAAGTCTTTACTCAATATGTTGTGGTCACTAGAGCCAATCCGATACCTACGTTATTTTATCAAGCGTAATGACCCCAAGGGGGATTTTTAGAACTCGCTTTGCGAGTTCTCGAAATGAGTGGAATGGATTATTTTCAACGGCATTTTGCCACCCACTCGCCTCCGGCTCGCGGGTCCCGGCCGCTTGCTATGGTACCGCTTCGCGATTGATGATGCCTCGTTCCGCTTCGCGTCACTCGGCTGGCAAGTGAACAAGTTCAAATCTCATCCGAGGGCAAATAATAGCTTGTAGGCTTCCTCGCAATATTCGGAATGAGAACATTGACCCCAAGGGGATTTGAACCCCTGTTAACGGGATGAAAACCCGTTGTCCTGACCAGGCTAGACGATGGGGTCTATGATAGCGGATAGCGTAAAGCGTATAGCGGATAGAAAATGCAAATGCTTTTGTTTTTCCTATACGCTATACGCTATCCGCTAAGAACTGAGCCGCCCGCGACTCGAACGCGGCGCAACCACATTAAAAGTGTGGTGCTCTACCTGATGAGCTAGCGGCCCATTACAATGTCAAAATTTCTTTTTCTTTGCCGGCAAGAAGCTTCTCCACGTCTTGGATGACGGCATCGGTCTTTTCCTGGACCTTCTTTTCGTAGAGAAACATCTCGTCTTCCGTGATCTCGTGGACTTTTTCGAGTCTCTTGATTTCCTCGTTGGTCAGTCGCCGGATGTTGCGGATGGACACCTTTCCATCCTCCGCGATTTTCCGGACGACCTTGTCCAGATTCTTGCGGCGCTCTTCGCTCAAATCGGGAACACGCACCCGGATGACCTTGCCCTCCAGAGACGGCGTGAGCCCTAAATTCCCCTTCTGGATAGCCTTGTTGATGGCATCCACAATGGTCGCGTCCCACGGGGCAATCAAAATCATGCGCGGCTCCGGGACCGTGATGGCGGCAAGTTCCTTCAGACGCATTTGACTCGCATAGGCCTCCACAAGAATATTTTCCACCAGCGCCGGTGACGCCTTTCCTGTATGGATTCCGGAGAATTCGTGTTGAATAAATTCCACCGTCTTCTTCATGTTGCTTTCCATATCCGCAAGCGCTTTTTTAAGCGGCATAGTCCTGCCCTCCTCTATTAGGAGCCTGCCAGACTCCTAGGTCCTTGTCAGACTTTCCGAGCCAACCATCGTGCCGATTTTCTCTCCCAAAACCACCTTTTTCAAATTCTCTTTTTCAAACACATTAAAAACGATGATTGGGATTTCGTTTTCCATGCACAGCGACGTCGCCATGGCGTCCATCACCTTGAGCTTCTTTTTAAGGACATCCAAATAGGTCAATTCCTCATACCGGATGGCCTGGGCGTTTTTCTTGGGATCGGAATCGTAGACCCCATCCACCTTGGTGGCCTTGAGCAAGATCTGGGCGTGGATTTCGCTGGCGCGCAATGCCGCCGTCGTGTCCGTCGTAAAGTACGGATTCCCCGTCCCCGCCACAAAAATCACCACGCGCCCCTTTTCCAGATGGCGCACCGCCCGCCGGCGGATGAACGGCTCCGCCAACTGCCGCATTTCGATCGCAGTCATCACGCGGGTGGGAACATCCAGTTTTTCCAGGGCATCCTGAAGCGCGAGCCCGTTGATCACGGTGGCCAGCATTCCCATGTAATCCGCCGTTGCGCGGTCCATCCCCTTGGCATGCGCCGCCATCCCCCGGAAGATATTCCCCCCTCCGATGACCACGGCCGTCTGCACGCGCATCTGGGCCACTTCTTTGATCTCAGTGGCAATGGCGCGCGTGACATCCTCATCGATGCCAAAACCGCGCTCCCCTTGCAGGGCCTCGCCACTGAGTTTCAGGACGATTCTCTGATAGACCGGTTTCATGGATTGTTCAAAAACGCGTTAAGAGCCTAAATCTCTTCCCCCACCTGAAACCTCGCAAAACGGCGGATGACGATGTTCTCCCCAATCTTGGCGATTTTATCGTTGAGGAGGTTTGCAATGGTGACGTTTCCGTCCTTCACAAACGGCTGGTCCAACAGGCAGTGTTCCTGATAGAACTTTTCCAGCTTTCCCGTCACGATCTTTTCCACCACGTTCTCCGGCTTGTTTTTCACCTGCGATGCCAGGATTTCCTTTTCCTTTGCGATCACCTCGGCCGGCACATCCTCCCGGCCCAAGTACCGCGGATTGGAAGCGGCAATCTGCAGAGAGATGTCTTTGACAAAATCCTGAAAAATCTGATTTTTCGCCACAAAGTCTGTCTCGCAGTTGACCTCCACCAGCACGCCCAGCTTTCCCGCCAGATGGATATAGGCGCCGATAACCCCGTCCTTGGCCTGGCGGCTGCCCTTTTTTGCCGCAATGGAAAGCCCTTTTTTGCGTAAAATATCAATCGCGGCCTTCAGGTCTCCCTTGGATTCCTTGAGGGCGGCCTTGCAATCCATCATGCCGGCATTTGTCTTTTCCCTGAGTTCCTTCACCAATGTTGCAGATATTTCCATGGGGCTTCACTCCTTCTTTTCCGGACTTGCGCCCGCAGCGGCTTCCACAGGCTTCTTGATTTCTTTTTTCTTGGGCGCTGGCATTTTGTCGGCCGGCTTGTGAGCAGTATGGCCATGTCCCTCCTTGGGCGCCGATTCTTCCTTCTTCTTGTGCTCGCTGTGTGCCGCGCCCTTCTCTTCCGCCGCTTCTTTCCCCTCGGGCTTAACGGATTTTTTCGGCCTGGCGGCAGATTTTACATGGTGCGGATGCTTTGCCTCCGCCTCCGGCGTTTCCAGCTTGGCCGTGGCCGGCGCGGACATGACGGATACCGCCATGTGCTTTTTGCCTTCCAACACCGCGTCGGCGATCACATCACAGATCAGCTTGATGGTGCGGACGGCATCGTCGTTTCCCGGGATGGGATACTCCAAGAGATCAGGATCGCAGTTGGTATCCGCGATTGCAACCACCGTGACTCCCGTCCGTGTGGCTTCTTTGACGGCTATGGCCTCCCGCTGAGGATCCACGATGAATATGGCGGTTGGGATCTCTTCCATGTCTTTGATCCCCTCCAGATTGCGGTGCAGTTTTGTCCATTCACGCCGCATGCTGGACGCCTCCTTGCCGGGAATCTTGTTGATAGTGCCGTCGTCCATCATCTGTTGAATTTCCTTGTACCGGCCCACGCTCTTGCGGATGGTGACAAAGTTTGTGAGAAGACCTCCCAGCCAGCGCTCGTTGACATAATACATCCCGCAGCGCTCCACAGCCTCGCGGACAAGGTCTTTTGCCTGTTTTTTTGTCCCGACGAACAAAACCTTGTGTCCCCGGCTTGTGATGCCCTTGATATAATCATAGGCCTTGGTCAGGCACTCCATGGTTTTTTGAAGGTCGATGATGTGGATCTTGTTGCGCTCCTCAAAAATGAACCGCTTCATTTTGGGATTCCAGCGCGCACTCTGATGGCCGAAATGGACCCCGGCTTCCAGCAAATCGCGAATTGTGACATTCATGGACAAGGGGGGATCTCCTTTTATTTCATACCAGGTGCTGTCCCGCGATCAAAAGCCCTTCCGTGAACGCAACCGCCCACTGAGTTTTCTTTCAGCACCCAGAATCCGGTCTTTTGATCTTTCGCCCATCCGATCGGGCGTAATTAGTTATTCTAAGATAACTTATGCCTGCCGGCAAGCAATGATTTGTGCCTTGATTTGTGTCTTGGCATTCACTCCTTGTCCGGCACCACGAGTTCCAACGCACAGCGGTCTGTCAAGCGAAGGAGCGCCGTTTTGACTTCCAATACTTTTTCTTGAAGCATATTGGGATTGGCGTCTCTCCCCACCTCGATGGGTTCTCCGAACACAAAAACGGCGCGGGAAAAAGGCAGTGGAATAATCAGGCGGTCCCAACTCTTCATTTGGAGTTTGTGTGACACATCCCAGCAGATGGGAATGATGGGAAGTCCCGTCAAATGAGAAAGGACGACAACCCCCGGACCCGCCTCATAGCGGGGTCCCCGCGGACCATCGGGCGTGAATCCTGCGTCCAATCCAGACTTGAGCGTGCGGATCATTTCGCGAAGAGCCGCCTTCCCGCCCCTGGTGGTGGACCCGCGCACTGCCTTGAATCCAAACCTCTCGATGATGTCCGCTATGATCTGCCCGTCCCGGCTCTGGCTCACCAGCACGGCGATACGGCGCGTCTTCTTATACAACCGCCGGTGCAGGTAGGGCATCATCACCAGCCGGTTGTGCCAAAAGGCAAAAATAACATTTTTGTTTGGCTGTTCGGCCGCATCAAAATGATGCAAGTCCAGAAGCCGCCATCGTAGCGTGCGGGCAATGCACCAGATGAGCATCTGCCCTATGCGGGGAATCAACCATCGAAAAACAAAGGATCGGAACACGGCAGCCAGCCTCCGTTACAGGTTGGCGAATTGCAGTTCGTAGAGTTTCTTGTAGAGGGAACCGCTCCGGATGAGTTCTTCGTGCCGCCCGGTTTCCAGAATGCGCCCCTTCTCTAAGACGATGATTCGGTCGGCATGCACAATGGTGCTGAGCCGGTGGGCAATGATAAAGACTGTGCGCCTGGCCATCAGGCGGTCCAGGGCATCCTGCACCAGACGCTCCGACTCGGTATCCAGGGCGGAGGTCGCTTCGTCCAGAATCAGGATTTTTGGATTTTTCAAAAGGGCACGGGCAATGGCAATGCGCTGGCGCTCCCCGCCGGAGAGCCGCAGTCCGCGGTCACCGATCGAGGTGTCATACCCGCGGGGCAGTTTGAGAACGGTCTCATGGATGTTGGCCGCCCTGGCCGCTTCAACAATCTTTTCAAACGTCGTCTCGTTGACCCCGTAGGCAATGTTGTTTTTGATGGTATCGTTGAAGAGGATGGTCTCCTGCGTCACGATGCCCATCTGGGCCCTCAAAGACGACACGGACACGTCACGGGTATCGACACCGTCGATCAGGATCCGCCCTTGGGTGGGGTCGTAGAAGCGCGGCAGGAGATTCAAGAGGGACGTTTTTCCCACCCCGCTGGGGCCGACAAATGCCACCACCTCCCCCGCCTGCACCTTCAAATTGACGTTGCTCAGGATCGGCTGATCCGGCTGATAGCTGAAACTCACGCCATCAAACACGATGTCCCGCGACAACTCCTTGAGGGCCGGCGCGCCCGGTTTATCCTGCACGGTGGACAGGGCATCCAGTACCTGAAAGACGCGCTCCCCAGAGGCCCTGGCCTTTTGGAGAGAGACATTGAGTTTGGTCATCACCTTGGCGGGCTTGACCATCGACACCAGGGCCCCCAGGAACAACACAAATTCCCCCAGCGTCATCGTGCCCGCCAGCACCTGTTTGGCACCGACATAGACCACAAATGCCGCCAGCAGAACACCGGCAAACTCCGTCATCGGCCCCAGGAAAGCCTCTTTCTGGGCAGCCTTGATCATGATGTCGGCAAAGATCGTGCTTTCCTTATGGAATCTGTTGATCTCATATTTTTCCATACCGAAAGCCTTGACGATCCGGATGCCGGAAATCGTTTCGTGCAAAATGGAACTGACATCGGCGACTTTTTCCTGAGACCTGCGGCTCAACTTGCGGATGCGCTTGCCAATGCGGACGATCGGCATCATCGCGATGGGAAAGACAACCAGCGACAGGGCCGCCAGTTTCCAATCGATCACGATGAGAATGCCCAAATACAAGAACAACTGCATGGAGTCTTTGAGTGTGCTGGCAAACCGCCCTGAGAGCAGTTCCAACAGGATGTTCACGTCGTTGGTGACACGGGACATCAGCGCCCCCACGCGTTCCCGGCTGAAATAATCCATGGACAGCCGGCACACCAGATGTTCATAGACCATACAGCGCACGTCGCGCGTGGCCTTCTGCGCCACGGTTTCCGAGAGGACTTGCTGATAAAAATCGAAGAAGACCTTGAGCAGGATGACCACAATGAAAAATACAATCGTGGCATCCAACAGCCACATCCGGTCCATGTGGTTGAGATAGTCCAGCAGGGACAGAAACTCCTGCTTGAAGGGAAAGGGGACGGTCGTGTTGAATTTCAGGGGCTTGCCGCCCATCACGCCGTCCACCACCGGCAGCAGCGTCAGCAGGGAAAATCCGCTGAAGATGGTGTAAAAGATCATGCACACCAGCGACAACGCAAAGGGCACGAGGTAGGGCTTGAGATACTTGAAAAGTCTAAGATACAACGGCATGGGATTGACCTGTGGAGTTCCAGAGTTTCTCATAAATGGCCCCGGCCGCCCGCTCGCTGGCGCCAGATTCGCCCAGGGAATGTTTCAATTTCTCAAATTCCTCTCTCATCCGGGAGGCGCGGGAAAAATCCGTCAACAGGGCCAGGGCCTCGGCGGCAATGAGATCCGGCCGGGCCCTGTTTTGAAGGAATTCCGGCGCGATGTGCTGCTTCGTCAGCACGTTGACCAATCCCAGATAGGGAATCCGGATCAGCATGCGTCCGATCCAATACGTCGGGGGATTCACCTTGTAGACGATCACCATCGGCGTGCCCATCAGAGCGGTTTCCAGGGTGGCCGTACCCGACGCCACGAGCGCCAGATCGGAAACCATGGCAGCCTCCATCGCCTGGCCGTCCACCACACGCAGCGATAGACCGGACGAGCAAGCCATTGCCTGGATCAGGGCCCTGAGGTGATCCCCGGCACAGGGAATGATAAACGTGCTTGCCGGAAATTCCTTGGCGATGATCGCGGCAGTTTTCAGCATCACGGGCAAAATCTTCTGCACCTCCATCGCCCGGCTGCCCGGAAGCAATGCGATGTAGCGGCCGGCAGGATCCAGCTTTTGGGATTGCAGCCAGGCGGGACGCGATGGCAGGTCCAGGGTGCGATCCAGCGAGGGATGACCCACGTAGCGCACCGGGACACCGGCGCGCTCATAGAGTTCTTTTTCGAAAGGAAGAATCACCAGCATCAAATCCACCACGGCCCGGATCTTTTGTATTCGCCTAGGCGCCCAGGCCCAAATCTGCGGGCTGATGTAGTAAATGACCTTGATCCCCCTTTTTTTCACCTCCGGGGCCAGCTTGAGATTGAATCCCGGATAGTCCAGCAGAACCACGGCATCGGGCTTTTCCCTGTCTAAAAAATTCAGCACATCCCGGAATATCTTGCGAAAGACGTGATATTTTTTTGCCACCTCCAGCACGCCCACCACGGAGATCGACACCAGATCCGCCAGCATGTGGACTCCCTGGCCGGCCAGCGCCCTGCCCCCGCATCCATACAGCTCCAGGGTGCCGTCGTGCTCTTTGAGGTGGCGGGCCAGCAAAGCCGCATGTGCGTCGCCCGACGCCTCTCCCGCCACGAAGAGGATCTTTCGCGCGGTTGCCGCCGCGCCGGGCTGCGGCGCCGCCGTGTTGCCGGGCACGGTACTCATGAGCGTCCTCCCACGGGGATCGCAGCAACACCGGGACGCACGGCCTTGCCCGCCGTGCGTTCCTCGTTGTTTTTCCGGATCTGCCGGATGATTTCAAAAGCCACTTCCAACGCCCTTTTTCCCTGGGCCGCGCTCACCAGCGGCGCCTTCTTGTCCTGCACGCACCGCAGAAACGCGTCGATCTCTAATTTGAGCGGCTCTCCCCGTTCCAATGGAATTCTGGAGCGGCAGATCTTTGTGCCCTCCATCGTGTAGAGTTCCCCCGCCTGATTCTGGTAGTCCAGCGAGAGATAGGCGTTGGGCTGAAAAATGCGGATCTTGCGCATTTCCTTGTTTCCGATTTTGCTGGCCGCGATGTTGGCCACCGCGCCGTTGGCAAACTCGATGCGGGCGTGCGCCAGGTCTTCGTTGTTGCTGACCACGGGCACCCCCACGGCCTTGATTTCCCGGATGGCACTGCCAACGAGATTCAACACGATGTCGATGTCGTGGATCATCAAATCCAACACAACCCCGACATCCGTCCCCCGGGGATTGTAAGGACAAAGCCGGTGCACTTCGATGAAGACGGGGTCAAACACCAGCCCGCGCATGGCCGCTATCGCGGGGTTGAAGCGTTCGATGTGTCCCACCTGAAGAATAAGATTCCGGGATCGCTGCAGCTCCACAAGCTCCTGCGCCTCCTCGACGGTCCGGGTGAATGGCTTTTCCACCAGCACATGCACGTTGTGTTCCAGCAAAAGTTTCGCGTACGCATGGTGATGGGCGGTGGGCACCACCACGTTGGCAATGTCGATGGCGCCCAACAGAGGTTCCACCGAGGCAAAATATTGCGTCGAGTATTTGCGGGCAATCTTTTTTCCCTGACTCTCGTCAGAGTCCACGACCCCGGCCAATTCCACATCGGGATGCTCGTGATAAATGCGGGCATGATGCTGGCCCAAATGGCCCACGCCAATGACCGCCGCCCTCCATTTTGATTTCATCCGTTGCCACCCCCTCTTTCCGGAACATCGCCCGCGCCCTGGGGCACAATCCCCACCACCGCGATGCCCCGCGCGTCGGCCTGCGTAAGAAACTGCTCCCGGTCCAATATCAGCGTCTTTCCGGCCGCAAGGGCCAGGACGGATGCGCCGGCCTGCGCCATCACGTCCAGGGTCTGCGCCCCCACCACGGGAACATCAAACCGCATGTCCTGGCGGGGCTTGAACACCTTGACGATCGTGACCCCCTGGCCCGCAAGTTTCCCAGCGCGCAGGATCATCTCATCCGTTCCCTCGATTCCCTCCACGGCCACCACCGCCTTGTCCTTCACGGCAACAGTCTGGCCGATGTCCAATCGCGCCAGTTCCCATGCGATCCGGCTTCCAAACTCAATGTCTTCCTGCTGGGCCCTGCCGGGGCGGGCCCTTGTCATGGCCCCTTCGCGGGCCAGATCCTGCGTCAGATACACCGTCGAATCGATCAACACCACACCCTCCTTGGCCATCTCCTGCGCAATCGCCCCCACAATCGTATCGGCCCTCCGGTCTTTCAGACGGGCCCCCAACCCACCCCTTCTCCCGTCGCATTTTAGATCTGTAA
>CAZGMX010000115.1:0-9033 GCA_964526865.1 uncultured Actinomycetota bacterium | reverse complement strand
TCATTTAATTTTTATATCTTCAGCCTATTCTGTTAGCCAGCATAACCAACAAGGAGGAATATCATGAACCGTCGCGTTGTTTCGAAATCTGTTTTTATTGCCGTCGTCTTGCTGTCTGTGACATTCTTCAGCACCCCCGCCCCTGCTAGAGATGCAAATTCTCTGCAAATCAAGGGTTCCGACACCATGGTCAATCTGGCCCAGGCATGGGCTGAGGAGTTCATGAAAATTCATCCGGAAAGTTCCATCGCCATCACCGGCGGCGGATCCGGCACCGGCATCGCCGCGCTGATCAACGGCACCTGCGACATGGCCCTTTCGTCCCGAAAAATCACGCAAAAAGAAATTGATCTGATGAAGAAAAAAGGGATTGTTCCCAAAGAGGATATTCTGGCGTTGGACGGCATCGCCGTCGTAGTGAACCCGTCCAATCCCCTGCAAAAACTTACCATCGCTCAGTTGCGCGACATTTTCACCGGCAAGATATCAAACTGGAACCAGGTGGGGGGCAAAAATGCGCCCATCGTCATTCTCTCGCGCGAAGTCAACTCGGGAACTCACGTATTTTTCAAGGAACATGTCCTGACGAAGGAAGGAGAAAAACGTCGTGTGGAATTTGCCCCCGGCGCACTGCTGTTATCCTCCTCCCAGGCCATCGCGGATGAAGTGGCACAAAATGCCGATGCTGTGGGCTATTATGGGATGGGGTATATTTCGCCAAAGCAAAAAGTGGTAGCAGTGGGAAAGACGGATGCCGGGCCGTTCGTGCTGCCCTCCATCGCCACCGTCCGCGCATCGGAATATCCCATCTCCCGGCCGCTGTTCACCTATTCTCGAACGGACGGCAATGCGTTGATAAAAGAATTTCTGCTGTTTGCCGAATCCCCCGAGGGGCAAAAGACTGTGGAAAAGATAGATTTCGTGCCAATAAAATAAAAAATTATTATGGGTATCGGACTGCTTCTAGTTGCCTCTCTATATTGTAGAAGCCGTAAAGCAATGGCTCCTTCCCCCCTTGTGGGGGAAGGCTGGGATGGGGGGAATTCTCTGATGTTCACCCCCCGCCTAACCTCCCCCACAAGGGGGGAGGAAATTTCGGTACAATATATTGGGGGCCGAGGGTCCCGATTAAAGTCTCGGGAGCCAGGGTAAGGGTATCGCCCGTTGGGGGCGAAGGAATCTTGTTTTTTGGAGGATACACCAGCATGCGTACACTTCACCATCTCAAAGAGCGTGTCATCGAAACCGCGATTGTCCTGTGCGGTCTGATCTCCATTCTCTTTGTCGTCCTGATCTTTGTCTTTCTTGTCAAAGAGGGTGTCGCCCTTTTTAAGACGGTTCCCATCAAAGATTTTCTGCTGGGCAAGAGCTGGTATCCCATCTCGGAACCGGGCGAATTCGGCATCCTGCCGCTCATCATCGGTTCGCTGCTCGTCACGGCCGGCGCTGCGGTGCTGTCCGTGCCTCTGGGTGTCGCCTGCGCCTTTTTTATCGCAGAGGTCGCGCCGGAGCGCATGAAGGATATTCTAAAAACGGGCGTGGAAATGCTGGCGGCTATCCCCAGTGTCGTCATTGGCTTTATCGGCATGGTCACGCTGGTTCCCTGGCTCAAAACCCTATTCCACTTGCCGACGGGGTTGACAGGCCTGGCCGGCTCCATCACTCTGGCCTTCATGGCCATGCCCACCATCGTTTCCATCGCGGAAGACGCCATCAATTCGGTCCCCCGCTCCTACAAAGAGGCGGCCATCGCCCTGGGGGCAACGCGCTGGCAGACCATGCACCGGGTTATCGTCCGCGCGGCGGCCCCGGGCATCGTCGCCGCCGTCATGCTGGGCATCGGGCGCGTCATCGGCGAAACCATGGCGGTCATGATGGTCACGGGCAATTCCGCGGCCATTCCCCGCGGTCTGTTGGAACCCATGCGCACACTCACGGCCACCATCGCCGCCGAAATGGGCGAAACGGTGCAGGGCTCGGAACATTACTATGCCCTTTTTGCCATCGGCATCGTGCTGTTCGTCATCACATTCATCATCAATTTCATCGCGGATTGGTATCTGCACAGGACCCGGACATGAGACGAATCCTCAATCCCAAGATCGCACAGCACATCGCCTTTTGCCTCTTGTGGCTGGCCGCTATTGTGGTCATTGCCCCCGTCGCGCTCATCGTCGTCATCATCATCAAAAACGGCCTGCCCGCGATCAACTGGGAATTCTTGACCGCGATGCCAAAAAACGGGATGCGCGAGGGGGGCATTTTCCCTGCGATTCTGGGCACACTGTATCTGGTAGGCGGCGCCATCGCCGTAGCCCTGCCCATCGGTGTGGGCGCGGCCATCTATCTGGTGGAATACTCCAGGGACAACTGGCTGACCCGCTTGATCAAGCTGGCGATCATCAATCTGGCCGGGGTTCCTTCCGTGGTGTACGGTCTGTTTGGTTTGGGACTCTTTGTGACTTTCCTGAAATTCGGCGCGTCCATTTTGGCGGGCTCCCTCACACTGGCCATCATGATCCTGCCGGTCATCATCACCGCCACGCGCGAGGCCCTGGACAGTGTTCCGGCGCATTTTCGGGAGGTAAGTCTTTCGTTGGGCGCCAGCCGATGGCAGACTATCCGCTACTGCGTGTTGCCCCACGCGCTGGGGGGAATCCTCACCGGGACCATCCTGGGCATCGGACGGGCCGCGGGAGAAACGGCGCCTATTTTGTTCACGGTCGCCGCTTTTTATTTGCCCAAATTGCCAAATTCTCCGTTGGACCAAGTCATGGCGCTGCCCTATCACCTCTATGTGCTCTCCACGCAGGTCCCCAATGTGCCTGCCGCCATGCGCTACGGAACGGCGCTGGTGTTGGTGGCACTGGTGCTATCTATGAGCCTCGCCGCTATTGTGATCCGCACCCGCGCGCGGAGGAACAAGAAATGGTAGCCGCCGCACCCAACAACCCCCAAGGCACAGACACGGTCATAGACCGCGAGACAAATTCAAAGAGTAAAATTGTCGTCGACAATTTCAGCGTCTGGTACGGAAAACTTCAGGCACTGCGGTCCCTTAACCTGCAAGTCCGGGAACATGAGATCCTGGGTATCATCGGCCCTTCCAACAGCGGCAAAACGTCTTTTTTGCGAACATTAAACCGCCTCAACGATTTGAATCCCCATTTCCGAAGAGAAGGCTCCATTACATTAGATAGTCAGGAAATCCATTCCCTGGACGTGCAATGGTTGCGCCGCAAGGTCAGCATGGTATTTGCCCTGCCCATGCCCTTGCCCATGTCTATCTTTGACAATATCTGCTATGGACCGCGGATGGCGGGGATTCGCGACAAGAAACGTCTTTTGGATATCGTGGAGACCACGCTGAAAGCCGCTTCCCTTTGGGACGAGGTTGCCGGCCGGCTGGACACTCTGGCCTTCAAGCTCTCCGGCGGCCAACAGCAGCGGCTGTGCATCGCGCGCACGCTGGCCTTGCGGCCGGAGGTCATTTTGTTTGATGAGCCTTGCTCGGGCCTGGATCCCATCTCCACGGCCAAAGTGGAAGAAGCCATGTACCAACTGAAGAAGGAATACACGATTGTGCTGGTCACCAACAATACCAAGCAGGCCGCCCGGGTCGCGGACCGGACGGCGTTCTTTTTGATGGGAGAAATGGTGGAGCTGGATAATACGGGGGTCCTGTTCACCACGCCTAGGGATAAGCGAACGGAAGATTACATTGTGGGAAGGTTTGGATGATGGCCACCACGCCTCCTTCGCTCAGCCGGTCCTCCGCGTGCACCCTTTTGGCATTTTTGCGATTGGACCCTCGGCCATGCCGTATCTGACGGTAGCCCGGGCACCCGCGAAGCGGGTGGGCGTACCTAATGTCTGAGTACGGAGTACGAGGACCAATCGTCAAAAATGCACAAAGGGTACCCGCACGCTCCCGGACAGGCTTCGCTCAGGAGACATGGTGGCCATCAAGAGTTATATAACCTATGCAAAATAAAATTACCGTCAACAACCTCAACTTGTACTACGGCACATTCCAGGCGCTCAAAAACGTCTCTGTGGAAATCCCCGGCCACCAGATCACCGCCATCATCGGACCCTCGGGCTGCGGCAAATCCACTCTCCTGCGCCAGCTAAACCGCATGAACGACCTGATAGAGGGGGTGACCACCACAGGCGAAATCCTGATAGACGGATGCAATATCCTAGCACCCCAAACCGACCTGGTGGACTTGCGTAAAAAAGTCGGCATGGTATTCCAACGTCCCAACCCCTTCCCCCTTTCCATTTACGAAAATGTCGCCTTCGGGTTGCGCATCCACGATTTGGCGCGGGGCAGACAGATAGAACGCATTGTCCAGGAAAGTCTGCAGGCAGTGCTTTTGTGGGATGAGCTCAAAGACAAACTGCGCTCTTCGGCCCTAAATTGTTCGCTGGAGCAAAAACAGCGGCTGTGCATCGCGCGGCTGTTGGCGGTAAAGGCCGATATCCTGCTGATGGACGAACCGTGTTCCACCCTGGACCCCGTGGCCACACAACGGATAGAAGAACTGATGGCCGACTTGAAAAAACATTACACGATCGTGATCGTCACACACAACATGCAGCAGGCCGCCCGCATTTCCCAGACCACGGGATTCATGCTGTTGGGAGAATTGATAGAGATAGGCCCCACCCAGGAGCTGTTCACCACACCCAAAGACCGCCGGACGCAGGACTACATTACGGGGAGATACGGATAAATAGTGACAGCAACCTATTTTTTGTCTCGTGACAACCACTTATGATCATAATCTCTCCGCTGTGTTTGCATGATGACTGGTGACTAGAGATATCAAAAAATAGGTTGCTGTCACTATTTATCCAGATTGTGGTGTTTGATGACCTTGCCTTCGGCGATATAAATCACTTCCTCGGCAATATTGGTGGCGTGGTCGGCAATCCGCTCCAGATGGCGGGCCACCAAAATGAGTTCCACCGCACGCTCAACGGTGGCCGTATTGCCTATCATGTACGTGAGAAGTTCCCGAAACACCTGATCGTTCAGGCCGTCCACGGCGTCGTCGCGCACACAAACATCCTGCGCCAGGACTCCATCCAAATTCACAAAGGCATCGATACTGTCTTTGGCCATCTTTTGGGCCAGCTCCGCCATCCGCGGGATATCGATCAGGGGTTTCAACGGCGGCTGGGCGATCAGATCCACCGCCCGCTCAGCGATATTGACTGCCTCGTCCCCCATCCGTTCCAGATCGTTGTTGATCTTCATCGCCGCCGCAATGAATCGCAAATCCACCGCCATGGGCTGATGCAGAGCCAGCAGCTTCAGACAGAGATCTTCCACCTCTATTTCCATTTTGTTGATGGCCGTGTCACTGTCAATAACTTCCCGGGCGATCTTATCCTCCCGGCTGACGAGACTTTTCACCGCCCTCGCAATGGCCTGCTCCACCGCAGAGGCCATTTCCAACAGCATATTTTTCAACCCCTTCAACTCTTCATCAAAATGACGCTCCATATTACCTCCTCATCGCCCAGGCATTCTATCCCAGCCATGTCCCGGCCTCAAGTGCAACAATTAGAAACTAAATTTCAACTTTGTCCCCAGGATATTGCGATCCGTCCAGCAGGACGCCTTTTTGTCGGCCCGCCACATGTAATAGATTTCGCCCTTGAGATTTTTGAGCAACTCCAGCGCCACCCCTCCGGACAGACGATTTTCGTTGTATCCCTGCTCCGTCATGGTGATCAAAAACTCATTGCTCACAAACGGCCGGACATTGAAAATCGGCAGGATGCAGGGCAGTTTCACGCCGATCAACTGCCGGTAGCGCCACATGTCCCGCTTGTCCTCAAAAATCCGGTATTCCAATCTGTTCTTGTCCCAAATGTCAAACCCGTTCCAACTCCACTTGGGAGTCAAAATCCCAAAGGGCATGCTTTCGTAGACCCACTTCCCGGAACCATTGTCCAGGACACTGCGATACCCCAAATCCAGGGAGAGCCATTTCTGCAGCTCGTAAACCACCGCGGGCTCCGTGTGCTCATAGTACAATTTGCCCATATTGTCCGCAAACCGGAGTTCCTGATCCAGACGCAGTTTCAACCGGTCGGCCACCTTGATCTCAATGGTCTCGTAATTCCAATACTGCCAGTCGCCGTCCTTGATGGCAACAGCCTGAGCCGGCACGATACGAAACAGCACCCCGAATAGGAATAAAAAACAAACAACTCGACTACAAACAACACTCCTGCCGCGCCCTTGCCTGCGAATCCTTTGAAGTCCTCTATTCCATCGCATGTTTTCTCCTTTTTTTGCGCAAAGAATAGCTGCATTTTTTGAAGAATCCATGGAAGAGACGTAAATTTTCTGTAAATAGAGGAGCAATCTCAGAATAGATTGACAATAAAATACGAGGCCGCGGCAATCAATGCGGCGGCAGGAATCGTGACAATCCACGCCCACACGATCCGGGTGGCCACGGTCCAACGCACTGCACCCAGGCCGTGCGTGGTGCCAACCCCCACGATAGAACCAGTGATCGTGTGCGTGGTGGAAACAGGAATGCCGCCAAAGGTTGCGCCAAACAGTGTGGCGGCCGCCGCTGTCTCCGCGCAGAACCCGCCGGATGGTTTGAGCGGCGTTATTTTCATGCCCATCGTTTTTATTATCCTCCAGCCCCCCATCATGGTCCCCAGGGCAATGGTGCTGTAACAGGCGATCACAACCCATAAAGGGATGTAGAAACCGCTCCCGAGATATCCGTGGGAGAAAAGCAGCACCGCGATAATTCCCATCGTTTTTTGGGCATCGTTGCCGCCATGCCCCAGACTGTAGAGTGCGGCCGACACCAACTGCAGTTTTCGAAAATATTTGTCCACTTTCGCCGGCCGTTGCTTGGCGAAAATTATATTGAGAAGCGTGCTCATCATAAATCCCACCAGCATACCGATGAGCGGAGATAACAGGATGAACAACGCCACCTTACCCAGTCCGGACCACACCAGGGCAGATATGCCCAGGGTCTTGGCGATCGCGGCGCCGACCAAACCTCCAATCAACGCGTGAGAAGAAGAGGTGGGCAGCCCCCACCACCATGTCAGCAAATCCCAAACAATGGCCCCCGATAGCGCTGCCAAAATAACGAATGAATCCACGATCTGCGGTTGTATGATCCCCTTGCCGATCGTGGTGGCCACATGCATTCCGAAAATAAAAACAGCTATAAAATTGAAAACCGCCGCCCATACAACGGCCTGTTTGGGGGACAGAACACGGGTGGAGACAATCGTTGCAACGGAATTCGCAGCGTCGTGAAATCCGTTGATGAAGTCAAATGCCAATGCAATAAAAATCAGGAACGCGACAAAAATGGCGTGATCTCCTTTGCGCCGGAAAGGCTATACGATATCATTTTTTAGAATGTTCGCAATACCCGCGAATGCCTACTCCGGCTCCCCGGCCGCCGGAAGCGTGAATTTGAACACCGAACCTTTGTCCAATTCGCTCTGGGCCCAGATACGCCCGCCGTGTTTTTCCACGATGTGTTTTGCGATGGCCAGCCCCAGGCCCGTGCCGCTTTCCGGCGTGCGGTGCCGGTCTTTTTCCACGCGGTAGAACCGCTCAAAAACCCGTTCGAGCGACTCTGCCGGCATGCCCCTTCCCGTATCCGCAACGTGGATTTCCACCCAGCCGGGCAGACACACGGCATCTATCCGGATGGAACCTCCCGGATGATTGTACTTGATGGCATTGTCCAACAGATTGTTGAATACCTGTTTCAGCCTCTGACCATCCGCGGGAACCGTCAACACCTTCGGGATATCTACGCGCACTTGAATCTTTCCGGCCATCAGGCGCGGCTGAAACACTGCGATCACATTGTCCGCGATATGGGCCAAATTCACTTCTTCATGATTCAACGAGACAGAGGGGGCCTCTATCCTCGCCAGCGTCAACAGATCCTGGATCAGTTCTTCCAAATACCGGGCATTTTCCCGAACGATATTCAAGAATTCCACGCAGACATTTTTATCGTCTATTGCCCCGTCCAGAAGTGTCTCCGCCGCTCCCTTGATGGCTCCCAGCGGCGTGCGTAATTCATGCGACACGTTGGCAACAAAATCTTTTCGCACCGTTGCGGCCTGTTTCAGTTCCGTCACATCGTGCAAGACCGCCAAAACGCTGACCTGTGTTCCCTCCGGCGCAAGGTAAAAACACTTGACCTCAAAAAAATGAGCCGGATGAGCCGAAACCATCTCGATCAAAGAGGTTTGCTCTTGTTTCTCTTCCAGACAGCGGCGCAAGACATCATACAGATTCTTGTTGCGAAGCACCTCCAGGATATTCCTGCCCTGTGCCTCATCCAATCCCATACCAAAAGCCCTTTCAAAAGCGGGATTGACCAGCAGAACACTGCCGTTGTTGCCCGCGAGGATAACGGGCTCCCCCATACCGTCGAACACGGCCAGGAGACGGTCCCTATCTTCACGCAGACTCCGGAGTTCTTGTCCGTTTCGTTCTTCCACCGCTTGCAGCTGCGCAACACATCGCCGGTTCCGCCCTCGCTCGAGCAAAAGCGCAAGCAGGAATATCAACGCCGCCAGAACGGACAAAAATATCCAGGAATCAGAGTTGTCCATGCACATCCAGTCTGTACCCAATACCTTTGACGGTGACGATGTGCTTGGCCAGTGATCTGAGTTTCTTTCTCAAATGCGTGATGTGCGCATCCACCGTCCGTGTCTCCAGGTCCATCGAGCGACTATAGCCCCAAACATTTTCCAGCAAATACTCCCGGGTCAAGGCCCTGCCATGGGCGTCGATCAACGCCTTCAATAGAATAAATTCCTTGGCCGTCAAATCCAGGGGTTGTCCCTTGAATCTGGCGATGTATTTGCCAAAATCCACCTCCAGCATCCCCTTACGAAAAATCTCGCCGGCCGGCGACGCGGGCCGCGCACGCCTCAGGATAGCCCCTACCCGCGCCACCAGCTCTCTCGGACTGAAGGGTTTGGTCATGTAATCGTCCGCCC
>CAZGMX010000114.1:5273-9135 GCA_964526865.1 uncultured Actinomycetota bacterium | reverse complement strand
ACTGGCTGTCGTGCCTGCCAACAGTGTTCGCTGGCAAACGCACCCACCACTCAGCACTCCGTAGAAAACTCTTGCCATTTGCGGACTCAAAACATATCCCACCCTTCTGCCGCCTTGGGCAGTTATATTCTACGTGAAAAATCGACCTTTTTCAAGGTCACCGGGTTCGATTTCTGGGTTCGATTTTCTTGTTGTAACTAAGCAGACAGAGGAAAATTAAATGGGGTTACGGCGTGTACTTCTTGATCTCCAAGATTTTGACCTTTCGGGTTCCCCCGGGAATCTGAATGGTCACCTCGTCCCCCGCCTTCTTGGTGATCATCCCCTTTGCCAGAGGGCTTTGGAAGGAAATGACGCCCTTGGCGATATCGGCATCGGCTGGCCCCAGGATCGCAAACTGCTCTTCTTTCTTCTTTTCCATATCCAACAGCTTCACCACCGTCCCAATGGACACGATGGTCCCCGGGATGGGCAGATCATCGATGAACTGCACGTCGGCGACTTGGGCCTCCAGGGCCGTGATCTTGTTCTGGATCATTTCCATCTTTTGTTTGGCATACTCATAGCCGGCGTTTTCCGAGAGATCTCCCTGGGATGCGGCTTCCATCTTCTCCTTGCTGATCTTTACAAGGTCTTTTTCGCGCAATTCCGTGATTTCTTCGTGAATTCGCTCATAAGAAGCGCGTGTCATAAAATTCTTTGCCATCCCGGTCTCCCTTCCCGTTTTATAATATAGTATAAATTCCCGCGGGCTTTTACAATAGTGCGGTTTATGAAAAAATCAAATGCTTTTTGGAAACTTGCCAGGGCCGTCGAAGACAGCGGCCTGCTTGCCCCTTCGGAAACCCTCCTGGTCGCGCTTTCCGGCGGCCCGGATTCCATAGCGCTGGCGTCGATCCTGGCCCTATGCGTCCCCAAACACGGCTGGAAACTGCATGCCGTTCATGTCAATCACGGCCTGCGGGGAAAGGCCAGCGACGGGGACGAGAAATTTGTCCGCGACTGGGCACAGCGGCACAACATCCCGCTTTACGTCGAACGGGTGGACGCCGCAGCCCTGGCAAAAAAACGCCGCTCCAGCATCGAAGAGGCGGCACGGCACGCCCGCTACAAGGTCTTTGAACACACGGCGAAAAAGGTCCGGGCAGACAAAATCGTGACGGCCCACACGGCGGACGATCAGGCAGAGACGTTGTTGTGGCGGCTGATTCGGGGATCGGTGAGCGGATTGGCCGGAATTCCCACCTCCAGACCCTGCCCCGGCACCCACGCCAAAATCGTGCGCCCTTTCCTGGGTGTTTTCAAAAAAGACATTCTTCAATACTTAAAACGCCATCACATCCCCTATCGGATCGACCATAGCAACAAGGACACCCAATTCACCCGCAACAGAATCCGCCGCCGCCTGGTCCCGATCCTTCAAAAGCATTTCAACCCGTCGATTCTTCAAACGCTCAGCCAAACCGCCCAGGCGCTGGCGCACCAGCAAGACTGGCTCGACCAAACCACGCAAACGATTTTGCGCCGTGGAATCCTTCGCGATGGAAAAAGAGGCGCAAAATGCATCGCTGTTTCGCCCCTCAATAAACTCCCTCAGGCAATCCAGGGGGAAGTTTTAAAGAAGGCATTCGAATCCGCCGGCGGAGACATGGCAAAATTGAAATCGGTCCACATCCGGCAGTGGCTCGACTTGGCCAAAAAAACACCCTCCCATAAAAGACTGTCACTGGGAACCATTCAAATCGCGCGGGAACAGGGAATCCTTTCCTTCGCACCGAAACCGCCGGGACAACAAGTCTCGATGGGCATTGCAGGGTCCCCGACGAGATTGTCCGCCACTGAAGCGTCGGCGGACTTTCAGCCTTGTCGCCCGCCACTAATACTTTGGCGGACTCGCAATGACCGACTCATGGTGAACATTCCGGGCGCCACCAAAATATTTGGAGGGACACTGCGCGCGTCGGTGCATTCTTTGCACCGCCCCGCAGCCCATGTAGCCCCACGGGCAAAGGCCATGGCGCTGTGCCAGGATAAACCGTTCCAAGACAAAACCTCGTCCGGCGCACGATCCGTCCCCACCGAACGCCTGGATTGGGACACGATAACGCCCCCTCTCTACCTTCGAACCCGCCGGCCCGGAGACCGCTACCAACCGCTGGGACTCTGCGGCACAAAAAAAATAAAAGATATTTTGATGGAGTTGAAGATTCCGGTTTCTTTAAGAGACCACTGCCCCGTCCTGGAGGACGCCGCCGGAAAAATCGTGTGGCTCATCCCCTATCGTATCGCGGACTTTTGCAAAATCCGCCCGGCAACGCGTAGAATTCTAACCCTCTGGCTTGATTTGGGTGGTAAAGAGGCCCCCTGGCAGATATAATGATTTTTTCGGGATTCCGGCTCTGGGACGTGCCGGACAGGGTGTGTCGCAGTTATAACCGTTGAGGAGTTCTATGCCGCCAAAGAAAAAGGGCCTCAGTCCAATGAATTTTCAGGGAAACAATCTCAAGCCCATGCTGATTTGGGTGGTCGTCATCATCTGCACCCTCACGCTCCTCCAAATACGCGGTTTTCAAGAAAAAGAGACGAAGAAACTCACCTACACCCAGTTTAAAAACGAGGTCAATGCCGGCCGCGTCAAGAGCTTTGTGACCATGGAAAACAACGTCACCGCCGAAGGCGAAATGGCCAGCGGGATCCGCTACAAAGTCAATATCCTTCCCAACGACCAGCAGCTGCCGGCGCTATTGGACTCCAAGCAGGTGGATGTCGTTGTGCGCAAATCCAATAGTCTTTTGTCCAACATTCTTTTTTCGCTTCTGCCCCCCCTGTTTCTGGTCGCCTTCCTGTGGTTTTTTATTTACCGGCAAATGCGGGGCGTGGGACGGGGCGCTATGAGCTTTGGCAAGAGCCGGGCCAAGTTGATGTCCAAAGACCAGGAAAAAGTGACTTTCAAGGACGTCGCCGGAATCGAGGAGGCCAAGGAAGAAGTCGAAGAGATCATCGAATTTCTGCGCGAACCGAAAAAGTTTCAGAAGCTGGGCGGCAAGATTCCCAAGGGCGTCTTGTTGATCGGTCCTCCGGGAACAGGAAAGACGCTCCTGGCCAAGGCCATCGCGGGCGAAGCCGACGTCCCGTTTTTCTACATCAGCGGGTCGGATTTTGTGGAGATGTTCGTGGGCGTGGGCGCCTCCCGCGTTCGCGACCTGTTTGAACAGGGCAAGAAAAACGCCCCCTGCCTGATTTTTATGGACGAAATCGATGCCGTCGGAAGGCACCGCGGGGCCGGTATCGGCGGCGGGCACGACGAACGGGAACAGACGCTCAATCAACTTCTCGTGGAGATGGATGGATTCAACACGAGCGCGGGCGTGATCCTGATCGCGGCGACCAACCGCCCGGACGTCCTGGATCCGGCGCTCTTGAGGCCCGGCCGGTTTGACCGGCAGATTGTGATCGATCTGCCTGACGTCAAAGGCCGCGAGGGCATCCTCAAAGTGCATCTGCGAAAAATCCCGCTGTCCAAAAACGTGGACATCAGCGTCATCGCCCGCGGCACGCCGGGTTTTTCCGGCGCGGACCTGGCCAACCTGGTCAACGAGGCCGCCCTGCTTGCCGCACGCAACGGTAAAAAGCACGTTGCCATGGTAGAGCTGGAGGAAGCGCGAGACAAGGTTCGCTGGGGCAGGGAACGGCGCAGCCGCCAGCTGGACGAGGAAGACCGCAAGATCACCGCGTATCACGAAGCAGGCCACGCGCTGGCCCTGGAGTTGATCGAGGAAACAGAACCCCTGCACAAGGTCACCATCATCCCACGCGGCATCGCCTATCTGGGCGCCACCATGCAGCTGCCGGAAAAGGACCG
>CAZGMX010000114.1:1891-5263 GCA_964526865.1 uncultured Actinomycetota bacterium | reverse complement strand
GACCGCTAACTGGAGAGCAAAAAAGAACTGCTGGGGCAAATCTGCGGCATGATGGGAGGCCGTATCGCCGAGGAAATCATGTTTGGGGACGTCACCTCCGGCGCTCAAAACGACCTCAAGACTGCCACCAATCTGGCTCACAAGATGGTTTGTGAATGGGGAATGAGCGAAAAACTCGGCCCGATGACGTTTGGAGAGCGCGAGGAACACATTTTTTTGGGCAGGGAAATTTCCCGCAGTTCAGACTACAGTGAGAGTACGGCCATCGAAATCGACCGCGAGGTGCGCAAGATCATCGACGAGTGCTACGCCAAGGCAAACAAACTCATTTTGGACAACAAAGAAAAACTGATCAAGATCGCTTCTTATCTCTTGGAGCGCGAGGTGCTATCCGGCGAGGAGATTTCCAAAATCGTCCGCGGAGAAATTTTAGAGGACATGCAAGCGCCGCTGGACACATCGATTCCCCAGGCAGGGTCTCCTGCAGCGTCCCCCGACGGCGGAGAAGAACCGGCTCCTGCTCAAGACCCATTGCCCAATCCGCACCCGAAACCCGTTCTTTAGGAGAGATCCCATGCCGGCCGCGAATCGCCCTCGAATCATGGGGATTCTGAACGTCACGCCGGACTCTTTTTGGGACGGCGGCCGGTACAACACACCCCATCGGGCGCTGACCAGGGCCCTGGAAGTGCAGGAGCAGGGCGCGGACCTGATCGACGTGGGCGCGGAATCCACACGCCCCGGCTCCAGATCCATCGGCCTTACGGAGGAACGCCGCCGCCTCATCCCTGTCCTAAAAAAATGCATTCCGGCGCTGAACATTCCGGTGTGTGTCGATACCACCAGGGCGGACATCGTCCGCGAGGCCCTGGACTTGGGAGCGCGCATGATCAACGACACCAACGCCCTGAACGACCCCGGCATCGCCCGGGCGGTTGCCGCTGCGCGCGCGGACATCATCCTGATGCACCGGAAGGGCGCGTCGCTGGTCATGCAAAAAAATCCGGCCTACCGAAATTGCGTGAAAGAAATCCTGAAATTCTTGATCCAGCGCGCCCGCAAGGCCCAGGACTTTGGCATTGAAAAGAAACACATCTGGATCGATCCCGGCATCGGATTCGGCAAGCGTCTGGAGCACAATCTGGACATTCTCAGACATTTGGAACAATTTTGCCGGCCGGGGTACGGCGTGGCCGTCGGGTTGTCCCGCAAGTCGTTTCTGGGAGCCCTGCTTGCGCGCCGCAGGGCAAACGGAACAACAGAGGAAGTTCCACCGGCGGACCGGCTGGCCGGATCGCTTGCCTCGGCCATCGCGGCCGTTTTACGCGGCGCGGATATCGTCCGGGTGCACGACGTCAAAGAAACGGCCCACGCGATAAAAGTCCTTGAAGCTTTCGATGCTTTGAAGTTTAATCTTTCCCTGGGGAGACCATGTTAGAGTTCATCTCACGTATCGTTGACAATTTTGGCCGTCCGCTTCTTGAAATTTCCCTCATGTCGGTGTGTTTTTATTTTCTGTTCCTGTTCTTCCGCGGCACGCGCGCATTGCAGGTCCTGAAGGGCGCCATTGTCTTGATCTTCATTTTCTTTGCCGCCCAGCAAATGCACCTGGACACCATCCACTGGCTGCTGGCACGCGTCTTCGGATTTTCGATTCTGGCCATCCTCATTATTTTTCAGCCGGAGTTCCGCCGCGCCCTGGCCCAATTGGGCCGCAGTCCCCTACTCCTGGGGCATCATGCCAACGCCATGATGATCGATTCCGTCATCTCCGCCGGCACCGACTTGTCCAAAAACAAAATCGGCGCCCTCATTGCGCTGGGCCGCGAAACCGGACTCAAGAACTATATCGAAACCGGCATCCGGATGGACTGCCAACCCTCCGCCGAAATGCTTCGAACCATTTTCATGCCCAACACGCCCCTGCACGACGGCGGCGTCATCATCGAGCACAGCCGGGTCGCCGCGGCGGCATGCCTGTTCCCCCTGTCACAAAAAACGAACCTGGGCACCGAACTTGGAACCCGGCACCGGGCCGCGCTGGGCTTGAGCGAGGACACGGACGCCGTCATCATTGTGGTGTCGGAAGAAACCGGGATCATCTCGCTGGCGCGGGACGGAAGGCTGACCCGCAATCTGGACGAAGATTCCCTCAAGAAGACGTTGACGGAACTCTTTCTGCCGGAAAAACCCAAAAATCACAAATCCTGGTTTTTGCGTAAGACGGCGCGGAGATGACCACGTGAAAATTTTTCGGTGGATCACAAACAATTTTTGGACCAAGGTGTCCTCCGTCTGTTTGGCCATCCTGGTGTGGCTGTACGTCTCCGGAGAGCAAAACATGGATGTGGTGCATGAAATTCCCGTCCAGTTGAAACTCCCCAAAGACTCTCTTCTCGTGCACATCAGCAGACCGTCTCTGCGCGTGACACTGCGGGGCGCAAGGTCCATCGTCCAGAATTTGGACCCGGAAAAAATTCAATATTCCAGGGACGTCTCCTCCAATATCCAGCCGGGGAATATCACTTTTGTGGTCTCCGAAAAAGACATGATTCTTCCCAAGTTTGTGTCGGCCGTCAATTTTATGCCGTCTCAAATCACATTGAGCATCGACAGCGTCGCCGAGAAAGAACTCGCCGTCGAACCCCAATTATCAGGAACTCCCATGGAGGGATTCAAGGTGGATGGCGTCAGCGTCAGTCCAGCGTCGGTCAGGATCAAAGGCCCCTCCACAATTTTGAAAAGGTCCAGTAAAATCGGCACACAGCAGGTAGACCTGACGGGGAGAAATCGATCTTTTTTCCAAAAAGTCGGATTGAGCAGTATCTCCAATGGGCAGGAATCGGACATTTTGGTCGAAGTTTATGTGCGTATCCGGGAAGAAGTTGAGCAAAAAACTTTTGAGAATCACCCCATTAAAGTATTACAGTCTGCCAATCAGAACTGGGACACTGTGCTGGAACCGCCCAAGGTAAAAATTGTTTTGGGCGGCAATAAAGAAATCCTCAGCAAAATTACTTCTTCCGAAATTACCATTTTTCTAGACATAGCTGATTTAAAGCCAGGGACTTACGAACTACCAATCCAGGCAACTGCCCCAAAGGAGGTAACCATCTTGAGCATCACTCCGGCAAATATTAAGGTCCAGGTAAAAGAAATTATTGCAAATTCAAAATAAATAGTTAAAGTATTGGTTTAATTTATGCAAAGCTCACCACCACAGGAAAAAGAGGCTCTACGGCACCCGAAACGTCTTTTTGGGACAGACGGCGTGCGGGGAACTGCCAACACGGAACCCCTGACTGTCGAGACCACGTTAAAAATCGGGCGGGCGGCGGGATACGTGTTTAAAAAGGACCACCGGCGCCACTG
>CAZGMX010000114.1:0-1881 GCA_964526865.1 uncultured Actinomycetota bacterium | reverse complement strand
TCGGGTTATATGCTGGAGAGCGCATTGACCTCCGGGATTTGTTCCATGGGAATCGATGTCATCCTCGTGGGTCCCCTGCCCACTCCGGGCATTGCGTTCATCACGCGGAGCTTGAGGGCCGATGCCGGCGTGATGATTTCCGCATCACACAATCCATACGAGGACAATGGCATCAAGTTTTTCTCGCACGACGGCTATAAATTGCCAGAGGCGATGGAAAAACGCATCGAGGACTTGATCTTTTCCGGACAACTGGACAGCATCCGGCCAACGGCTACCGACGTGGGCAAAGCCTACCGGGACGACGATGCCATCGGCCGCTATGTGGAATTCATCAAGAATTCCTTCCCCAAGGGCATGACTTTGGACGGTTACCGTGTCGTTCTGGACTGCGCCAATGGCTCGGCGTATAAGGTGGCACCCAAAGTTCTGCGCGAATTGGGGGCAGAGGTCATCGTCTTCAACGACCACCCCGATGGGTCCAACATCAACAAGAATTGCGGATCCATTTTTCCCCAGGTCATTCGAAAAGCGGTGATCGACCACGGCGCGGACATCGGAATTTCTCTGGATGGAGACGCCGACAGGGTGATTCTGGCGGACAACGAGGCCAAAGAGGTGGACGGCGACCAAATTCTGGCCATCTGCGCTCTGGACATGCTCAAACAGGGAAAATTGAAAGACAACACGGTTGTCGCCACGGTCATGAGCAACATGGGATTGGAACAGGCCCTGGCCGGCGCGGGCGGCAAAGTGGTGCGCGCGGCAGTGGGAGACCGTTTTGTATTGGAGGAAATGTTGAAGGCGGACCTCAACCTGGGGGGAGAACAATCGGGACACGTAATTTTCAGGGATTACACCACCACGGGAGACGGGCTCATCACTGCGGTTCAGGTCCTGTGCTGCATGCGCAAGACAGGCAAGACCCTGGCCCAATTGGTCAAGTGCATGGAACGCTTTCCCCAGGTGCTACTGAATGTTCGCGTTCAGGAAAAGGTCCCCTTTGAAAGTATGCCGGACATCCAGCGGGAAATTCAGCGGATCAACCAAATCCTCGGAAAGAACGGACGTCTTCTCACGCGTTATTCCGGAACGGAGAATATCGCCCGAGTGATGGTTGAGGGAAATGATTTGGATGCCATCGGCACCATGGCGGGCGACCTGGCCAGCCTCATCTCGAAAAAAATCGGAAATAATTAAACACGAAATCGCGAGTCCGCCGGCGTATTAGTGGTGGGCATGGCGATCTCATTGGATAAAGGTCATTGCGGGGAGTCTTGGCGAGTTTCAAGCCGGGACGACGAGGCTGCAAGTCCGCCGACGCTTCAGTGGCGGACAATTTCGAAGGACATTACGGACACTCATATGGTCAAACTTGGCGTCAACATCGATCACATTGCAACGCTTCGGCAGGCGCGCAAGACCGTAGAACCGGACCCCGTCACCGCCGCAGCCATCTGCGAGATGGCCGGGGCAGACTGTATCACCGTGCATCTGCGTGAAGACCGCCGGCACATCCAGGACAACGACGTCACCCTTCTGCGCAAGAGTGTGCAAACCAAGCTAAATCTGGAGATGGCCGACGTCGATTCGATCGTGCGTTTTGCGCTTCACATCCTTCCCGATCAGGCCACGCTGGTTCCGGAAAAAAGGCAGGAAGTCACCACCGAAGGAGGCCTGGACGTCGTCAAGAATCTTCGAAATCTCAAGCGGACTGTGAAGGCGCTCTCCAACTCCGGCATCGTGGTAAGTTTGTTTGTGGATCCCGACTCGGCACAGATCCGTGCGGCAGCTGAGACCGGCGCCCATTTTATCGAACTGCATACCGGCGCCTATGCCAACGCCCGGCGCGAAGCACGCGCCAAGTCCGAACCCACCACC
>CAZGMX010000113.1:0-9135 GCA_964526865.1 uncultured Actinomycetota bacterium | reverse complement strand
GCAAGGAGTTCGGCCGGGATATCATGGTCAACACGGCGCATGCCTCGGTTTCGGGGGCGAGCGCCCAGCGGGAATGTGGCATCATTCAAATCCATTACAACGACGTGCGGCCCGTGATCGAGGAGTATCTTGGAACCAAGGCCGGCGTCGCCCAATGAACGGAGTACACTCATGAAACTTGCATCTCGTTTAGCCGAAGTCAAGCCCTCCGCGACGCTGGCCATCTCCAGCAAGGCCCAGCAAATGAAAAAAGAGGGGATCGATGTCGTCGATTTGGGGGCGGGGGAGCCGGATTTTCCGACCCCGCACGCCATCTGCCGCGCGGCCGAAAAGGCCATTGCCGGCGGGATGACCAAATACACGCCCGCGTCCGGCATCATGGATTTGCGCAAGGCGGTCTGCCAGCGCTTTGCCAAAGACAACGCCATCTCCTACGACCCCAGCCAGGTGATTGTGTCCTGCGGCGCGAAGCATTCCATCTTCAACGTAATCTTCGCCCTGTGCGAGGGAAAAGACGAGGTAATCATCCCGTCGCCCTATTGGCTGAGTTATCCCGAGATGGTGCGGCTGGCCGGCGCCACGCCTGTGATTTTGCCGACCAAAGAGGCCAAGGAATTTAAAATCGAACCCTCGGAACTGCGAAAGGCCATCCGGCCCCGGACCAAGCTGTTGATTTTGAACAGTCCCTCCAATCCCACCGGCGTGATTTACCGGCAGGAGGAATTGGATGAGATCGCCAAGATCGTTGTCGAAAAAGAGATTTTGGTGCTGTCCGATGAAATCTACAGCGAGCTCATTTTTGACGGGGAACCCGCCGCGTCCATTTCGAAATCCCACCCGGACATCGCGAAATATCTGATTCTGGTCAACGGCGTCTCCAAGACTTACGCCATGACGGGGTGGCGCATCGGCTATCTGGCGGCACCCAAGGCGCTGGCCAGTGCCATCGGGGATATCCAGAGCCACACGACGTCCAATCCCTCGTCCATTGCCCAGTATGCGGCGCTGGCGGCACTGCGGGAAGATCTCCCGGAACTCGGCAAGATGAAGGAGGTTTTTGAACAGCGCCGCGACATGGTGGCCGCGCGGCTGAACCAGTGTCCCCACATTTCTTTTGTGGAGCCGCAGGGGGCGTTCTATTTTTTCATCAACATCAGCAAGACCGGCAAGCCGGCGCACAAGGTGGCGGAAGAATTGCTGGAAAAGGCGCATGTGGCCGTGGTGCCCGGGGAGCCCTTTGGTTCCGGCAAGCACATCCGGATCTCGTTTGCGACCTCGGAAGATTACCTAAAGAAGGCGCTGGACCGGATGGAGATGTATTTTTCCCAGTCTCCAGACGGCCGGACGCAAAAGGCGGCAAGTCCGGCAAAGTGCAGCTGCCGGTAAATTCTAACTTCCTGCCGCCATGACATCTCCTGCCATGTTTCTCAAAGGACGTAAAATAACGCAAAGCGAGGACTGCGCGCTGACGGTTCCGGACGATCCCATCATCCCGTTCATTGAGGGAGACGGAATTGGTCCGGATATCTGGAAGGCCGCCGCGATCGTTTTGGATGGCGCCGTTGTCCAGGCCTACGGCGGCCGCCGGAAAATTTTCTGGAAGGAAATCCTGGCCGGGGAAAAGGCTTCGAAGGCCGCCGGAAAATGGCTGCCCCAGGAAACGGTGGACCATATCCGGGATTGTCTGGTGGCAATCAAGGGGCCCCTGACCACGCCGATTGGCGGCGGTTTTCGCAGCATCAACGTGGCCCTGCGCCAGATTCTTGATTTGTACGCCTGCGTTCGGCCCGTGCGCTATTTTCAGGGGGTTCCAAGTCCCGTGAAAAATCCTCAGAATGTCAACATGGTGATTTTTCGGGAGAACACCGAGGACGTCTATGCCGGTTATGAATGGCCGGCGGGATCGCCGGAGGCGGCGGCGCTGATCGAATATCTCAACACAAAATTGGGATGTAAAATCCGGACCTGTGCCGGTGTTGGGATCAAGCCGGTCAGCGAATTTGCCTCCAAACGCCTGATCCGCAAGGCGATCCGCTACGCCATCGATCACCAGAAGCCGTCCGTGACGATGGTTCACAAAGGCAACATCATGAAGTACACCGAGGGGGCGTTTCGCGATTGGGGCTATGAGGTGGCGCGTACCGAGTTTTCCGACCGGGTAGTGACGGAGGAGGATCTGTATGCCAAACATGAAGGAAAAATGCCCCCGGGAAAAGTCTTGTTGAAAGACCGGCTGGCGGACAGCATGTTTCAACAAGTATTGATCAGGCCCTTGGAATATCACGTGCTGGCCTTGCCAAATTTGAACGGGGACTATATGTCGGACGCCCTAGCCGCACAGGTGGGCGGGCTGGGTCTTGCCCCCGGAGCCAATATTTCCGATGCGTGCGCGGTGTTTGAGGCCACGCATGGGACAGCGCCCAAGTATGCCGGTCAGGACAAGGTCAATCCCAGCAGTCTCATCCTGTCGGGTGTCATGATGCTGGAGTACCTGGGCTGGCAGGAAGCCGCGGACATGGTGTTGGATGCCCTGCAGAAGACGATCGCGAAAAAGACCGTGACGTATGATCTGGCGGCGCAGATGGAGGGGGCGACGCAGGTCAAGTGCTCGGAGTTTGCGCAGGCCATTGTGGAGAATATGTGATTCAGTAAAAGGGCTACCGGATAGCCAGCCACGACGCGGCATAATGTGGCTTGTCTGAACCACATTATGTCGCGACAATAAGAGTCGTAGAATTATTAAAAAAAAAGGGGGGGCAGTGAAAAAAATCGCTGTGTTTTTTTTCGTGGTGCTGATGGTTGCGGGTGTTTCGGGGTACGCGTTTTCCCACTGCGGGACATGCGGCGTTGAGAAAGGATATGTCTGTGCCAAGTGTAATGTGGCGGCCGCAGAGCCTGGAAAGTGTTCCACGTGCGGTAATGACATGGTCCAGGGGGACGTGAAGAAAGAGCCCTCTTACAAGTGCATGGTGTGCGGTGTCACCAACGATACCTCTGGCAAATGCAAGGTGGAAGGGACCGAAGTCATCAAGATGATCAAGCTGGTTCCTGCGCCGAACGCGGCGGCACCTGCAGCTGCAGAAGCAGAGGGGCAAGCCCCCGCCCCGGCGGTAAAGTCGGAGTAGCGGGAATAGGTGTTCTGGGAATATTCTTCGAGTGAGGCCCCCCGCCAGAGGCGGGGGCCCGAATCGAGAAGTCAGCCCGTACCATACGGCAGGAGAAAATTATGAAACGTCCAAAAATTACGGTGGTTGGCGCTGGCAATGTGGGGGCCGCGGCCGCCCATTGGATCGTCGCCAGGGGATTGGGCAATGTGGTGTTGATCGATGTCCTGGAGGGCATTCCCCAGGGCAAGGCGCTGGATCTTCTGCAGTCCACTCCCGTGCAGGGGGTGGACGTCCGCGTGGCCGGATGCAATGATTACGCGCTGACAAACAATTCGGACATCGTGATTGTGACGGCCGGGCTGGCGCGCAAGCCTGGCATGAGCCGCGACGAACTGCTCGAAAAGAACACGCAGATCGTAACGGAGGTGATCCGGAAGACCGCAGCGCATTCCCCTCACGCCATTTTGATCATGGTCTCCAATCCATTGGATGCGATGGCCTATGTGGCATTGAAAGTCAGCGGTTTCCCCAAGCATCGGGTGATCGGCATGGCCGGAGTCCTGGACAGCGCCCGGTTCCGCACGTTTTTGGCGCAGGAACTGGATGTGTCCGTGCAGGATGTGACCGCGTTTGTGCTGGGCGGGCACGGAGACACCATGGTCCCTCTGCCGCGATTGTCCAGTGTGTCGGGAATTCCTATTATGTCGCTGCTGACCGCGGACAAAATTGAGGACATCGTCCAGCGCACCCGCGACGGCGGCGCAGAAATCGTCAATCTGTTGAAGACAGGGAGCGCCTATTTTGCGCCCGCCGCTTCGGCGGTGGAAATGGCCGAGGCGATCATCAAGGATCAAAAGAGGGTCCTGCCGTGCGCGGCCTATCTGGAAGGGGAGTACGGCATTCACGACTGCTTTGTGGGGGTGCCGGTCAAGCTGGGCAAAGACGGCATCGAACGGATCTATCAGCTGGATTTGGATGAAACGGAGAAGGCAGAACTCCACCGCTCCGCGCAGTCCGTCAAAGACCTGATTTCAAAGCTAAAAATATAACAGGGACACACGACGTTACCCATTGCAATTCGGGGGCCTCTATTCTTTATAGATTCTCCCGGTCGCCCTTCTGCAGGGGCGGCGAATAGATCGCCAGGATCACGGCCGGTTTCTCGGATGTATTGGCAAAGAGGTGTGACTGGCCCTTTGGGATTTCAAAGATATCCTTTTCCTTCAAAAAAGTCGTCGCAATCCCGCACTGCAGTGTGCCGGTTCCTTTCCACAGCATGGCCTTGGCACCGGAAAAATTGTGGCGGTGCAGTTGTTCCTTGTCCCTGATCTGCGCGATGTGCAAGCTTCGCTCTGCGTCTCGCTCCAACTCCACCATCGCGAAATCTTCAGTGGAATTCAACGGATGGTCGTGCAGCATGGCTTGGACTTTTTCATCAGTAAAGGGCGCAAACGCCGGATCGGTCGCGCGCGCATCATTCCGCGATTGCGCCGTTGGCAGGCGCTCGCCGAAGCAGCAGGGGCAGGCGCCCAGAGATACCCCGGCAGACAGCGCCAGAACAAGAACAAAGGATAAGAACCTCCATGATTTCATTGTCTCCTCCCTGGTATAATAGCTCCATCCATCATGACACGACGTTCGACTTCGAGCAAGCAAGATACACGCGTGGACCGTTCTTCTGGCGCAGCGCCGCAGGCCGTGAGAGCGGAGGGCCGCAGCGCCGCTGATCCGGTCGCGTTGCTGGCCGGTTCGCCGGTTCCATCGCGGTGGAAAATCCATGGCCTTTGGAAATCGGCCAAGGCATATTATTTTGCCCGGGTGTTTCGCCGCAGTTTGCGGTCTCTGTTCATCGTGTGTGCGGGCAGAAAAGAGGCGGAAGACTGGGTGGAGGATCTCAGGACGTGTCTTTCCTGCCTTTCCGATAGGGAGTGTGCGCCGCCGCGTGCCGCATCCGCAAGACACCGCAAGGAAGAGGGTCCCACCAGCCCGGAGGAAACGCCCATCTTGATTTTGGAAGGTTGGGAATTGCCGCTGGTCTGCGCCAAACCCTCGCTGGAAAACGCCTCCGAACGCAGTCTTGTTCTGGAACATTTTTGGGGTACCGCCGGCGATACAGGGAAGCCGGCAGGCACAAAGGCTGGTACAAAGGCGGGAAGGCCGAATCCCGGTATCGTGGTCGCCACGCTCTCCGGCGCGCTTCAGCTGCTGCTGAAAAAAGAGCGGTACGACCGCATGCGGATGAGCGTGGAGCAGGGGCAGAAAATTTCGATCGACGATTTTGTGCAGACGCTCGTGAACTGGGGATACGAACGGTCCGCCGTCGTAGAAAAAAAGGGGGATTTTTCTGTGCATGGAGGAATAGTGGACGTGTATCCCGTGGCGTGCGCAAACCCCCTGCGTCTGGAATGGGTTGCAGACGACATCGAGTCTTTGCGGTTTTTTGACTCGCTGACACAGCGGTCCTGTCAGAGTACCCGCCGGGCGGTGATCCACGCTGCCAATGAGTGGCGCATTTTACAGGAGACCGGCGGGGAGGTCTGTATCCTGGATTACCTGGCCTGTGACGCCGTAGTGGTGCTGGACGAGCCGGTCGAATTGTCTGCGATGTTCGAACGCACAAAATCCCAGGACGGTCTGATTCCCATTCCGCGGCTGGATTTTCAGGAATTCATAAAAAAGGCGCAGGCCTGCGCGCAGGTATCTCTGTCCCTTCTGCCACAGTCCCTGCCGGGATGGGAAAATGCGTCCGCGGTCGAATTGACGTCTCACCCCGTGGAAATGGCCCTGGACGGCGAGAAGGACCTGCCGGTGAAAAGGGTGGATGCGCTCGCGCATGACCCCATGACGGTCCTAGCCCATTTGGAACGATGGACGCTGGAGGGGTATGGCGCCCGGCTTGTCTTCCAAAACGAAGGCGAAGAGAAGCGCTTTTTTCAATGGGTGTCTGAACAGGGATGGGACAAGCCATGGCTGAAAAATATTTCTGCTGTGCGCGGCAGGATGGAAGAAGGATTTGTCAGTCCGAGTTTCCGGATGGTCTTCCTGACAGATCAGGATATTTTCGGGCGGGCCAAGATCCGCCGCTCGGTGAAGCGTTTTCGAGGCACCAGCCCGCTGGGCGAATTCTTGGAGTTGAACATCGGGGATCTGGTGGTGCATCAGCGCCACGGAATCGGCCGGTATCTGGGCATTCAGAAAATCGAACACGAGGGGGTTTGGGGCGAATATTTAAGCATCGAATACGCAAACAAGGCCAAACTGCACATGCCTCTGGACCAGGCATATCTGGTCAGCAAGTACCTCGGTGTGGGCGACCGGCCGGTCACGATCGATCAGCTGGGTTCCAAACGGTGGGAAAGCATCAAGGCCCGCGTCGTGTCCTCCACCCTAAAAATTGCCAGGGAACTGCTGGAGGTGCAGGCGGTGCGGGAGAGCCTGCAGGGGTTTGCCTATTCCAGGGAGACCCCGTGGCAAAAGGATTTTGAGGCGGCTTTTCCTTACGAAGAGACCCCCGACCAGATGACCAGTATCCAAGCGGTCATGCGGGACATGGAGCAGGTACGCCCCATGGACCGGCTCATCTGCGGCGATGTCGGGTACGGCAAGACGGAAGTCGCCATGCGGGCGGCGTTCAAGGCGGTCATGGACCACCGGCAGGTGGCGGTGCTGGTCCCCACGACCATTCTGGCCCAACAGCATTATCAGACGTTTTCAAGCCGCATGGCAGATTATCCTGTCCGCGTGGAAATGATTTCTCGGTTTCGCCATCCAGGCCAGGCCCGGAAAATCCTTTTGGACACGGTGGAGGGAAAAATCGACATCCTCATCGGGACGCACCGTCTGCTGCAGGAGGACATTCAGTTCAAGGACCTGGGGCTGGCCATCATCGACGAGGAACAGCGCTTCGGCGTCCGGCACAAGGAGGCGTTCAAACGCCTGCGCCGTCTCGTCGATGTCCTGACGCTGACCGCGACCCCCATCCCTCGCACGCTCTACCTTTCCCTTTTGGGTGCCCGCGAGATGAGCGCTATCAACACGCCGCCACAGGATAGGCTGCCGGTTGAGACCATTCTGGCCGAATACAGCGACGATTTGATCCGGCGGGTCATCCGCTATGAACTGGCGCGGGAGGGGCAGGTCTACTACGTCCACAACCGGGTACAGACCATCGAAAAAATCAAAGAGACTGTGCAAAAACTGGTGCCGGAAGCCGTGGTGACCTGCGCGCACGGCCAGATGGATGAGGACCTGCTGAGCGAAATCATGTCGAAATTTATGGCGGGGAAAATTGATGTGCTGGTGACCACCACGATCATCGAGTCGGGGCTGGACATCCCCAACGCCAATACGCTGATTGTGGACCGGGCGGACCGCTTTGGCCTGTCCGACCTCTATCAACTCCGCGGGCGTGTGGGGCGGTTCAAAAACAAGGCCTATGCCTATTTTCTCCTGCCCAAGGACAAGGTTCTGTTGGATGCGGCAAAAAAGAGGCTCAAGGCGATCCATGATTTTACGGCCCTGGGGTCTGGTTTCAAGATCGCCATGCGGGATTTGGAAATTCGCGGCGCGGGAAATATTTTGGGGCACCAGCAGCACGGCCACATCGCCGCGGTTGGATTCGATCTGTACTGCCAGCTGTTGAGGCGCAGTGTGGAACAGCTGAAAAAAGTCGATGTCCCGCCCGACACTGAGGTCCAGGTGAAACTGGGAACGGATTTTGTCATTCCCCCCGGCTATGTGCCCAGCGAGGCGATGCGGTTGGATCTCTACCGCAGAATCTCCTCGACGGTGGATGAATCCCAGGTGGTCCGCCTGAGGGAGGAGATTGCCGACCGGTTTGGCAGGCCGCCGATGGAGGTTGAATTGTTTCTGGAGGCGGCAAAAATACGGATCCTCGCGCGGGCCAAGAACGTCTATTGTATTGAGAAGAGGGCGGGAAAATGGTTTTTTCGCAGGGGCCGGGACGTGGTCACCATCGACGGAAAACTGCCGCGCAGCCAGTCGGAGCATCCTCTGGAATTGGTGTCGGAAATCAAAAACGTGTTGAGTAAGTTGCCGGACGCATCTACAATTGGCGGTTTAAGAGAGAAAGAAGAGATAAGGATTAAGGAGTAAGGAGCTATGGGGTGTGGTTTATTCTTTCACTTAATCCCTAATCCCTAATCCTTAATCCTTAATTCAAAAAAAAGGAGCCATCATGAAACGACAAGAGAGGGGCTGGCAATTATTCGTTCTGGTGATAGGAATGGTGTGTGCGGTGAGTCTGACGGCGGCAGAGGCGCAAGAAAATGCGGCGCAGGAAAAGGTGACGCAGGACAAGACAGTCCAGCAAAAAGAAGGGACCCAAGACGCAGCATCCAAGGTGTTGGCGCGGATTGGAGATACGACTATCACGCTGAAGGAATTTCAGGCGGTGGTGGACAGCGCCCCTGAAAACATCCGGTCTGCCGTCTTGAACCAAAAAGAAAAATTACTGGAAGATCTTGTGAATCAGGAAGTGCTGTATGCGGAGGGTGAGAGCCGTGGTCTAAGCAAGGACCCTGAAGTGCTGAAGGCCCTGGAGAGGGCCAAAAAGCAGGTCATCGTCCAGAAGCTGATTCAGGTACAGCTGGATGCTGCGGTCAAAGTGAAACCGGAAGACGTCAGGGCATACTACGAAGCGAACAAGCAAAAATTCGAAGTGCCGGAAAAAATCAGGATTTCCCATATCCTCGTCAAGGATGCCAAGGTGGCCAACGAATTGCTGGGCAAGCTGGAGGGGGGAGCCGACTTTTCCGCTCTGGCGATGGAGAATTCGGTGGATCCCAGCAAGGTCAACGGGGGAGACTTGGGATTTATCAGCCGGGGCCAGACGGTGTCCGAATTTGAAAAGGCCGCCTTTTCCTTGAAGGAGGGCGAGACGTCCGGCGTGGTGCAAACCAAATTTGGATGTCACATCATCAAGTGTTTCAAGAAAGAGGCAGCCCGGCCGACGGAGTTTGAGGAAGTCAAGGAGAACCTCTCCCGCGAATTGACATCGAGCAAAGAA
>CAZGMX010000112.1:3517-9215 GCA_964526865.1 uncultured Actinomycetota bacterium | reverse complement strand
TGCATTGCATGGGCGCTGCGGTGATTTCTGCTAAAATGGGGCCGATGAAAACCATTCGACATTGCTGTTTTGTTTTGCTGATCGTGGTCCTGACGGCGGCGCCCGCCGCGGGCAAGAACACCTCCGATGTGCTTCCGGAGGGTTTCCCCCTGGCCGTGTTTGTCCGCATGCACAGCGGGGATTCCGGCATTCAGTGGATTTTAGATTCGGTGAAGCGCAATTTTCTCATGGGCGCAATGGGGGAAGGCGGCCAGTCCGCGGTGGAGGAGTTTTCGCTGGTGGATGTGCAGGAGGCGTCCGTGGTCCTGTTCGATCCCCTGGAACCCAAACCCAGGATGCTGATCGTCAGCGATATCATTCCCACCGATACCAGCATCAAGTTCAGGGTAAAAAATATCAATTTCAAATTGAAGGTCAGGGAGCGCAGTGAGGAAAAGAGCCTTCAACCCTCCATCGTCAAGGCCCTGCTGGGCGCGTGGGTATCGGCGCCGGATTGCACGGTCCTGGACGGGGACATTTCGTACAGCCCCTCCCTGGAGAAAAAAAACAAAATGTGTTCCTGGGCTTTTGAAAACAACCGGATCATCGTGGGGAATTATCTGCCGCTGGTTCAAGGGGCGGTCCGCGCGTCGAAAGAGGGAACCGCCCTGCCTTATGCGCCCGAACTGCGGGAGTTTTTGGGACGGTTTGAAAAACCCCAGGATGTGCTGGTCTATCTGAACAATCAGGACAATTATTTGAGCCGGCTCAATCAGCAGCTGGAGAAAAAGCTGGCGATCCCGCTGTTGATGAATGCTTCGTCCGTGCGGTGTGCGGGAATCTTTGTCGATATCGTGGATTCCAACCATGTGGGACTCCGGGGTATTTTTATGATCGACAATCCGGCGGACATCGCGGCCGGCAAGCAGGACCTGGCCTTCATCCTGGAATATTTCCGCCGCAAACTTCTGGCCGAATCCATCCAATCCTCCACCAGCATGGAAGAGGCTCCGGGGCGCATCAATGTTCGAATGGATCTGACGAATACGTCGGGATACGTGAGCAGACTTTTGAAGCAGAACAAGATCGTGGACACGGAAGCGATCAAGAAAAGCATCGAGACGAAGGCACCTGGAAAAAAAGAACAGGACTCCGGCGGTTCGCCGGAGTAATGGGTTTGTTCAGGCGCCTATAGCGCCGATTCCATGAGGTTGCGGCCGGCGGTCTCCGGCAGATTTGCAGGGCCGGTTGCCGGCGCCGCCGCAAAGATGATTTGCACGGAGGCGCTTTTCCCTCCCTCCATCCGGTAAGAAATGGTTCCACCGATCGATTGAACCATCCGCTCCACGGTTGTCCAGCGCAGGTCCTCCGGGATTCTTTCCAACGCGCTTGACGCAAGCCCCTTGCCCTCACCGGTGCGTATTTCTACCGCGATGAGCTGACCGTTGTCGATGAGGCCGGCTGTGACAGACATGCCCTCTCCTTTTGGCACGCTGTGGCCGGCAAGCAAGAATGCGCTGGTCAGAACTTGGCGCACCAGCACGGGATCACCGGCAACGGGGGCGATTTGGTCGGGGCAGATTTTGCGCGCGCGATCGTAGTGGGGAACCAGTGCGGGATTGTGCAGGAAAAATTCCCAAAGATTGTCCAGGATGATTTTGATGTCCGACTCCTGCATCCCGCGGTTTTCGAACGTGAACATACCCAGAACAAACTGTGTATTGCTGAGACTGTGGCGGATGGAATCGGTCCCTTTCACCAGAACCCCAGGTGCATTGGCAGACACGAGTTCCTGTTTGATGCGGTCGAGAACGTTCGCGACGGACACGGGGTCGGATTGCGGCACAATGTCAAACGAGGAGAAATCGTCCGCGACGTTCTCAATGCGTCCATTTCCGGACAAGACGGCCCGGCTCGCTTTCAACAACTCTTCATTTAATGAGAGATAGGCGTGCGCCAGTCTCCGTGCGACGGCCAGGGAGTAGAGGCGGGGCTCGAAATATTTCTGTTGGAGTTTTAACAGGGCGAGAAGCTGTGCGCGCTTGTCTTCCATCTGGAGGCGGGTCCCGGGCGTCAAAAAGGGCTCGAAATCTTCCGCAAATAATTCCCATTTTTCGCACAGAGGAAAGCAGCTGAAATTGACGATTTCGTCCTTGACGCCGTGTTGGTGAAACGCCAGCAGTGTCTTTGCCTGCAATTCAATTTCTTCGGACGTGAGCGGTCCCTGCGGCCGGCGCTTGAGTTCCATGCGGTTGTTTAAATCGGCTTCTATTTGAACCAGCGCCCGTTCCAGATGCGTCAGTCCCGTTTCGTCCGGCTGCCAGCCGATGCTAAAGGCGGACTGTTTGGCGGTTCCCTGAATAAAACTCTGCGAGGCCAGAACATATTTTGCGATCAGCGCGAGGACCTCCTGTGCCAGGGGTACCTCCGGACGGCCCACAAGATCGCGGTAGTCCGTGACAAGTGTGCTGAAGAGGGGATCGTCGATGCGGCCTTCTCTATTGAGATACGTGAGAAGGTCCTGAATCGTCTTGCCGGAGGGATCCCCGAAGGCGCCGCCGAACAGATATTCCAGTTCTCTTTTCTTGACCAGGATTTCTTCCAGAAATGCGTCAGGGCAGTCCATCAGGTCGTGCAGGAGTTCATGATAGGCCTTGAGGCGCGCCAGATTCCGGTTGCCCCCGGCGCTCTCTTCCAGGTTGATGACGCCGTATTCAGGGTGTGTGGAGAGCCTGTCGAGATAGCGGATCACCTGCACGGTTTTGCGAAGGAGGAAGTCTCCCGCCAGATCGGGGAAATCCTGCGCCAGTTTGGCGAGGCCCTCCTGGATATTGCGCCGCTTGTTTCTGGGAATCTGTTCGCCTTCTCCCCGGCTCATCCGTTCCAGCACGTCGCCGTTGTATGAGTGGAGGACGACCTGCGGACCCTTCAGGCGAATGGCAACGCCGGAGGTTTTTTGCACAGGTTCCAGATCGCGTGTTGGAGCCGCCGCCCGGATGGATTGTTCCCAGGATTTAAATGCTTTGGTCTTTTCAATGAGTGCCGCGCCGTCGGCGGTCCGCGCTACCCGTACGGCGACCATTTCTTCCGGGGCAAATCCCTGTTTTTTTAGCGCGATCGTCTTTCTTTCCTGCAGTCTCACAGGAAATGCCTTGATCTCAGAGGCATTGGTCAATTTGATGCCGCCAACCCAGAGGCGGTCGTGGCGGCTCAGCAGTTCGTGCAGTTTGGTTTCAAATTCGGGATGGGTCTGGCGCCCATCGGGAAGGAAATCCAGCACCTCGCCCTGATCGTCAAAGAAGATGAGCAGACCCTTGGGGGCCGCTTCACAAGTCTTGTAGAAGGAGTCCTCGAAGTCGCCGGCCATGTCCGCAATCGTTTCCGCAGCCGGCGCGTTTTGCGCCTTTTTCCAGTCGTCCTCGGAGAAGAGGTTTCTCTCCATCATGTCGGCGATGATGGATTCCTTCTCCGGTTTTGTCGGATTAAAAATTTTGCTTCCCTCCGGCATGTCCTCGGTGTCTTTGGGCAGGCGGACCGTTTGTTTGCTGAAGAGGGGAAGGTGGTCCGTGATTGCGGCCGGCAGGCGGATCCTAAACACAAAAATACCGGGTGCGCCGCTTTGATAGGTTGCGCGCGCCTCCACGCCGTTGCGCCGGGGGATGAGTTTCCAGATCATGGGTTGGTCGGGCTCGAATCCGGCCCGCCCGCGTACTTTAGCCGAGAGAAGAAATGACAATTCCGTGTTGAGGCCGGTGGTGACGGTGTCCAGGACAACAGGCTGTCCTTGGGCCAGGCTCAGCCAGCGCCAGATGATCGATGGGGCGCGGAGTTGTTTTGATGCCAGAACATCCAGCGGTTTCCAATCCGACTTGTTGTCGTTTTCGCCGTAATAGGCGAAGGGTCTCTTCGCGGCGTGGTCTGCCACGCCATTTATATTGTCGACCACATCCATGAATTCTGCGTCCATGGAGCCGCCGATGTCCCTTTTGAAATGGACGGCCAGAGAACTCTCCGGCGGAAAGGCAGGATTGCCCGTGCCGCCCGGCACGTAGATCCGGGGCATGTGTGTGGACCGTTTGGGAAGGTGGCCGTTGGCGAGTGTGTGGATTCCCAGCACCCAGACGGCATCGTGTTTTTTCAAAAGCGCCTCCAGGCGCATGTCGAACAGTCTGTTGATGTCGCCGGGATACCATTCCAGCGGGGTTCCGCTTTCGTCCTGTCTCTTGACGGCGCCCGGATGCCATCCCAGCAGGGCGCCGTTATCATCCAAAAAGAATACATGGTCTGTTTTATTCCACGGTTCGCCCCGGCGCAGTTTTTCTTTTTGTTCCTGAAAGGCTTTTTCGGCATGGACCATAAACTGCGGTGATCCCATTTCCTGCCGGACGGCGGCCAGTTGACTGGTTGTATAAATCGGTCCTGTGGGCCGGGCCGTTTGGCCGGGATAGACCAAGCCGACACTGGCCGATCGCTCACCGATGAGTCCTGTTCCATCTGTCCTGGCCCACGCGGCAAAGACGGCCGACTGGCCGGAGTCGACATCCAAAAGCCCAGGGTGATTTTTTGCCAGTGTCGTTAAAGTGTTCAACGCCTTAGTCCATTCGTTCTGGGAGGCAAACGGCAAGGATGCGTCTAATTCCTTCGCGTCCCGGCCGGAAGCTTTTTGAACGGCCTCTTCCAACCGGACCAGCAGGCGGATCTCTTTGGGGGTATAGGGGATGTCCCCTTCCAACAGGACAATTTCCCTCGCGGAAAGGGCGTTGATTCCCTCGCGGACAAGTTTCACAAACCGGTTTGCCATCGCGGCGGGATTGGCGGACCGGACCAAGCCGGCGGCCATGGCGGGGGAAAGATATTGGAAAAGGGTCTTCATGATGCACCGCATATCTTCATTCAAAAGAATTTCTGCGGTATAGTGGTGGCCAGCCTTCAGGGCCTTTGTCTCATCCGCGACGCCGAGTTCCATCATATAGGGGATTTTCCGCGCGTACTGATAATCCCATCCCGTCCGCCGGATGCATTCTGCGATGGCCAGGGCCTTGTCCGGCGGCTGTTCCGGGTGCCGGCTCAAGATGTTTTGGACCGTGACGTCGAGGGCCGCCTTGTGCGGCGGCAAGGCCTGTCCGGGATAGGTCAGGACGACCAATTGAGCTTTCTCCGGCGTGATGCCGCTCTCCACTGTCTTGCACCAGTGTGTGGATACCGCGGCCTGTTCCTGGCCGGGGGCCACGTCCTCATAAAATTCCATCAGAGAAGGGTGTCTCTGCGCCAGACGGTCCAGCGTTCGGCGCGCGCTGTCCCATTCTTCTCTGGACGGAAAGGCACAAACGGCCTGCGGCGTGTCCTCTTGAATGGCTGTTTGAACCGCCAGACTCAACCGGGAGAGAATTTCCCATTCGCGGGCGGATAACTTTCCGTTTCTCTCTTCGCGGAGTAGTTCGTATGCGCTGGCGGCAAGGATTTTTTTCTGTAAGACCAACTGCCTCAGACGCCTTGTTTGTGCTTCTGCATCTTCAGAGCGCGCGATGGCCGCGGCCCTTTGGGGGGACAGATGCATCAATAAAAATTTTATCGTAGATTCCATTTGCGGGTCCGGGTCTAAAAGGAGGGCCGAAGGAAACAGATGTTCCACAGAGCGTGTGCGCTCCTCGGGAATGCCCATGTTGACAAGCCGCTGAATTTTCCATGCGTCGGAGTATATCCTTCCTTGCGCCCTCTC
>CAZGMX010000112.1:0-3458 GCA_964526865.1 uncultured Actinomycetota bacterium | reverse complement strand
TGCCTTTTGGGGCGGTCTTCCACCGCGCTGAAGCCGGTACCAGCCGGCCTCGACTGCCGCCTGCTCCTGGCCTGGAGTTACATCTTGATGCAGTGTGAGCAGACCCGAATGGGTTTTTGTCATCCGCTCGACGATGCCACGGTTTCTGTCCCATTCCTGCCTGGATTGACAGGAAATCAGGGCCTGAGGGGTGTCCTCATCGATGGCCGTCTGGACCGCGCGATGCATTTGCTCGATGAGTTTCGTTTCATCATCGAAGTAGCCGTTTTTGCCTTCCCGGTTTGCAATCTCCATGGCCGAATAGGAAGGGATGTCCCTGTCTGCAAATTTTTGCAGTGCCGCGGTCCGTTTTTTGAGATCGGGCAGACGGACAAACTCGATAGCCTTTTCGGGACTGAGAAGGTCAAACGCGGTATGAATGGCCGCATGGAGGTCAAAGTTGAGCAGGAGGTCCTCGGACAGGTATCGCTCGGCAATGTCCGCGTCTCTGTCCTTTAGCGCCAAAAGGCCGCGGATGAAAAAGTGGCGGAATGCCTCGGAATAGCGCCATCGCTGACGGTCCATGATGTCGGCGATTTCGTAGGCCACCGGAGTGGCGTGCCGCGGTTCTTTTTCCAGAATGGATTTTGCCTCGGGGGTCAGCCGGTCAAACCTTTCATCCAGCTCCCGAGTTGTCTGCTCTCTTTTTGTGATGTCTGTTAATATTCCCTTGATCTGCAGTTGAATCTCCGGCCGGAATACCTCCAGGCAAAAGTCCAGAATGTCTCCGGGGTCCGCGGAGGCAATCTTTCGCATCCACCTGCCGTCCTCATGGGTTTCGGAAAGAAGAGTAAGCATTCTTTGTCTCCGGTCGGCCGAAGAAATAATTTCGTCGCGAAGCAAACAGTGGATTTTTAATGCCGCTGTCTCAGGATCTTCAATATTCAGGCGGGTCGATTGCGCGACCAAAATGCGGTGCAGTTGATAGCGAAAATCGACGGCGTTATTTCTGCGGGCGATCAGGATTGCGGATGCCGCTGTCATGCCCTTTGTCTCTCTCAAGCGCTGGGCCGTGTTCAGGGCCTGCAGACAGTTCGGCCGCAAGGCCAGCGCGAGAGAGTCCTGATCGAGGGGAAATCCGTCCAGCCAGAGGTTGACAAGGCAGCAAAAGGCCGTGTCTCCGGCAACAGCGGCATTCAATAATTCTGCATCCGCGCCGCTGGCAATCATCGCACGCGCACAGTCCAATGCCTGCTGGTTCAGAAGCCGTGTCCGTGCGGGGGTTCCCACGGCCCCAAATTCGCGCCGTTCATACTCTCTGCCGTATATTGTCTTGAATAAATTGACAGCGAGATCGGGCGGCCTCATGCAAAACAGTTCGTTTCGTACGTCGGCCCAATCCCTCTCTTTCATCCCGTTTGGGGCTTTCGCCAACAGGTTTTCACGGCCCCATCCGGTCTCTTTCACAATGCGCGAGAGCGTAAGGACCCGCGCGGACTCGACGGCAAAGTGTTTAAACTGTCCCATGGGGGATTGGGGATCCGTGATGTAGAAGACACAGACTTCGTTGTCTAAAAGATAGGGAATGAGAACGCCGTCGCGGGTCCGGGTGACAAAATATTCCAACAGCCGCACGGGAGTCTTGCTGTGTAGTTTTGCCATCGCTTTGTGAATGCCGGCTCGCAGGGAAATGCTTCTGCGCGAGCGCGGATCCTCCCGCAGCCAGTATTCTGCCATGTCCGCGTTGATTCTAGAAATTTTGGCGGCATGTTTGGCAAGAGGATTCTGGAACAATGATTGGGGGGCCAGCGTGTGCCGGGCCGGCGAGTGCTGTGCCGTGGGATTGCGCGTGTCCTGCCCGTGGTGATATGCCGCAGCCCAGGCCGCCTGCGGAGGGCACAGGAGCGCGGCCAGGCAAAGCGCCACGGCTCTCGCGGTGAGATGGGACATTGTGTTACGACGGATCATTTTGTGATCGTCTCCAGATTGCCTCCAAATAAAAAACAATGCCGCCGGCACGGCAAAACGCCTGCCGGTTCTATAACTCACGCCATCTGCTTATATTATAACGTCTACGAGCGGTTTTGTCAAGGGGGGCGGCCGGTTTTGGGCCGGTTTGCGCCTGTAAAATACTTGACACTTGGTTTTTGCAATGCTAGGTTTGGCGCCCATAATCTAAATGAGGAGGAATGTATGTCAGAGGGATACTGTGTGAAGTGCAAGGCAAAAAGAGAAATCACGGGTGCTGCCGAAGTAAAAATGGCCAATGGGAAACGCGCGTTGAAGGGAAAATGCCCAACTTGCGGAACGGGCATGTTTAAGATTCTTCCCAAGAAGTAGACGGGATATTTTTCATCGGCGATCCATGGCGTAACAGGAAGTGTTTTAAAAGGACAAGCATTCCGAGATGTGGTTTCGGAGTGCTTGTCCTTTGACTATCCGGATGAGGAGCGAAAAAATTTATGGCCCAAGAACTGGCATTCGTCCTGATCAATCCATACACCCTGGCCAAATCACGCACTGGTGGAGTAATCTCCAGGCTCCTGTCCCGGGGAGACCACGAATTGGTGGCCGCCCGGATGTTTGCGCCGAGCGGGGAGCTGGTTCGGGAATACTGTGAAACGATGGGACCGGATGAAAAATCCGATCATCCCCACATCAACCGGCTCATCAAAGAATATGTAGAAGAATATTACGCCCCCGACAAAAAGACCGGGAAGCGGTCCAGGGTCATGTTTCTCCTGTTCAAAGGGGACAATGTGATCGAAAAACTTCGAAACAACATCGTTGGGCACATCACGCGGGAGACAATCGCCGGGGAGACGATCCGTGACACATACGGCGATTATGTCGTGGACGGCCGCGGCGGTGTGAAATATTTCGAGCCGGCGGTGCTCATCCTTCCTGACAAGAGTCAGGCGCAGAGGGCGTTGAGTGTGTGGGCAAAATATTCCGACAGCGACGGAGGGGTTCTGCATGACGTAATTTCCTATCCCTCCGGAGTGAAGCCGCAGACAACACTTGTCTTGATTAAGCCGGACAATTTCAAGGGCCCCTCCAGCCGTGCCGGCCAGATCGTGGAGTTGTTCAGCCGTGCCGGGCTCTACATTGTTGCCACGCGGGTGATCCGGATGAGCGTGGAGCAGGCCGAGGAATTTTATGTACCCGTCAAGAAGGTGTTTGAGGAAAAGTTGAAGCCCCAGATCAGCAAGCGGATCCGCGAGGGGCTGGAGGAGAGTTTCGAATTTTCCCTGCCGCCCGGGGTGGAGGAGGGCCTGGGGGAAAAGATCAACGCCCTGAATGCCCAGCACGAATTTAACAAGATCATCAAGTTTATGACGGGGCTGGACCCGGCGGAAGTGAGGGATCCGGAAAGCAGGAAAAGACCCGGCTTTGAAAAGTGCCTGGCCATCGTGTATCAGGGGCAGGACGACGTGTCCAAAATCCGGGCCATCCTGGGGACAACCGATCCCAGCAAG
>CAZGMX010000111.1:0-9222 GCA_964526865.1 uncultured Actinomycetota bacterium | reverse complement strand
ATCTCTCCCAGCCGTACAGGCTTTCCCAAATTCATCCCCTGCGCTGTCCAAACAACAACAGGAAACGCCTTCGCGCACAAAGGCGATGTTCCAAAGAGCATCTGCAGGGCCGCCGCCAGCGACACACGATGATCATTCAAAATACGCCTTGGCGCCTCCAGTCTTTCTTGGGCCAATTTCAACGCCCTCCCCCGGCCTGTGACAAAAAGGTCTTCGGCCTCTTCAAAATTGCCGTTGTCCAGGGCGCGCGCCAGGGCGCGCGGCGCCATGTGGTCCGCAAGACAAGAGCGGACGATTCGCTCGATATTGCCCAGCGCATCCCCAACCACCTGCGGCTGTCCCCCCCGTGATGTGCTCTGGATATATTTCAAGGGGGAAATCCGGCCGCCTTCCATGGGCAGTGCCAGACGCGTATCCCACGGCACGAAGGAATCGTCGATGACGTGGATGGGAATCGACGCTTGCACGCGGGGAAAAGACTGTTCATAGTACTGTTTGACATTGTTTCGGAGGGAGTCGGACACGGCCAACACGGCCTTCAAGCCGGCCCGGCCGGCCAATTGCGCCAGTTTTTCGGATGTCTTCTTGAGCATCTCTGCGCGCGCAGCCAAAATTCTTTTGCTGGCATGAGATCCTTCCTCGGATTCCAGCACGGCCTCATGGGCATCCATCATAAGAACCGGCTCTCCCTGCCAGCCCGCCTGCCCCAGATTGAGATCCAGCACATCCACCGGTTTTCCGTCCAGATAGACCACCAACTCCCACCAGTACGCGCTTGAAATATTGGCCGCACGAAACCAAAATGCATGCGAACCCAACGCGCTGCAATCCCCCACGCGCTTCCCCCAGGCAAAATATTCCGGCGTCCTGGCCGCCAGGGCAAAGCTGATCCCTTCGGGTTTCACGTACTCAAAACTACTCCACGCATCGCGAAGACTTTTTTCCTCAAAGGGGTATGCCGCAAAAACCTGCACCACCTCATCGGCATAAATTCGCGTCAACTCCTCTGGATTCTCCGCAAACTGTCTCAGAGAAAACCCCGTCTTTTCCTGCAGTGCAACCCCCAGCTTTGACTGATCACCCGCAGACAAATGAGGCAGGGCCGATTGAAAGGCCTTCAACACTTCTTGGGGATCGTTGAGATTGTTCAATAGATCGTATTGAACACCCATACGCCGAAGCTCATCCAATGCCTTCGCATCGGGCCGGCATAATCCCTTGAGCGTTGGCGCCAAAATGAGCTGGGCAACGACTTGCCGGAACAACGTCCGATTTTTGCCGTATTGCTGGATGGCCTTTCGGATATGATCCAGTCCAAACGGCGCGTCCTTGCTCTGCAGGACCTGCAATCTCCCGATAACACTATTGAAACCGGTCCTGCTCAACACAGGCCGTCCATCCGCCTCCATTCCAAAAATCACGGGAAACAGAGGTGCCAACAAAGTCCAGTGCTCTGGGGGCAGGATGGCCGCAATTTTATCCCAACGCTCCGCCAGGAGATCGGCGCTGATGTCATGGGCCCGTTCCAACAGCGGCGGCAGAAACGCCAACCGCTCCCACTCATTGCTTCCAGACTCCCTAAAAAAGAAGGTCTTCAGCCGTTCCCCGGCTTTTTCCCGCTGTTCAGCGGAACTGGCGCTGATCCTCTTCACCAACCGGGCGACCAACTCCTTGGGCTCTACTCCCTTCCATGTTTCCGCGGACAAGCCATAGGCATCCAAATATTCTTCCGCATTCTCCAGCAGGCCCGCATCCACACTTTCTACTGCGGGTCCACGGGCCATCAATTCCGACAGCACGGCAAGACTGGTGTGATTTCCAAGTGCCGCAATGCCACCCAATGCTCCCAGACGCAGGCGCAGATCCTCATCAGAATCCAGCACCGTGCGGTGAAGCGCCGACAGAGACTCCATATCTCCCAAATTGCCCAGGGCCTGCATAGCCTCAACCCTCACCCAGGGCGCCTTCTCATACAATGGATTGGCCATCACACTGCGGATCCATTGCAGTGCCTCGGCCTTTTCTTTTCCCTCCGGCATTGTATGGACAATTTTTGAAACAGCCCTCACGGCCCACATGCCGGGATGATGAAAGATGTCAAAATAGTCGAAATCGTCGGAGGGTGTATAGGGCAGTTGCATTTCCCAGTCCAGGGCTCTTATAATCCTGGGGATCCCTCGCGGATCCCCTAAATCCCCCAGGATAGAAACCCGCCAAGCCAGTTCCTCCATGAGATATGGTTTCTGTTTCAAGGAATCCAGCAGGGCATCCATTCCGTACAGCATGGCATCGGCGATATGCTCTTTTTGCGAACCATCGTCCGTGGACTCATACAAATCGGCCAGGGCATTCCCGACGGCACATCGAATCTCCGACCGGCAGGAATTGGCCTTGCATACCAACACATACCCGCCATCAGGCAGTGTCAGCGCATAAGCACCCTCTCGTCCCATCGTGGAATGATCCGCACCCAGGGGACTTTCAAAAATCTGCGTCAGCCATTCCACATCACCGGGCTGGGCGTTTTTCGCCATCAATTTAATCAGCCGATATTCATCGCCATCGGAGGAGATCGTCAACGGCGGAGCCAAAAATTCCCTGACGGCCTGCCGCCGATCCTTATCCTCGACAAATTCCTCCACAAATTTCGTGCATGCCTCCCGCGTGGGCTCTGGCAATTCATTCGTGCCAGCCAGAGAATTCACCAGAGGACAAATCTGAAGACCATACTCAGGATTGGCCTTCGCGTTTTCCAAGAAACAGTCCACCAGCCGGGGACCGTCGCTGTGCAGAAGCGCCGCGGCTCTCCTTCCCTCTTCCCGCTGTGCTTTCATCCATTCTGTGTGCCAATACTGCTGACGCTCTTTGTTCACCAGATACGATAAATAATCCATCAAAAAATTGAGCAGATAGTCGCTCGGATGCCCTGCCAACAGGGCACAATTCTTGGCATGGATTTCCGGCGGCACGGAAGGCCCAAAGGACAACAACTCTGCCGGCGCATCTTCCCGATCAAGATCCATCGTAAATTCGCCCTTTTCCCAATCAGATTGGTGCTCTTTGATTTCTGAGGATTCCGGCTGCGCCCAAATATCCCGGCGATCGCTCGTCTCCAGCAAGGCCGTCATCAATTGACGACGCATGATTCCCTGCCTCGTGTCCAGGCCTTTGGGCCCGGCAAAAGGGAACACGACCCCCTGGAGGGCAACGGGGAAAGAATCTGCCAGCCAGTCTTTCCAATATTCCCTCATGGTGGAATAACCAAACAAGAGGCGCGTCTCAAAAGTACTCCCCTCCGACTCCAGAAAAAGCAGCGTCTTTTTTGGCAGCACCCGGAGAATGGTGTTCAAAACGGCGTGGACAGCTTCCATATCGGGCAAGTCCCGGAGATTGACGTGCACAATATCTATTGGCTCACGCAGCGCCTCCAAAACATCATCGGAGAGTCTACGCCATTGAACCGGGGGCACACCCGCGGCGGCAAAATGCTCCTCCAGCATCCTCTGCTGAATCGGCCCCGCCGCATACGCAACTACCTGCGCCCCTTCTTCTGCGGCCTTTCGGGCAAATCCGCCGTACACGGGCGTCAAATCCACCACCCGCTTGCCCTTCAATCCCCCGCGTTGGGAGAGCCACTCAACACTTTGTTTTTCCGCGAGAAAGAGATCCCACTCTTCATGGTCATAAATCGACAAGTCCTCTGTCCTTCGCATTGTTGAAAAATTTTCTTCTATGCGCCGCTTATATTGCGCAACATGGTCTCGCGCCGCAGCCGTCTCCTGACATTCGCGCGCCAGCCGCTGGGCTTCCTGTGTAGTCAGCCCCGGCGGGGCCAGACAGGCCGACTGAAAGACACCCTGCCGGCTTGTCATGCCGTCGACATCCGCCGGCGCGGGGGCTGCAAAAGCGGGGCGGAAAATCCGCGCGGGCAGTTCAAACGTGCGGACCGTCTCATAGGTGCGGCGAACATTTCTTGCACGATCCATCGGCACCGGTTCAAAGGGAACCAGGCCGTACCAGTCAGGCAACTTGACTTCCACCCTCATCCAAAGCGGCATCGGAACGTCCTTGAGTCTCTCATACAAGAGGGCACAATTCGCCTCGTCCAGGTTCTCCAACAGCGGCATGATTTCCCCTCCCGGCACCCAATAATTCATCAACACCTCAAAAAATGGTTCCCGGCCTACGACATTGCTGACAAAAAATTTCGCGTTCCTGATAAACCCTATGTCATCCGAAACACTCCTGCCCGTCTGTTGGGTATATTCTTCCTTGAGATTGCTCAACAATTTCTGCCGCAAATCCCGATCGACCTGGGCCAGGCCGACCTGCGACTCCACAATCTTCACCTGTGAGGGGCGGCGCACTGCGCCGTATTGCCGCTCCAGATGATGCAAATAATCCCTGGGCGCCCTGTGCGCCTTTCCCACATGGAGGGGCAAAATAATTTTTATAAAAGCCATCAGCTCAACAAATTTAGGATCCCGCGAACCGCTGAACATCTCTCCCACCGTTCGATACCGCTGATATTCCCCTTCCAGCACATTCAAGGTACAACGGCCGTCAGACTCCAACACCATAGAAATATCTTCCGCCAGGACTGTCGATATTTCCGTCATTTTTTTGTCCTTCCTGTCATAAATCCGCTGTAATTCCTGCAGTTCTCTAAGGTTGGAATCGGGGTAGACTCCCGATATGCTCGGATTTGCCCCCGCATCCAGCCGTTGAATCAACCCCTTCAAGTTGGCCGCCGCATCTCCCGTCCAATAGACAGGACTCACTACTTCCTGCCCATCGTTTTCCCAATATTCCCTGCTCTGGATATCAATGCCCAGCCGGTCATTCAACCTCGTGATGAGATCTCTTTGCATCGTCTGCAATTCCCTCAGCACGGCCCGCGTTCGGGGACAACGCGCCAATATTTTTCGGGAATAGCGAATATTATATATCCTGGCGTGAAGAGGCTTTCCGGCACCCTTGACCCCCTGAATCAGCGCCGCAAACCGGCCGGTGAATTCCTCCATCAGTGCCTCCCGCCTTTTTTGCAGCGCCTCCTTTGATTCTGTTTTTAGAACCTTGTCTTCGGCGTATTGCACGACTCTCTCATTCTGAAAAAGATGGATGCTGATACTCAGAGAACTCCGCAGCAGGCGCGCGAGTTGAGCCGCCAGTCTTTTGTTCGTTTGGACGTCCCGAACGCCATGGGTAATGATTTCCATATTTAATCCCGCGCGCCTGCCATGCCGAACCACATCAGCGATCGTGGCATTGACTGTGCTGTCCCGATAGTACAAGGGCTCACTGTTAAAATACGGATACACATTCCGGTGATAGGGCGCGAGCCGGCGCAGTATCTTCACGACCATGGGAAACGGCATGTGTTTCAATGCCCTCGTGGACCGGTGCAATCCACACTGAAAACAGTTGTTCGGGCATTTCCCGGAACTCACCGATAAATAAACGCCGTTCATTTCATCTCCGGGATACAGATCCAACAGCCGCATCTGTTCTTCGGTAAATCCTTCAAAGGGCTCTAAAAACATTTCGCAGTTGGGTCTGGCCACAGTGGGGATATAGCGAATGAGTTGCTGAAGTCTCCGGTAGTCGCGCGTGGTCCAGCGATATTCCGGCTGTCCGGTCTGTTTCAAAAACGCCTTGAACGTGCCAAGGATTTCCCTCCCGCGCTCATTCAAATACGGCTCATACTGCGACAGGATTTTCTCTCCCGTGACCAGGAGCCGTTGATACTCCACCCGTTTCCCTCGCGACAGTTTCGGCTCGGCAATCGTCCGGCGAATGACCCGCACCAGCATCCTCCCCGACGCAGGATCAGTGGAATCGATGTAGCTTTCGGCCAGTGGCTGCTGAAAAATCGACCTCGGCGCCAGCGCCCAGGCACAGGGCGACGGACAGAGCATCGCCAGCGCCAGAAGGCAGGCAATAATTTCGGGGACACCACACTTAATTCGGGGGATTGTTTTAATTCTGGGGACGGTATGCTTAATTCGCAGGATCGATTTTATGGCGGATATGTCTGCACATTTGCGAATCAAGTATCCTGTCCCCCGAATTAAGTGTGGTGTCCCCGAAATTATCATCATGCCGCCTCCTCGCATAGGGCAGCTCCTTCATTTACCCCGCTGAATTTGACCGCGCCTTCGACAACGTGGACCTCCACCGCGTTGCACCGATAGGCATACTCCTTCTTCTTGTAATAATTCTTCCTCATACCAAAATGCGGTTCGGAATATTCGTCCTCGCCGTATCCGCCCGTGGACAGCAATTTGATCTTTTGCTGGTCCTTGGGGCCCGCCGCCACAGCCAATCCCGTATTACTGCCCATGCGAATTGCCCGGGCGTGCAGCGCCCTCAGCATCTCATCGCGAAAATCATAGGCACCGCGCATGTGCAGTATCCGCTCCAGAAAAATATACGGCCTCCCCGTTTTATCCCGCTTGACCTTCGCGATCGCAGCCGCCCGGTATATCCCTTTTGCCTTCACCGTCACCAGCATCTTGTTCCGGCTGGCCAGATCATCCACCAGCGCGCGCACAAAACGGGGATCTCCGCCCAGCTGAAAACAATTGATCATGTACCGGTTCAACATGCCCCGCTTCAACATCATTTCCGCCCGGCCCGTGATTTCTATCTCCACATTGCTGTACACCTTTTTTTGCAAACCTTGGGCGTCTTTGTCTGCCCTCTCTATCTCCTCCCGGAGCCTCGGTTCAACGCCGTTGACCATCATCCGTCCAGCCATCCGCTTCAACAGTTCAATGCACTCTCCCACATCTTCTCCTTGCACACCCTTTTCTTGATAACGGCATATCTTCAGCCAATCACATATCTTTTTCTCGCGACCCAATAATTCTGTGATGTCGTCCAACAGCTCAGACGGCCGCCGTTCTTCCCCGTCTTTGAGGATCCCCTCCTTTAGCAGCCAGCTTATTTCTTCCGGCCCCAGCACTTTTCCGGACAACACCTGACCATTCAACACTCCCATCCTTCTCTTTCTTGACTCGCTATCATGGATCCTCTTTTCGATATCGCCTCTGGCGGCCTCTGTTCTCGCCTTCACGGCCGTTTCCCCGCCATCGATGAGTTCCATCAAATCAGTTCCATCTTCCGCCTTCTCATAAAGCACCGAAACAATTGCGTTTATCCGGCTGAGCATCCCCTCCTGCATCTTGCCGGACTCTATCTGTGCAGTCCCGAGGTTCTCCCATCCCGCATCCCGGCTCGTCACCCGCTCTTCTTTCGTCCATTCACGCCAGAATTCCTCCTCCTCTTCCCTATATCCCACCGCCATGCCGTATTCCCTCGTCCCCTTTTGTTCATTCCTCCACGCCCCGTACCGGCCCTTCGCCATCTCGTATAATATCTCTGCAAATCTTTTGACATCCCGCTCCAGCGTCCCCTTCACCAGCCCCGCGCTCTCATATTGGGCCGATCTCTCCCGGCCGTCCTGTAGAGTTTTGACAAAGCTGATGATCAACCCCAAATCTTGCCCCATCCGCTCTTCCATTCGCCGCACTTCCTGGGCCGTCACCTTTCTCCCCGTCTCCTTCTCAATGAACCGTCGCATAACTCCTCGCTTATATTCCCCAAGCGCCTTCCTCAACTCTTCCAAACTTCCGGGGTCCTCCTCAACAATCTGTCCGACCGTCAGCCCTTCCAATTGGACCGCCTCTCCCATCTCCCGCAATGCCGACACGCGGTCCCAAAGCCGCTGCGAGCGGTCCCGCAGATATTTTTCATACGGACATTTGTTCACCCCCATCATCACGCCTGCCTGGGCTATCTCCTCAAATAATTTTCCTCTCCTCCCCTTCGCAAATGCCGCCTCCTGGGCCATCACACCAACGAGCGGCGTATCCAGCGTATCGGTCACATCGTCCATCGCGGCCAGACACACGATCGTCATATACGGCGGCACGCCTACGTCGCCCCACCATTCTTCGGAGTACTCGCGCAATGTCTTCCCTCCCTCATAGACGCTTTTCAACAAGCCCGGAAGCAATTCAAAAAACCGCCGCTGGAGCATATGATTAGACAGTATTGCCATACCGGCGATGATTTCCAAATCACGGTGATCAAAATCTCCGATCTCGATGATCGCCTCGGTCAATTTTCCTAGGTCTATTTTTAAGTCGTACGCCTCCCGGATGATTTTATACACCGCCTCTTTTGTCGCAGGATTCCTCCCCTGCGCACACACCTGCGCGAACCGCGCCACGTTCTCCGCGCGGGGAGTCATCCCCTCTTCATCAAAAGTGTTGTCTTCCAAAAGGCCAGGGATCGCCCGCATCAATGTCTCTATCTGTACCGGCTCATCCTGATTGCCGTCGCCCGATTCCGCGCCCTCCATGATGATCCCAAACCGGAATTGCTGGGCTCTCAACCGCCCAAACTGTATTTCCTGCACAGTGCCAGCCGCCGTGTAGCGTTCTTCCGGCTTCCCACGGAATGCCTTCAAGGCCTCTTTTGGATACCGCGCTGTCATGTGGATCACTTCTACCTTTTCTCTCGGATAATCCGGATTCACACCGAACGCCCGCGCCTCCGTCTGGTATTCCTCCACAAACGTCTGTGCCGGCTGGGCATAAATCACCGTGTCCGCCCGCGACAGGTCAAGCCCCACCCCTGCCCGCGCGTTCACCACGCAGATCCTCACGTCGTCGTCTTCCTGAAATTTGTGCCGCTCCCAGTTCTTGGCCGTAATTGGGGTATCGCCATGCCCGCGCACAAAATGATGATTCCCAGTATATTTTCCCCGGATGATCTTTCCCGTCTTCTGGTCACGCGCCCATCCCTCCACCTGGCCGTCTATCCGCGCACACCCGATGCCGGCCGCCGTGTAGCGCCGCAGCAATTCCTCCACCATAAATATGTTCTGGGCGTAGATAACAGCCTTGGGGCCCTTGTCTTTCAACCGTGCGGCGACCACCCCGTCCAGTTCCTCCCAAAAGGGCGACACCTCATCCACTCCAACCTTTGCCGGACTGACCATCAGCCAGTTTAAAAAATTCAGCTTCTGCAATATATTCAGGTCGCTTTGCCGGAGTTCTTCCAATGGGCACTGCGGATCCTTTGCCCGCGCAGCCCGGACAAACGGATTGTATGTGTCCGCGATATACGACCGGAAACTCCGGATCATGGATACCGCGTGCTGCGCCATCGTTTGCGTGATCGTGTAGTATCCTGTTTCATCCTTACCGGCCG
>CAZGMX010000110.1:5175-9328 GCA_964526865.1 uncultured Actinomycetota bacterium | reverse complement strand
ATGCGATTCTTGCCCTCGCCTGGCTGGTGATGGATCCGCGCCGCAGGGAAGTCTTGGATCATCTTGCCCCCTTGATGCCGTCGGGCGCAGATAATGCGGCGGCCATCGCATGGCTCGATCAAAATGTCCCATCGACTGATGCCGCGGAGACGGAAGTGATACGGCGGCACTTGAGGGCGATCCGCGATCGCCTGGTAAAGCTGGATTCCCTCGAGGGAGAGATGGTCCCTTCCGCTGAATTTATCGTGTTCTTTAATGAACGAATACCTGCGGATGAGAGGATCATCGTTGAGCCGGAGGATATCATTCGAATCCCTCAGGCGGATAAAACACAAGCATGTTTTGTCGACAATGTCCGCTGCGATCCAACACCGGTTCAGAGTACCCTTCATGGATTGTGTTTTGCTGACGCCGCGGCCAAACAGGATCTGTGGGTTCCAAAGGTCCCGGCGGGCCAGGATTGGATCAGAGAATATAATGATCAGGCAGACCAGTTGGGATTGATTGGAATTCCATGGTCTCACGGTCCTCCCGCGGTGGATCGGGCGCTGACGGCACTGCGGGAAGCCGCAGTGTTGGAAGAAGTTCAATTTACGGCGCATCTGCGCGCGCGCTTCGGTCCGCGGATCGTGGATGCGTGGCAGGAACTGGCGGAGGCCGATCACGGCGCTACGCCGTACCCGCAATTGGCGCAGAGAATGATTCGGGCGTTGGTGATGATGGTGGTCGAGGATCCCCGCAGGGAGGCCATTTTGAACGTCGTCAACCGTTTGGGGGGTGCAGATTCTGCAGCGGCCCTGACGTGGCTTGACGCAAATATCGGGACTTTCGATGACGATACAGTGGGCGCTATCCGCGAACGTCTGGTGGAGATGCGACAACAACTGTCCACGCGGGAAGCATTGGATGAAAGACAGATCATCACGGATTCATTTATTGCCTTCCATAATCGTCTTATTCCTCGGACGCCGATTCAACGGCGTCAACTGGCAATGGATCCCTGGCACGCACGGGTGCAGGAGATGTCGGGTTTCATCGATCTGTTGGTCAGGCCGGGAGCGGATACTGCGGCGGCCATTGCGTGGCTCAATCATAATGTTCCTGCGAACGATGTTGCGATGATGGCGGAGGTGCGCCGGCATTTGGGAGTAATCCGCGACCGGTTGAAGACGACAGGCATGCTTGGAGAACAGTTGTCCGTTACGGATGACTTTAGAACGTTTTTCAACGACAGGATGCCGGCAGAAGACAGGATTCTTGTCGAGCCGGCGGGTTATCTTGTTGTCCATCAGGCAAATCAGCCTTTCGTGTATTTTGTTGATGGTATCCGGTGCGAACTAACGCACAGAACTCCCCGGGGATTGTGTTTTACCGCCGCTGCAACCGGACAAAACTTGTGGCTGCCGCGGGGGAGAGCGGGCCAAGATTGGGTGGGGGACTTTAATATCCAGGCCGACGCGCCGTTGATCGGAATTCCGTGGTCCCACGGTCCTCCCGTGGTGGATCGGGCGCTGACGGCGCTGCGGGAAGCCGCAGGAATGACAAGACAGCAATTTGAATCGCTTTTGCGTGTACGCTTTGGTTCGCGGATTGCAGATGAGTGGATGAGACAGGTGGCGGCGGACAATAATGCCACGCCTTACCCGCAGTTGATCCAAAGAATGATTCGTGCACTGGTGATGATGGTGGTGGAAAATCCTCGTCATGAGGCCGTTTTGAACGTCGCCAACCGCCTGCTGTTGACGACGGGTACGGATTCTGCGGATGCCCTGGCCTGGCTTGAGGCCAATATGGGATTCTTTGATCCTGCCACGATGGATGCCCTCCGCGGCAGATTGATCGAACTGCGCAATCATTTGTTGTCGCTTGAGGCCCTGCAAGATAGAGAAGCTGTCACGGATACATTCATTGACTTCTATAACCGGTTTGTCCCCCAGGAACAGATCCGGAGAGAACAAAGCGGTTTGATTATATTCCCGGCCGCCGCCGGAGTGACCCATCCGACATGCTTCTACAACGGCCAGCGCTATGTACTAAGTTCTGAAACGCCCTCTGGATATTGCCTCACGCGCCCTGGAGTTGCCGGAAATGTCTGGATCGCAAAAACGCTGCAAGGGGCACATTGGATTGGACAATTTGACATGAATGCCCTGACGGCTGGCTTGGCGGAGATTCCATGGCCCCAAGGGGAATCGGAAACGGCTGTGGCACAGAAGGCATTGATAGACGCGTTAGAGATGATTCGGGAGCCAGGCGTCAATCGCGAACAATTGATTGAACATCTGCGCGGACAATTTGGTGATTATGTTGCCGGCGAGTGCCGGCAGTGGATGGATTCCCGCCGCGGCCAGCCGGCAGCAGAAACTGTCCGGGCCATGATCCGGGCTTTGACCTGGCTTGTCACGCAGGATGCGCCCAGAGAAGTTGCCTTGAATGCCGTGAACCGGCTTGTTGTCGCCGGCCAGGATGCCGAATTTGCCTTGCAATGGCTCAGTGATAATTATCAAAATCTTGATCCCAATGTAAGATCGGCTGTTTTTGATCGCTTGGAAGAGATATTCAACCGTCTCAGGGCCCTGGAGCCGAATCAAGCGCAGTTCGTTATCACCGAGCAATTTGTCGAATTTTACAACCGTATCATCGCGACACAAAGAACAGAGCGCATCCGAAGAGACGAGATGAGCGGAATGGTCGTGTTTCCTGTCACGACCCAAGAACGGCCCATCTGCTTCTACGACAACCAGCGCTACGAGCTGAGGATGGAGATGCCGCGAGGCTATTGTGTGAATTTGCCGGGCAGTGATGAGAGGATATGGATTCCCAGAACGCGGCCAGGCGAACAGTGGATCGACCGGTTTGTTGAGGAGGCACGGCAGGCGCAGTTGACATTTATTCCGCCCCTCCAAAGAACGGAAGATGTGGATGCGTCTTTGAGGGCGCTATCAACGGTGGAAGAGAGGATTGATCATCCACGGGAAGGGGATGCGGAAGATTATCCGGCAAGGGAGTTGTCTTATTACACAACAGAAAATTTCGGGCCTATTGTACACGCCGCGTGGCAAAGACTGCTTGAAAATCCGCCCCAGGGGGTACCTGCCCGCGACCTTCCCAGGATAATGATTCGCGCCCTGGCCTGGATGCTGATGCCGCCTGCGGAGTGGAGAACGATCGCGGATGTTGTTCGTCGCATGGTGCAGCCTGGCCAGGACGCGCAAGCGGCATCGGATTGGTTGGCGGCAAACTATCGTGGGCAAAGTGCCACCTTGAGGGAAGCCGTTCAGCGCAGTCTGCGCGAAATTTGCGCCGCCATGGCGGCCGTGGATCGCCTGGGAGATCAGTATGTCATCACGGATCAGTTTGTTGAATTTTACAACCGCGTCATGCCTCAAAATGAGCGGATCCAAATGGATCCATCCGGCCTGATCATCTTCCCGGCCGCCGCCGGGCAGCGGCAGACGTGTTTCTCCCAAAACCAGCGGTATGAATTGCGTTATCAAACGGGGTATGGATATTGTATCGCGCGTTCCGGAAGCGCCCAACAAGTCTGGATTGCACGTGTGCCGGCGGGCCAGGCTTGGATTGCGCAGTTTGCCGGGCAGGCGCAAGCCGACGGACTATGGGGAATACCAAACGACGTGCCTCAAATGCGGGCCGAAGAAGTGGAAGCCCTGCGGCAATTGAGGGAAGCGGCTGCTCTGACAGGGGACAGTCGCGGTGACCGCAGGCGGTTTGCCGAGTATCTGCGCGATCACTTCGGCGAAGCAGTCGCAGGCGCATGGCAGGAATTTGTCCAGGCCGACAACGGCGCCACGGCGTATCCGCGGTTGGCCCGGACCATGATCCAGGCGCTGACGCTCTTGGTGGCGCAGGAGGGACGGCGGGATGCGGTTCTGACCGCAGTGCGGAGTCTGGTGCAGGAGGATCAAGCGCCCCAAGTATTGGAATGGCTCTACGCGAACTTCCAGCTTGTGACGCTGGATATGATTCAAGCCCAACTCAGAGAAATGCGGCAGGGTTTTGCCGATGCGCAGTGGGGTCAGATGTGCCCCATTACGCCTCAATTCATCGAATTTTATAACCGGTCCATGCCCGATGAGGAACAAAATAGAGAACAAATCGATATCCATCCAGGCGGATTGGCTGTTTTCCGCAT
>CAZGMX010000110.1:2481-5165 GCA_964526865.1 uncultured Actinomycetota bacterium | reverse complement strand
CAAGCCCCATTGTATTTTGTCCGCAATGTCCAATATCGGTGCAGGGAAACGCCGTATGGATTCTTTGTCTATCCTCGCAGCGGTGCCGCAGGTGTCTGGATTGCAAAGGTCCGGCCCGGCGCGGTGTGGCCGGACCAGTTTGACACGGCGGCGCGCGAGATGGGCTTGATCGATATTCCTATGTGGATACAAAACCGGATCGATGTGGATGAAGCGCTTGCCGCCCTGCGTCGGGCCCTTGGCTTGGCGGAATCTGTCGAAGGAAATAGTGTGCTCTTTGTCGAGTTCTTGCGCAATAATTTCGGCGAGGTCGTTGTCCAGGGGTGGCAGGAATTTGTGCGGGCCGACGGCGGCGCTACACCGTATCCTCAATTGGCCCGTGCCATGATCAGGGCGCTGACGTTATTAGTGCTGGAGTATCCCCAGAGGGAGGCCATGTTGGACAGCGTAAATCGTCTTGTCCGCGCCGGAGCGGATGCCCAGGCGGCATTGAATTTACTCAACACCACTCTGCGTCCGGCAACGTAGGCCGCGCCGGAATTGGTTCGGATGCGTCTGCGCACGATTCTCTCTACACTGATGCAATTTGACCGGCTGGGAGAGCAATATGTCATCACAGATCAATATGTCGAATTCAACAACCGTATCATGCCGCCGGAAGAACAGATCCAGAGACATGAAAGCGGCCTGATTGTTTTCCCACAGACAGTGGAGGCGATGTTATGGCAGCCGGAATTCCGCCCCTGCTTCTTAAATCAGGAGCAATATGCCCTAATTGTTGAAACACCCAACGGATTCTGCCTGAGTCATCTCGCAAACGGCAGGACAGAGTGGCTCGCGAAGACTCCTGCTGGCCAGGCATGGGTGCCGCAGTTTGCCGAGCAGGCTCGATTATCCGGTTGGCAGAATGTGCCGGATCAGGTGCAGGGGGAGGCGCATATCGACACAGCCTTGCGCGCCCTGCGGGCCATGGAGAGAATTGTAGAGAGACTTCCGCAGGAGACAGACGATGATTATCAGGCGCGGCTGAATGCCCAGCTGACCCCGATTCTGTGGGAAAATTTTGGCCCCATGGTGTTGGAAGAATGGAACGGATTGATGGTGGATGCCCGTCTCGTTATGCCGACTCAAGACCGTGTCACGACCATGATTCAAGCCCTGGTATGGATGGTGATGCTGGCTCAACCGCAGGCTCCGGGAGTCCCAGGCCCCGGGATTCCTGGACCTGCGGCTGAGCTGGAAGCGCCACCCGAGTTGCCCCCAGCGCCGTTTGCACCACCTGAAGCGCCGCCGGCCGGTCCCGAAGGGCCTGCGGCTGGACCAGTGGCACGACGACCAGCGGCTCCCGCACCCGGGGGAGGTTTCGAGGTTCCACTACTTGAGTTGCCGCCTGCAGGCCCTGCGGCGGGTCCTGCGTCTGATCTGCTGGAAGCACTACTCGAAGAGTTGCCTTCGTCAGGGCCGGCATTACGGCCTGCGCCTGGGCTGGGAGCACCACCCGGGGAGTCGCTTTCATCAGGATTGGCGGCAAGACCTATGGCTGAGTTGGAAGAACCATTTGAAGAGTTGCCCTCAGCGGGGCCGGCGGCTGGGCCGGCAGCAAGGCCTGCTGGCGAGCTGGAAGCACAGCCTGCAGCCCGTCCCAGGGATTTGCTTCTCGATTTGCTTAAACCGTTGACTGTGGCGGATATTGCGGCCGATGTCGATCGATTGGAACGTACGGTCAACGATCTGGACGCGAGCATCTCGGCGTTGGCCCAACAACGCGATGACTATGAGTCGATGGAACAGGAAGGATGGATTCCGTTGGAACAGCGTCAGGAAAGGATGGCACAACAAAGAGCCGAGCGTGACGAAATCATGGGGCGTGTCCGAAATCTATTGACCTTGGATCTTCCGCAGGTCCTTACGCCGGACGATGTCCGATCATTCGAAACGGCGCTCAATACGTCGCTGGATGAAGGCAATCCCAATGCCCTGCTCACTCAGCTTCGCACCATTACGGCCTTGAGCGCGTGCGGTCGAATTGCAGGGACGGCCAAGTGGCGGATGCCCGACAATTCCTATATGGATGCCGATTTGCACAATCAAACCCTTCCCGTTGTGCTGGCAGAAACACGCGCAAACAATAGACCTGCCTTTTACGCGCGGCATGAACAAAGGATAGCCCCCGATGCCCGGTACGAACAAGCAGTGTACGAACCGGTCCAAGCAGACATTGAAGCAATTATGCGCGACCGTTTCGCTCAGGAAGTATTCTACGTTGCCATGGCATTGCACGACTATGGCAAGATTCTGCGCGGTTATCATCCGTTGGACAGCGAATTGATCGCCAGGCCGCTGCTGGAACGGCTGGGTTATGCGCCGGGCAGTCCAAAATATAATTGGATACTATTGCTCATCCGAAGGCATGTGGCGTTGGGCGGCGATGTGTTCTTTGGGGAGGGTTCTCCTCAAAGCCTCTTGAGGGAAATGCGGGAAAATGGAATTGTTACGCCCGAAGAGAGGGAGAGGTTCATCCGCCTGTTGTCCACACTCACGTTCCTGGATATCGGCGCGGTGGGAACAGGCCGGTATGTTGCAAAGAATTTGATACAAATGAGGACTGTCTCCAGACTTCTAGTGCATAATCCTCCCCTACTTGTCGAGAAATGGCCGCAACTGCGTGTCCTGGGACTTTTCGG
>CAZGMX010000110.1:0-2409 GCA_964526865.1 uncultured Actinomycetota bacterium | reverse complement strand
AGGCGTTGGAAAACCACATTGCGGCCAACAGTCAGCGTCCTGAAATACGGCGGTATCTGGACCCCCTGGATGCAGCTCTTGCCGACGGCACGATATCCAGAGAGTTCTTGAAGAATGTAGAATTATTATATGGACGGTTTGCGTTCGGACCCTCCATTCCGGAAACCGAGGGCGCTCCCGCGCAGGCAGCGCCGGTGGAACCCGCAAACACCGCAAGACTGCTGGGCATACTGAACAGGCTTTGGAATGCCGATCCGCAGAATGGATTCACGACAATCCACTTTACATCGGACAGGCCGGAGGATGTACGGAGATTAAACGATGCCTTGAGTTCGCTGGACCGGCAGATGATTGACTCGGTGTTTGATGGTGTGACTGTAATTACTGTAATTGATGATGCAACCAGAATCCCGACCAATCTGCTCTTGACAGACCTGCGCGAGGAACGAAAGGTGACGCTGTTTGGAATGCCATTGACACTCTCTGCGGACGGCAAGGTACTCCTGGTGGACAGCAAGAACATCGATGGATTTTGGATTGATCCGGTTGTGGTTGAGGATAAGTTGTGGCCCGACGGCGTGGCGGGTGAAGTATTCAGCGGCGGCGAGTCGCCAGGAGCATTCGATGAATGTACGGTAAATACCCTGGTCGAGTGGGCGGCGAAAGCGCAAGCAGGGAGAAATCTCTTTGGCGGCGCCAATGATCTATTCCGTGTGGATGTCCTGCGCAATCTGGGCAATACGGGTCTGAAGAATATGGCGGCGGAGGGCGGCGAAGGGAAGGAAGCGCTTCTTAAACGGCGAATGCGAGGGGAGTATTCGCAGATTGTCGGCGAATTGATCGACAGCGGAGTTCTCAACGAGAGGATGGCCCGGGCAATTTATCTGCAATATCCGACGCAGGGAGATCGTCTGATCCAATCTATTCGTTCAAGACTGGCAGAGAAAGCCGCCCGTCAAGAGGCCCAAAAGCTCCAACCGATTCTGGATTGGACACAGACGATGGATGTGGTCAAACGGCTCTCTTCCAAAATCGATGCCGTCGATTTGATGCGGGAGGCGTTTGCATCCGGTGTCTTTGATTCCTCCACGATATCTGAACTAAAATCCGGTCTGTCGGCGGATCAGCAGAAGGTCATAGACGGTGTATTGAAGGCAGAGGTTTTGAGCCCGGCAGACTTGGGTGTGATCCGTGAAAGGATTGTGACAAGAATGGCCGCGGCAAATCCAAAGATACTCATGCAGATCCTCTGTGATCAAATGGATCGGAGCGCCCAATTTAGTCAGTGCACCAGAAAGATTTCCGCCGGGGCGGCGCTGTCCGCTGCGGACGTAGCCTTCCTCAAATCTGCCGGCGTCGGCACGGAGAGCCTGGCCCTTGTGCTTCCTGCCGGAGTGATGCCTGCAGCCCGCCGGCCCGAATCCGCGCTGGACGTCAAAGCCGAGCGCACCCCCCAGGCCGTCGAGAGTTCCATCTAACAATCCCGTTGGTCTACATTATTGCGAGGCCCTCACTGTGTTATCGTCATTGCGAGAAGTCGCCGAAGGCGGCGAGAAGCAATCTCAAAGTGTGAAGGGATAATCCGGTCATTGCGAGGGAGTGAAACGACCGAAGCAATCTCGAAGTGTAACGGTCATTGCGAGGAGTCGCCGCAGGCGGCGAGAAGCAATCTCGAAGGCTGAGTACAATCCAACGAGATTGCCGCGTCGTTCCGGCGAAAGGCGTGCCGGAACTCCTCGCAATGACGGGATAACTACGACGTGATAGTATGGTTTTAAGATGAAAAACGATCGAGCCTTTTACGTCTATATTATGGCGAATGACAGGAATACGACGTTGTACACCGGCATTACCAATGATCTCCATAAAAGGGTTTATGAGCACAAAGAGAAAATGGTCAAGGGTTTTACCAAAAGATACAACGTATCAAAGCTGGTCTATTATGAAATCTATGACACGGCATTAGAAGCCATCGAGCGTGAAAAGCAAATCAAGGCTGGATCGAGAAAGAAGAAAGAGGCTTTGATCAATTCAATGAATCCAGATTGGACGGATTTATATGATGTGCTATAGAACCGTCATTGCGATCCCGGCGTGTTTCATGCGGCGAGAAGCAATCTCGACGGAGGTACACAGTCAAGCCCGTTGACGGATTAATCCAACGAGATTGCTTCGCCCTTTCAGGGCTCGCAATGACAATAATACCGTCGAGATCGCCACGTCCGCCACTGAAGCGTCGGCGGACTCATTGCAATGATGAAGACCAATGAGATTACTTCGTCGCTGCGCTCCTCGTAATGACCTGGTTGTCGTCACTGAAGCGCGCCGGGAAGCCTCGCAATGGTAGTAAGACGGGTTGTGCTTATCCGATTGACTCCACTTACCACTACGTGTAGTGTTTATAGTGAT
>CAZGMX010000109.1:0-9408 GCA_964526865.1 uncultured Actinomycetota bacterium | reverse complement strand
CGCGCGCGGTTTTGACGACCGGGCTGTTTTTCCCTTTCTCTGTGGCAAATGCTGTCTGGACAAATTCACGCGAATTCAACGGGGGCAGGGGATCGGCCATAGAAAACAAGTCCGTGTCGAAAATCTCCAGTCCTGCCTTCTTGGCCGCCTTTTCCAAATCGGGCTGATCGAAGAGAGCCATGACCATGTCCGTGGCCTTCTCGTGGGCGATTTCCGCCGCCTTGTTTTGCAGAATTTCCTCGCGGATGATTTCTTTTACCGCATCCAGCGGCCGGGGTTTGTCGGTCTTGGGGTCGGTCCAACGCAACAGGTTGCTTTCATAGACGGCGCGGATATCCCCGTCTTTTACTTTGATGTCTTTCTTGTAGGCGTCGCCGCTCAACAGGATGTAACGCGCCTTGACCTTGTCTGCCACCCGGAAACTTTCCCGGTGCTCCGCGAAATATTCCTTTTCTTTTGCCTCGTCGATGACGGCCTTGGCCGCATAGTCCGCCTCGCTGAGCATCACATATTCGGCCTTGACCTTTTCCCCCTTGGCCAGATAGGCATCGCGCACCTGTGCGTCGGTGACCAGGGCCGTGTCTGTCACCATCCGGGTCAGGCGGTTGATGATGAGTGTCTCGCGCATCCTTTTTTCAAAGATCAGCGCGGGAAGATTGGCCTGAACCAGAAACCCCTGATACTTCTCCTGGTCAAAGGCCCCGCCCTTCCGGAACATTTTCTGAATGTGCGCGGCGACCTCCGCGTCGCTGATGCGGACTCCCATCTGGTCCGCTTTGGCCAGGAGCAGAAGGCGGTCCCAGGTCTGGCGATTCAGGTCCATCATGGGCAAAAGGTCCCGGTAATTGGGGCCATAGAGGAGGTACAGGTTGAGTGCGCACGCCTCGCGCGCCTCGACGTAGGTGTTCAGGTTGATTTTTTTGCCGAAGATTTTTCCGACAGTTCTCCGGCCCTGGTCTCCTCCGGAAGAACCGACGCCCCAAATCACAAAGGCCGGCACGATGAGGAGAATCGTGGCCACCAGGATCTTCTTCATGTTTCTGCGCAATAGACGGAACATAGGATTCCCTTTCCAATTTGCTATTAGTTGAATCTCGAGCAAACCTGCATAAACATCCCTCGGCTACAGTCGGGACATATCATTCGAGCGAGCGCGGCGAGTCGAGAACCGCGATGTACCAGCGCGAACTCAACATGTATCCCTATTTACAATTAGGGCGCTATACGGCCACCGATTGTAGGTCCGAACCTTTTGTTCGTCCAATGGAATTTGGAGGGGTAAAAGGGACACACGACGTTACCCAAATTATTTTAAGAGGGTATCGGATTGGCTCTAGTGACCACAACATATTGTGCAAAGACTTCCTCCCCCCTTGCGGGGGAGGTTAGGTGGGGGGTACTTACACATCAGGTATTTCCCCCCATCCCAGCCTTCCCCCACAAGGGGGGAAGGAGCCACTGCTTTACGGCGACTACAATATAGAGTGGCAACTAGAGACAACCCGATACCCACATTATTTTATTGAGGCGTCTCTCGATGAATTAGGGAGTGACTCAACGTTGCTTAATTAATTTATGGAGGCATTCATATCCGTAGAGAAAGATGAGTTCGGGTTCTGTGATGTGCGCGCAGAATTATATGCTGTGCTATTTAAATATGCTGTCCCGTCCCCAATTTTGGTAAGATTTTCGATGCACAGACAGAGCCCTCTACGGCCTGTCTGTTCTATCCCGGGGGATGATGAAAGAAACATTTCTGATCGTGCTGGCGGTGATTGCCGTTGTTGCAATATCGATTGAGATTTACATCTGTCTCCATTCTGGAAAACCTGTTTCTCTTAAAATTTCCGACAAGGAAGCGAAGGCGCTTCACATTTCGCGAGACCGCGTACGCGAGGAAAAATCCCGGCTCGAAAAGCAGATCCGGCGGATCATTGAATCGAAATCCAAGCGCCAGTCAACCGGTGTGGACACGACGGCGGCAAGGCCGGAGGAACTGCCAGTCCCCCGTACGCCGGAAGAAGTCATGGCCCTGGGCGAGATGCTAGAGAGCGGGAACGAGAGCATCTATAAGGCCGCGATGGGGGTGTTGATGAAAGTCCGTGATCCGAAGTTGGTTCCGGCATTGCTGGTTTTATTTCGGCGTTGTTCAGACAATCTGGGTAGCTATGATGATATCTTGGAGTTGGAACGGACGGATATATTTCAGCGGCGCTATGAAACCGCAAAATATTTTGCGATGACACTGGGAGAGATCAAGGATCCGCAGGCGATTCCGGCGCTGTTGGGAAATCTCGGAAAGCTTGAAGGGGCGGAAAGTTGGGCGCTGGCAAAATATGGAAAATCTGTTCTGCCAGAACTGCTCAGGCAAACCAACGAGGCTAAGGACAAATGGGCAAGAGAAATGGCGTGTAGAGCCATTTCGGAGATGGAGGATCCGCAAGCCAAGGATGATTTGCTGGGGATTTTTAAGGGAGAGAAAAATGCAAATGCCCGTGGGGCTGCAGGCAGGGCGTTGTTGCAGATGAATGATGAAAAAATGCTGCAAGAAGTGGTGGATGGTTTTAGTATGGAATCAGATGAAACAGTGCTGCTATTTCTACACCTCATATTCCTTTTAAAATGGTCTGGACAAAAGGGTCCACCTTAATGGTAACACATTGCCCGCAAATTCAAATAACCACCCCATCCCCGTCATCATCGACACGAAGGCGCCGAGGATAGATGTGGGCGGGGTAACCAACGGTGAGAAATACAAGAAACCCGTGACGGTGAGCGCGGTGGTGCTGGACAGTTATCTGGATCCGAATTCCCTGGTTGGATACCAGGCGGGCGGGTGGGAGGTGACGATCAAGCCGCGCAGGACCAAGGATGGTTTGGAATACACAAGAGCCGATCTCAAGCGCCGGTATTGTGCACCAGGGAAGCATGTTGTCCGTCTGAAAGCCAAGGACTATGCCGAAAACGAAGGGGACTCTGGGAAGATCGAATTCACAATCGATGTAACCAAGAACGACACGCCGGACGACAACGAAGACGCGTCCAGCGAACCAGTGGTGATTGAAGACAATCCGCTGGGGCCGGATGAGTTGGTGGGGGAGGTGCCCCCCACCCCAGCCCTCCCCCGTGAGGGGGGAGGGAGTAATGGCGGCGCAGGGGCAGTCCAAATCAGCCCCGTGGCGGTGCTGGACAGCGGATTTTCCGATGACATGGGGCATTTGCTGGGGACGATCAATGTGCCCTATGACCTGATCGATGTGGAGGCCGGCACGGAGGAATTTTATAAACACAAAATCCTGATCATTCCGACGGACGGGCTGTCCATCGTCTCGGACCATCCGTTCTGGCGGGGCAAGCTGGAGTTGTTTGCCCAGCAGGGTGGCACGATCATCTGTTACGGCCAGCAGAGCGGAAAAAATTACGAGCTCTTGCCGGGGAGCCCGAAAGGATATGTAGTGCTTTTTGACAGCATCCTCCCCCTTGATGGGGGAGGAGTAAGGTGGGGGTGAAAAATCCTACCAGCTTCGCTGCGTATTTTGTTAAAACTGTCGGAATTCAGGGGACGCTACATGACGGATCCGGAATTGTTTGATCGCGGTATTATCGAGGGTTTATTGTTGGGACGAATTCGGGTTGTGTGCCGTATCCCTCGAATTCCTGAAGGAGTCTGAATAAAATGATGCGAAGAAAGTTTATCTTGGGACTGATTGTTCTTGGCGCTCTGATCATCGGGATTCTTTGGTATCTGCGATACGGCCATTTGCCAGGAGTACAGATGACGGCAAAGGATGCCAGGGCACTGAATGTGGATGTCAAAGGTATCAGTGCGCAAAAGGCGGCAATGCACGGAAAAGTGCAGGATTTTGTGAGGCAGGAGCAAAAGCGCGCACAGACTTGGAAACCAGCGGGAGCGGATGAACCGCGGATCGACAAGATATTGGAGACGCCCAAGACACTGGAAGAAGTGATGGCGCTGGGGGAGTTGTTGGAAAGTTCGGATGAATTTGAAGCGATGCAGGCACTGCAGGCGTTGATAAAAGTGCGGGACCCAAAGTTGCTGCCCGGACTGATGGCGATATTCAAAAGATACACCGAAGATTTGGGCGATTATAAAGACATATTGAAGAGCCTGGGATCTCGAGACTTTGCCCGGCGATATAGTGTGGCGCGGTATTTGGCTGTGCCGATAGGGGAGATGAAAGACGAGAGCGCACTGCCGGAACTATGGCATGTATTAGGCAAACTGGATGGTGCGGAGAGTTGGGCGCTGTCGCGTTATGGCGCCAAGCTTTTGCCGCAATTGGTTGAGCATGCCCAGGCGGAAAATGACAAGTGGGCAAAAGCGGCCGCCTGCAAAGCGATATCGAATATAGAGGATCTTGCGGCGAAGGATGAGCTGTTGGATGTTTTTAAGCGTAACACACAATCGGACATACGAGAAGCAGCTGCGTGTGCGCTCGCGGGAATGAAAGACGAGACCGTATCAAATGAGTTGCTAAGATATTTTAAAAAAGAACCGGAAAGATTAGTTAGAGCCTCCATTATAAGCACACTAAAAGATAAAAAAGATTTACCATTTATCATTGCTGTGTTGAATGATAGGGATGAAAATTCAATGGTGCGAACAACTGCTGTTGTTCAGATGGGCAAGATCGGCGATCCATCCTCTGTGCCTGTTCTGGAAGAGGCGTTGAAGGATAAGGACAGAGAGGTGAGATACCGTTCTTATCGGGCCTTGCTAAAAATTACTGGTAGAGAATATGAATATGAAAAATAAGGTCTAGTTTGTGAAATTCAAACCAAAGACTTTCTTTCTTTTGATCTTCTTTTTTTTAACCATACGGCCAATATCCATTCATGCCTGGATGTCAAGTACACACGAGGAGATCGGCCAGAATGCCATTGTTTGTCTAAGTTCCAAAGGATACCCCGATATCTACAAATACACAGCCAATATTGTAGGAGGCATCAGATCGGAGTCTGGCCATCCAACATTATTGAGTAATGGGGGAGACACTGAAAATATTTATAGAAAAGCTATGGATGCGTATGGGAAACTGAATTTTTCTGATGCCTACTTCAGTATCGGTCTCATCGCCCACTTGACTTCCGACCAGGCCGTGCCCGCCCATGCGGCAGACATTGAACATTTGACGACACTTGGGGATAGCCTGGAACACTTTGCCTCGGCGCATCTGGGGAATGCAGGATGGGTGAATGGATATAAGGGAATGGATGCTGATGAGTATTATAACCAAGTACTGTCCGACACACATGCCCATCTCGCACTGTGGATACAGCCCTCAAGCGGCAGGCAATACTGGGTGGCAGAACAAGGTGGTGGCCATTACGGGGGTTTTCTCCATATGGACATTTATGCCACATACAAAGGTATTGGGCCGTTGGCGATAACAGAAAGTCCGGAGATCATGACCGGCCAGGGTACTGCCGGGGCGTCGGCGATAAACGGTGTACTCGCGTCGGCGTCGCGAAAATTCCCACCCCTCCTCCGGGAGTTTAAGCTGCAAGCCAAATCAAAGGCCATTGGCGGCGAGACGAGATTCTTTGTCGGCCCCAAGAAGGGAGGCGTTCTGTCGTTCAAGTGTCTGGAAAACCGGACGCAGAAAGTGAAAGTGGACATCCGGCTGGATGAAACAGAAATGCCTATCAAAACAGACACCTCCAAAGTGTGGGATCAAGCCGTTGTTACTCTAAAAGAAGGCCAGCAACTTCCGTGGGAGAGTACTTTTAATCTGATGTGGAAAGGTGAGACCATGGCCGGCAAGGCCAAAGATGGAAGCTTTCACCTGAAAATTCAAATCACGGACGGCGACAACAACGTTCTGCCCGAAGATTCTCAAAACCACCCCATCCCCGTCATCATCGACACGAAGGCGCCGAGGATAGATGTGGGCGGGGTAACCAACGGTGAGAAATACAAGAAACCCGTGACGGTGAGCGCGGTGGTGCTGGACAGTTATCTGGATCCGAATTCCCTGGTTGGATACCAGGCGGGCGGGTGGGAGGTGACGATCAAGCCGCGCAGGACCAAGGATGGTTTGGAATACACAAGAGCCGATCTCAAGCGCCGGTATTGTGCACCAGGGAAGCATGTTGTCCGTCTGAAAGCCAAGGACTATGCCGAAAACGAAGGGGACTCTGGGAAGATCGAATTCACAATCGATGTAACCAAGAACGACACGCCGGACGACAACGAAGACGCGTCCAGCGAACCAGTGGTGATTGAAGACAATCCGCTGGGGCCGGATGAGTTGGTGGGGGAGGTGCCCCCCACCCCAGCCCTCCCCCGTGAGGGGGGAGGGAGTAATGGCGGCGCAGGGGCAGTCCAAATCAGCCCCGTGGCGGTGCTGGACAGCGGATTTTCCGATGACATGGGGCATTTGCTGGGGACGATCAATGTGCCCTATGACCTGATCGATGTGGAGGCCGGCACGGAGGAATTTTATAAACACAAAATCCTGATCATTCCGACGGACGGGCTGTCCATCGTCTCGGACCATCCGTTCTGGCGGGGCAAGCTGGAGTTGTTTGCCCAGCAGGGTGGCACGATCATCTGTTACGGCCAGCAGAGCGGAAAAAATTACGAGCTCTTGCCGGGGAGCCCGAAAGGATATGTAGTGCTTTTTGACAGCATCCTCCCCCTTGATGGGGGAGGAGTAAGGTGGGGGTGAAAAATCCTACCAGCTTCGCTGCGTATTTTGTTAAAACTGTCGGAATTCAGGGGACGCTACATGACGGATCCGGAATTGTTTGATCGCGGTATTATCGAGGGTTTATTGTTGGGACGAATTCGGGTTGTGTGCCGTATCCCTCGAATTCCTGAAGGAGTCTGAATAAAATGATGCGAAGAAAGTTTATCTTGGGACTGATTGTTCTTGGCGCTCTGATCATCGGGATTCTTTGGTATCTGCGATACGGCCATTTGCCAGGAGTACAGATGACGGCAAAGGATGCCAGGGCACTGAATGTGGATGTCAAAGGTATCAGTGCGCAAAAGGCGGCAATGCACGGAAAAGTGCAGGATTTTGTGAGGCAGGAGCAAAAGCGCGCACAGACTTGGAAACCAGCGGGAGCGGATGAACCGCGGATCGACAAGATATTGGAGACGCCCAAGACACTGGAAGAAGTGATGGCGCTGGGGGAGTTGTTGGAAAGTTCGGATGAATTTGAAGCGATGCAGGCACTGCAGGCGTTGATAAAAGTGCGGGACCCAAAGTTGCTGCCCGGACTGATGGCGATATTCAAAAGATACACCGAAGATTTGGGCGATTATAAAGACATATTGAAGAGCCTGGGATCTCGAGACTTTGCCCGGCGATATAGTGTGGCGCGGTATTTGGCTGTGCCGATAGGGGAGATGAAAGACGAGAGCGCACTGCCGGAACTATGGCATGTATTAGGCAAACTGGATGGTGCGGAGAGTTGGGCGCTGTCGCGTTATGGCGCCAAGCTTTTGCCGCAATTGGTTGAGCATGCCCAGGCGGAAAATGACAAGTGGGCAAAAGCGGCCGCCTGCAAAGCGATATCGAATATAGAGGATCTTGCGGCGAAGGATGAGCTGTTGGATGTTTTTAAGCGTAACACACAATCGGACATACGAGAAGCAGCTGCGTGTGCGCTCGCGGGAATGAAAGACGAGACCGTATCAAATGAGTTGCTAAGATATTTTAAAAAAGAACCGGAAAGATTAGTTAGAGCCTCCATTATAAGCACACTAAAAGATAAAAAAGATTTACCATTTATCATTGCTGTGTTGAATGATAGGGATGAAAATTCAATGGTGCGAACAACTGCTGTTGTTCAGATGGGCAAGATCGGCGATCCATCCTCTGTGCCTGTTCTGGAAGAGGCGTTGAAGGATAAGGACAGAGAGGTGAGATACCGTTCTTATCGGGCCTTGCTAAAAATTACTGGTAGAGAATATGAATATGAAAAATAAGGTCTAGTTTGTGAAATTCAAACCAAAGACTTTCTTTCTTTTGATCTTCTTTTTTTTAACCATACGGCCAATATCCATTCATGCCTGGATGTCAAGTACACACGAGGAGATCGGCCAGAATGCCATTGTTTGTCTAAGTTCCAAAGGATACCCCGATATCTACAAATACACAGCCAATATTGTAGGAGGCATCAGATCGGAGTCTGGCCATCCAACATTATTGAGTAATGGGGGAGACACTGAAAATATTTATAGAAAAGCTATGGATGCGTATGGGAAACTGAATTTTTCTGATGCCTACTTCAGTATCGGTCTCATCGCCCACTTGACTTCCGACCAGGCCGTGCCCGCCCATGCGGCAGACATTGAACATTTGACGACACTTGGGGATAGCCTGGAACACTTTGCCTCGGCGCATCTGGGGAATGCAGGATGGGTGAATGGATATAAGGGAATGGATGCTGATGAGTATTATAACCAAGTACTGTCCGACACACATGCCCATCTCGCACTGTGGATACAGCCCTCAAGCGGCAGGCAATACTGGGTGGCAGAACAAGGTGGTGGCCATTACGGGGGTTTTCTCCATATGGACATTTATGCCACATACAAAGGTATTGGGCCGTTGGCGATAACAGAAAGTCCGGAGATCATGACCGGCCAGGGTACTGCCGGGGCGTCGGCGATAAACGGTGTACTCGCGTCGGCGTCGCGAAAATTCCCACCCCTCCTCCGGGAGTTTAAGCTGCAAGCCAAATCAAAGGCCATTGGCGGCGAGACGAGATTCTTTGTCGGCCCCAAGAAGGGAGGCGTTCTGTCGTTCAAGTGTCTGGAAAACCGGACGCAGAAAGTGAAAGTGGACATCCGGCTGGATGAAACAGAAATGCCTATCAAAACAGACACCTCCAAAGTGTGGGATCAAGCCGTTGTTACTCTAAAAGAAGGCCAGCAACTTCCGTGGGAGAGTACTTTTAATCTGATGTGGAAAGGTGAGACCATGGCCGGCAAGGCCAAAGATGGAAGCTTTCACCTGAAAATTCAAATCACGGACGGCGACAACAACGTTCTGCCCGAAGATTCTCAAAACCACCCCATCCCCGTCATCATCGACACGAAGGCGCCGAGGATAGATGTGGGCGGGGTAACCAACGGTGAGAAATACAAGAAACCCGTGACGGTGAGCGCGGTGGTGCTGGACAGTTATCTGGATCCGAATTCCCTGGTTGGATACCAGGCGGGCGGGTGGGAGGTGACGATCAAGCCGCGCAGGACCAAGGATGGTTTGGAATACACAAGAGCCGATCTCAAGCGCCGGTATTGTGCACCAGGGAAGCATGTTGTCCGTCTGAAAGCCAAGGACTATGCCGAAAACGAAGGGGACTCTGGGAAGATCGAATTCACAATCGATGTAACCAAGAACGACACGCCGGACGACAACGAAGACGCGT
>CAZGMX010000108.1:0-9457 GCA_964526865.1 uncultured Actinomycetota bacterium | reverse complement strand
TGTTTGCTGCGCGGACCTTGGTTGAAAAAGTGAAAGGACAATGCCTGTCAGAAGAGGCGATTCGCCGCGGCCTGCGCGGGGTTGTGTGGAATGGGCGCTTTCAAAATATTTTGCCGCGGGTGATTGTAGATGGCGCCCACAATGAGGAGTCCGCAAAAAGGCTGGCCGAAAGTTTTAAAAAGATTTATCCCGCAGTGCGGCCTGTCCTCCTGCTGGGAATCAGCAGTGGAAAAAATGTGGGGGGAATCCTTGATGGTCTGCTGCCCATCGCGCGGGCCGTTGTTGTGACACGGGCCCCGACTCCCAGGGCTTTGCCGGCTGAGGGTGTGGCTTTGGCCGCCGAGCAGTGGGTTGCGTCCCAAAAGTCACACTGCCGGCGGACCGGGATTTCTTGTGACGAAGATCCCCGCAGGGCATTGCGCCTGGCGCGCTCGTTGGCGGGGCCAAAGGGGTATGTCCTGGTGACCGGATCCCTCTTTTTGGTGGGGGAGATAAATAGGGGGCAGCGCCCTATTTCAAAAATTCACACAGCCCCCTATTTTTAATATGAAAAAACAGACCTGTCCTGTCCTCTTTGAAGACGAGCATCTCGTCGTGATCGACAAACCCAGCGGGCTGTTGAGCGTTCCCGACCGGTGGGACAAAGACACGCCGCATTGCCTTGCCCTGCTGACGGTTGACCCTTCCCGCGCACAGCCTTTTGTGGTCCATAGGCTGGATAAGGGCACGTCCGGGGTTGTCCTCTTTGCCAAAACGCCCGCCGCGCACAAAAATCTGAGCCTGCAGTTTGAGGCACGCAGTGTGCTCAAGGAATATTGGGCGCTGGTGCAGGGGATTGTGCCGGAATCTTCGGGGTCCTGGAATGACCCCTTGGCGCCCAATCCGCGCTGTCCGGGGACGATGGTTGCCACTCCTTACGGGAAGCCGTCGCGGACAGATTATGATGTCGTGGAAAAATTTGCGAAGGCCCGATTGAGTTGGCTGTGCGTAAAGCCGCAGACGGGCAGGACACATCAGATTCGCGTGCACGCGCGATGTGCAGGTCATCCCGTCGTGGGAGATGTTCTGTACGGCTCTGGAGAACCGGTCTTTCTGTCACGATTAAAAAAGGGGTACAAACTATCCAGGGACGGCGAGGAAAAACCCCTGCTGGGCCGGCTGGCCCTCCATGCCGGCTCGATCGAAATCACCCATCCGGAGACCGGCAGCCGGCAGACGTTCACTGCGCCGCTGGCCAAGGATTTGCGAATCACTCTGAACTATCTGCGGAAATTTGGCTGCTAATTCTTGAGCCGCGAATGCACGAGTTCGATGCATTCGTGAAACTCTCTCACACCCAGGGCCAGACAGGTCAATAGATAGATTCCTGCGGCCAGACCGATATCGATGAAGAGCAGGGCCGCTCTCTGGACGAAGGGCCGCGCAAAAAAGTGTGTCGCGTGAACAAACCACGCGCAGAAGATGCCCATCAGGGCGGCGGCAATGCACACCTTCAACAGCGTTTTCAAGAGGCCGCGAATCCCCAGTGTGCCGTACCGCTTTCTAAAAATCCACAAAAGTGCACCCAGTTGAAACGCGGCGCCGAGCGATGCCGCCAGGGCGATGCCGCCCTGCTGGAGTGGAAACACCAGTGCCAGCGTAAAGATGATGTTGATCAGAAGGGCCAGGCCCGCTATGCGCACCGGCGTTTTCATGTCTGTGAGGGAGTAAAAGGCCGGGACGATCACCTTGACGGCCGAATAAAAAAAGAGGCCCACCGCGAAAAAAACCAGGGCAAAGGCGGTCTTCTGGGTGTCGGCCGCCGTGAACCGTCCGTGTTCAAACAACACCTGAATGATCGGTTTGGCCAGCACGGCCAGCCCCACGGTCGCGGGAATGGTGATGAACGAAAGCGTGCGCAGGACCGACATCACCGTGTCTTTCATCTGCTCGATTTTCTTTTCTGCCGCCAATTTGGACAGAATGGGGAGGATCACTGTGGCAAGCGAGACCGCAAAAATGCCCAGGACCAATTCCATCACGCGGTCGGAATAATAAAGGGAAGACACGCTTCCCTCGGCCAGAAACGAGGCGACCAGGGAGCCGAAAACCAGCTCAAACTGGGTGATGCCGATACCGAATAGCCCCGGCACAATGAGCCGCCCGATCTTCCGGATTTCCGGATGCGCCAAAGACACCTGCCATTTCCACTGGAAACCCTGCCGGAAGAGCGCGGGCAGTTGAAATGTCCATTGCAGAAGTCCGCCGATCAGGGCCCCAACGGCCACGCCGACGGCGGGTTCCTTCATCCAGGGAGCCAGCCCCAGCGCGCCAAGCATGATGGAGCAGTTGAGCAAAATGGGGGTTGCCGCCGGAATCGCAAAGACGTGGTGCGTGTTTAAAATGGCCATGGCCAGAGCGGCCATGCCGATGAACAGCAGATAGGGGGCCATGAGACGGTTCAAGAAAATCGTCAATTCCCACTTGCCCGCGACCGAATGAAATCCCGGCGCCAAAATTTTGATCAGCCAGGGCGCCAGGACAATGTTGAAGATCACGACACCCGCCAGCAGAAAGGCCAGCGTGGTGGTAAAGACGCCCGCAAACTCCCACACCTTGTCCTGGGTGTTCTTTTTTTCGTATTGGGTGAAGACGGGGACGAAGACGGCGGTCATCGCGCCCTCTCCGACCAGGCGCCGGAGCAGGTTGGCAATGCGAAACGCGACCGTGAAGGCGTCCATGCTGTTGCCGGCGCCCAGCACGATGGCCAGCACGGCGTCCCGCGCGTATCCAAAAAACCGGCTGATTGTGGTCATGACGCCGATGACACCCGCGGATTTTAGGATGCGGCGGTGGGGGGAGGGAGTATGAGCGGTTGTTTCCATGTTCATGGTTCCACCCGCCAGTGGAGCGCCTGGACGATGCATCCCGCCGTAGTCCTCACGCGTATTTGCCGATCAGACAAGACAATTCCTTTTTTTTCTTTGCCGGAATGGCCTTCCGGTCGGTGAGGATGGCGTACTCAAGGGCATGAGAACAGGCGCATTCTCTCTTTTTGGGGATTGCAAGAATAGCATTTTTGAGAATGGCCTTGGCATGATCGGCGTTACGGCGGAGATTTTCCAGGATTGCCGCGACGGTGACGTCCTCTTCGGTTTCGTGCCAGCAGTCGTAGTCGGTGACCATCGCCATGGTGGCATAGCAGATCTCCGCCTCCCGGGACAGTTTGGCCTCCGCCAAGTTGGTCATTCCGATCACGTCGAATCCCATCGCGCGGTAGGTGTTGGATTCCGCGCGGGTGGAAAACGCCGGTCCCTCCATGTTGACGTACGTGCCCCTGCGGTGTGAGCGAACGCCGGGCACGGATTGAACGGCCTTCGAAAGAATGTCCAGCAAAACAGGGCACACCGGATCGCCAAAAGAAATGTGCGCGGCGATGCCGTCTCCAAAAAACGTGTCGGTTGAGCCGTGGCGCGTCCGGTCAAAATACTGGTCCACCAGGACAATGTCCTGCGGCCGGTATTCCTCCTTGAGACTTCCGACCGCGCTCACAGACAGAATCCACTCCACGCCCAATTTCTTGAAGCCAAAGATGTTTGCCCGGTGATTGATTTCGGAAGGAAGGATGCGGTGTCCGCGTCCGTGACGGGGGAGAAAGACGACGTCCCGTCCCTCGAGTGTCCCCTGGATGTATTTGTCCGAGGGCCTGCCAAAGGGGGTCAAGACAGAAATCTCGCGGATTGTTCCGAGCCCTTCCATGTGGTAGAGGCCGCTGCCTCCGATGATGCCAATTTTTGGGATGCCGTTTTTCATGACGAGACTCCTCTCAGGATGATGATGGTTGCTTGCCGGAATGAAACCACTGATTGACGGCGGAAAGCCCCATCATTTTCAGCGTGTCCCGGATGCTCATGGTTTTAAAATCCGTGAAAGGGCCGCTGACGTCCAGGGTCAGGCTGATTTCATCGCCGTTTCGCGCCAGATAGTCTGCCAGTTCCCTGTTGGGAATGCCGAACGTTCTTCCTTTCAAAAATTCTTCGTTCCAGGAATGAATCTTAAAATTTCTCAGCGTCAAACTGTGAGAGGATTCTTTGATCACATTGTCGGCGCACAAAATATCCGAATGGATGAAAAGATTGCCGCCGGAGACCGTTGCGGGGATGTAGCGTTGGTAGTAGGGCGCGAGCCAGCTTATGTCGATGCCCGTGGCCTGCGCGGACAAGTTCGCGTTCCATTTGCCGTGAGTCCAGCCGGTCTCGCCGCGCACCTGGAAATTGGCCGGCGTTTTCCCGTCCACCAGACCCGATAGGGTGAATTGCAGGGATGACCTGTGGAGGAACTTACCTTTCAGACGGATGTCTTTCAGCCGGATCCAGAACGCGGGAGAAAGGATGTCGTCGTGAAAAGAAATTTCTCCGTGCTTGATTTCCAGCTTGCCGAGCGCGACATCCAGAGTGTGTTTTCTGCTCCCCGGTTTGATTCCAGCCGAGGCCCCTGTATTTGGCGCCGCCGGCCCGCTTGCCATGCCCGCCGGCGGTTTTGGTTTGGTTCGCCGGACGGGAAAGCCCCACTGGCCCTCGGAATTTCGTGAGAGTTCCAGATTGGGATAGTCGATCAGCACTCTCTTGATGGTGATGCGGCGGAGAAACAGAGAGAAAAGGTTGAAGTGCAGGATAACCTTTTTGGCCGTGAAGACTGGCTGGGCCTCCGGATCGGCCGGATCGCTCAACTTTAGATTTTTGATCCGGACGGCCTGTGACAAGAGAGAAAATTTTACCCGGTCCGCGGATACCGTCAGTCCCAAATGGCGGGACAGGGATTGCTTTAGGATGTCCACCCCTTTGGTGGAGACCATGGCCCACAGAAGAAAGTGGGCGGCCACAAGCGTGCAGACAACCGCAAGAAGAATGATTTTTATTCTTAGAGACACGGTTCTATCCCAATTTATGCGATTTGTTTGACTGCATCATCAGTGAACTGTCACCCGTGAAAAACCTGTCATTGCGAAGCCCGCCTCCCGCACCAACCGCTGAAATATTCTATGAAAGACGGGTGTTTTTCGAAAGCCCATTTCCGGGTGAAATTGTACGCCAAGAACGAAGCGGTGTCTTTGGCTTTCGATTGCCTCCACAATTCCATCCGGCGCTGTGGCGGTCACAACAAACCCCGGGGCGATTTTTCCCACGGCCTGATGATGGTAGCTGTTGACGCGCACAAAATCCGTTTTAAGCCCCAAAATGTTGTCCAATTGGGAGTCCTTTTGGATGGTGATGCTGTGTGTCGGGGCCGGGTCTGTCGCTTTCTGCATGTGTTGAACAGGCCGGGTGCCGCGATTTTTTATTGCACGAGCCCAGCTTGGGATGTCTTGAATCAAGGTTCCTCCGGCGATGACGTTCAGGATCTGTATGCCCCGGCAGATACCCAACAGGGGGATGTCTTTGGCCAGCGCGCGGGAGATAACGATTTTTTCCAGCTGGTCCTTGCGCACGTCGATTGTCTTGAGCGCGGGGTGTGGTTCCTCTCCGAAAAGGGCCGGTGTGATGTCCCCTCCGCCGGTGAGTAAAATTCCGTCGAGATTTTCCAAAATGCGCCAAACGCTTCGGGGCTCCTCGCAGAAGGGGATTATGACGGGAACGCCGCCGGCCGCCTCAACGGCCTCAACATAGGCCTGTCCCACCGCATTGAGGACGTCCCCCCGCCGGCCGGATTCTTTGATGCCTTCCACCAGCGTGTTAGCCGTCAGGCCGATCAAGGGTCTGACCGTCCGATTTTGCCTTAAAAATGCCGGACTCTTCCGGGATGCTGGGTGCCGCGATTTACTAATCATATCTGCATGATATCACAGGCTTTGGCAAAAATGGAAGTCTCCAAAAAAGTTATTGCCCGCCCTTGACAAAACGACAAACCGAGTGTATAATCTAACCCAAGAACTGTGCGATACATATGAAAAAAGTGATTGGTGTTTTGCTGTCCATTGTATTTGTCCTTCAAAGCGGGTCTCTGCCGGCGCAATCAATTTCTGCCCATGCCCTGGCCCCAAAGTCTAAATCCATGAAGCAGATCCAGTTTGAGATGTACGCAAAAAAAATATGTGCTTTGATAAGAACAAACCAGGACGATAGCCAGGTTCGCGGGGATGCGCAGGGGCAGGGATTTGTATTTGAACCGAATCATGAATTCCTTGATGAGGCCGGGGATATCGTTAGTCTGGAAGTGAGATTTAGGACACCGCTGGGGAATGTTCGTCAGGCGCGATTGATCTTTACCCGTGACGAAGCCACAGCCAAATCCGCTGTTGAAAAAATCAAGCATGTTCTCTCAGACAAAACGGAAGAAATCCTGGAAAAAGGTTTTTGCCTTGTGTCCAGGGATCAATATTTGCAATTGGTTGAAGCGGCGCGGCCGGCAGTTCCGGACTCCTACCGTTTTCCGCTCGAGGTCCGGAAATCCATGAGAGAGAGATTTCTCGCCCGAAAAGATGCCCTGGGGCTGACAAAGGAGGATATCGAGAGGATCGTGGAACGTGGAGAAGCGGCGCCGTATATCGAGAGGGACTCCACGTTGGTTCGCCGGGCAGTCCGTTGGGTAAAAAGCAGGGTGTTGAAAGTCGAGGCCCCTACGGTGAAGGAGACGTTTCTTTCTTCGGTACAGCCCATGGAATCCTCTGAATATCAAATTCTTGAAGCCGCCGCGGAATACGCCCCCCTGATCAACAGGCCCGGAGACTTGTACAATCTGCTGGGCGCGAATCCCAAGTTGGTTGAAGCCATGGCAAAGATGGGGGGAAGAGAAGTGACAAAATGTCTGGTGAGCATGTTGAAAGACCGTGACGCAAAGATCAGATGTTTTGCGGTGAAATCGCTGGAGGGAATCAGGGGAGAAGGAAGTGTGGCGGCACTGGCTGAAATTGCGAATGATCCCGATGCATTGGTTCGGTTGAATGCGGCGGAAGCGCTGGGGTATATTGGGGGGAGCAGTGCGTCTGGAGTGTTGATCACGATGCTTTATGATTCAAACTCGTACGTAAGAGAATGGGTGGTGAAATCACTGGGGAATATTGGGGAGGAGGGCGCCGTCAAGGCGGTGGCAGAGTTGTCGCGTGATTCAGATACCGATGTCCGGTGGGCTGTGGCACGCGCCCTGGGCAAGATGGGAGGGGCCGAGGCGGAGAAATGTTTGATCGCCATGCTAAATGATCACGATAAACATGTCTGGACGGATGTCGTGAAATCGCTGGGGGAAATCGGCGGGGAGGACAGCGCAAGCGCCTTGAAAAAATATGTAATGGATCCCGACAGAGAAGTCCGGTCTGCCGCAGCGGCCGCATGGGGCGGCATTGGCGGGGAAGAGGCCTTCGCCGGTTTGCTTACGCTCCTGCGCGATGCGGAGGAGCGCGTATGCAGGGCCGCGGTGCAAGGATTGGGACAGATGCAGGAACCCCGCGCCGTGGATCCCCTTGTTTCGATGCTGGAGGATCCCCTGAAGGAGGAGATTCGGAAGGATGTCATTTCGGCCCTGGGGAATATTGGTCCCGAGGCATCAAAAGCGGTTCCAAAATTGACGGCGCTGTTGGACGCGAAAAAGACTGACGCTTGGTGTGCCAAGGAAATTGTTGTGGCGTTGGGAAAGATCCAGGATGCCCGCGCGGTGGATTCGCTGATGCGGTCTTATGTGGAGGGACCCGGATGGTATTCCAACCGCTGGCTTTCTCTGCGCGTGGAAGACGCGTTTGTTCCGGCGCTGGTGTCCATCGTGACAGCGGCAAGAGACACGCAGAATATGGTGAACGCATTGTCTGCCCAGGATACGGGCGTAAGACGCCTGGCCATGCGTGTGTTGGGGAGCATCCGCGAGCCTCGTGCCAGGAATATTTTGCTCGACTGGCTGGGATCTGAAAATGATTCGGAATGCCAGACCGCGCGGGAGATATTGATGGAGTGGGGAAGCGAGATTGAACCCGATTTGATCAGGCTGTTAGAGTCCGATATGTCCAATGGGAAGGCAAAAGCTGCGGTCATGGAGATGTTGGAAGAAACAGGAAGTCCTGTTTTTCTTGGTGCAGTGATCAAACAGTTAAATTCTGACAACTGGTACATTTGCATTCGCGCAAAAGAGGTGTTGATCAAACATGGCGGAGCGATCAAAAAGGATATGATCAATATATTGGACGGTTCTCAACCCTCAAGCGACCAAATAAAAGCGGGAGCAATCTCTGTATTGGGGGGGATTGGGGCGCTTGGTTCTGTTTCCAGTGCCTCTTTGATAGGGTTCTTGAAGTCCGACAAACGGGCCCTTCGCAATGAATCGGCCAAAGCCCTGGCGGCACGCGGGAAAAAAGTCGAGGATGACGTGATTAAGATATTGACCGAACCCGGGGCGGGCAATGACTGGGCGAAGGACAGGGCGATTCATATCCTGGAAAGAATTGGCGCTCTTGATTCCGTCCCGAATTCGGCGTTGATTGGGTGTCTGAGTTCTGGCGTGCTTGAACTTTACATTGCGGCAAGAGGAGTTCTGGCGGCACGCGGGAAAAAAGTTGAACCGGAAGTGCGCCGGATCATCGGCAATCCCGAAGCATCGGATAACGAGAAAAATTTAGCATTCGAAATCCTGGGTGAGATAGGGGATCATGACACAGTGGAAGTGTTGATGAACGAACTGTGTTCCTCAAGCTTTCATGCTATTTTTGCAGCAAAAAACGCGTTAAAAAAATTGAACGATCGCATTGATATTACACCGCAATTGATTGATATATTAAAGAATCCTTCTGCATCCGAAGAGCCAAGGAGCCGGGCCGCGGAAATGTTGTGTGCAACAAGAAAAAATCCGGCGGCCATAGCGCCGCTGATTGCCGCGCTGGAAGAGGATGCTTCTGTTCAGTCTGAAGCAAAAAAAGCGTTGGAATATTACGGCCGGGATGCCGAAGCGGAGTTGACGGCCGTGCTGGATGATCCCGCGCGGTCGGATTCGGCTGTGGGGTATCATGCGGCCATCCTGTTGGGAAAAATGGGATCGCATCGCCCGTATGACCGTCTGATCGACATATTGCGCCGGCAGGTTGAACTTTCATCAGGATCAATCACCATCACTTCCGAGGTTCTCGAAGAGATTAAGACAGCGTTGGCGGCATGTGCGTCGGGTCAAGCCGAACGTGTTTTGCAAACTGTCCAGGACCCTGCAAATAAAAAAACACAAGTGCCGCTGGTCGATGTCCTGGGCCGGATCGGCGACGCAAGGGCCAGTCCTTATCTGCGAAAGTTGCTGACGGCACGAGACGCGACGCCGGAGATCAAAGCCTCCGCGGCCGCGGCCCTCGGCGCCATCGCGGCCAAGTCGTCCGTGAGAAAACCCGGCGTTGAACGCTCGCATCATCTGCCCCGTCACATCCGAGAGCTGGCGAAACAGAAACTCCGAGAGGCGTCGTTGCGGGCGCAGCAAGAGCTCGGAAAACCGTCATCGCGAGCCCGCCAAAGTATTA
>CAZGMX010000107.1:1371-9533 GCA_964526865.1 uncultured Actinomycetota bacterium | reverse complement strand
TCTCTTGATCTCGATCGTGGCGGCAAACAATGAAATCGGTGTCATCGCTCCCATCTCGCAGATCGGCAAGATCGCCCATGAAAAAGGTGTTTTTTTTCACTGCGATGCGGCCCAGGCCGCTGGAAAAATATTCCTCCACGTGGAGCGGATGAATATCGATTGCTTGTCCCTGTCCGCACACAAAATATACGGACCCAAGGGAATCGGCGCTCTGTACGTTCGAAAGAAAAATCCGCGCACCAGGCTGGCGGTGATGATGAGCGGAGGAGGACAGGAGCAGGGATTTCGTGCGGGAACGCTCAATGTTCCCGCGATTGTGGGGTTCGGAGAGGCTTGCGCCATCGCCAAGAAAGAGATGCCGGCCGAGGCAAAGCGCCTGACCACCCTGCGGGAGCGCCTGAAAAATAAAATATTCAAGGGATTGAGCGATGTCACCTTGCTGGGACATCCGGTCTGCCGGCTGCCCGGAAACTTGTGCATCAGCTTTGCCTACGTCGAGGCCGAGGCGCTTTTGACGACCCTGGGGGAAGAGCTCGCGGTGTCTTCGGGATCGGCCTGCACCTCAACCAGCGTGGAACCCTCCTACGTGGTCAAGGCTCTGGGGGTGGGAGAAAATTTGGCCCTTTGTTCCATCCGCTTCGGCCTGGGACGATTTAATACCCAGCAGGAAGTGGATTGGGTTGCGGACAAGATCGTTCATACGGTGGATAAGCTGAGGAAACTGTCTCCTCTTTCTGCCATGGCGCGGCGGCCGGCACCGGCCGTGTAGGGGCAATTTGCAAAAGCCTATGCGATGTCTTCGATGGAAACGGATGGCACTGCTTGCGGTCATTTTTCAGGCGCTTTTTTTTGTTGCTGTCTGTTTTGCTCAGGAAATTCCAGATCTCCAGAAGCCCGCGCGTTACGGATCCCATCTGAAAGAGATTTTGGAAGACGCGGCCCAGAGCAATCCCCGGATTCTGGCCGCACGGCAGAATATCAGTGCCGCGCAGTCCCTCAAGATGCAGGCCTGGGGGATTCCTGATCCTGCCCTCAACTGGGAAAACGATACGGCCCCCAGAAATATTGCAGATCCGCACGGAGGCGACAAGGTCCATTATGGAATTTCGCAGGCCCTGCCGTTTCCCGTCAAACTCTTTCGCCGCGCCAGGCTGGCCTCCCAAGAGGTGGAGCTGGCCCAGGCCCAGTGCGACGAAGTCGTGATCGATGTCTCCAGTGAAATCAAGAAGGCCTATTCCGATTTGACGCTGGCTCAGCGCTCGCTGGAGCTGCTGGAAGAGGCATGGCGCGCCATGGAGGAATTCCGAAAAATTGCCGGCGCCAAGTATTCGCTGGGCAAGACCTCGCAGGCGGATGTCCTGGGTGCGCAGATGGGATTGGGGCAGATCCTGAACGAAAAAAGCATCCAAGAGGCCGAGGAAATATCCGCCCAGGCCGCGCTGAAGGCCCTGTTGAACCGGCCGGAGATTCCGGACATCCGGGTGCCCATGGAACAGGATGTTCAGCCGCTGGAAGCCAGTGTGGAGGAATTGTTGATGCGGACGCAGGACGTTAATCCATCGCTCCGCGCGATGAAAGCGGAAGTGGAAAAGGGGCAGACTCAGCTGAGCCGCGCCCGCCTGGAGTATGCCCCGGAGATTTTTCTGAAGGCGGAGTATCTGAACAGAGAACACATCTCCAGCGCGTGGGATGGCGCGGTGGGCGTGACGGTGCCGCTGTGGGCGTGGAAACAGGAGGGAGGCATCGCGCAGGCCAGGGCGGAACTGGAAAAAAAGAAGAATCTCCTGCAGGGGGAAAAAAATAAGGTGATGGCCCAGGCGAGTCAGGCGTATGCCAGGGCGCGCAGTGCGTGGCAGATCTCGCAAAATTTGAAGACCCTCATGATTCCGCAGGCCGAGCAGACGCTCCAGGTGTCCCGCGCCTCGTATGAAAGCGACAAACTAGACTTTGTATCCCTGCTCAATTACTGGAAAGTTCTGCTGGATTACAGATTGAGTCTCCTCAAGGCGATGGCGCAATATGAACAGGCGCTGGCCGATCTGGAAAAGGCAGTGGGAATGGCGATCGAATTGGGGATGGCAGTCGATACGGAAAAGAAGAACAAATGAGGGAACCATGACAAAGAAATGGGTTGCGCTGGGATTGGTCGCGGCGGTTGCAGTGGTGGGATGCTGGGCTGCCGGGCCATGGTTTGGATCGCACGATTTGGTATTGGCGGGCGGGAAACATGGCGAAAAGGAACTCTATTATTGTCCCATGCATCCCTCTTATACGGCGGACCGTCCCGGCTCCTGCCCCATCTGCAATATGAATTTGGTCAGGAAGGAACCGAATACGTCTTTCCCTGCGGTTGAAAAATCCGTCCCCAACGGCCAGCCCGGTAGAACCTTCACGGTGCAGGAACTCGTGAATATGAAACCGGGAGAAATCTGCCTCCTGCACAAGTGCAAGTGCGGCGGGGCCTGTTCTATCGCCATGACGGAGGAGTTTGCGCGGCTGGGGAAGTGTCCCCAGTGCGGAGATTCCCTCGACGTACTGGTGAAAGATTTGATTCCCACGGGCTATTCCAAGATTGCCTTGACGCCCGAGCGCCGCCAACTGCTGGGGGTCAAAACCTCGCCGGCCCAATCCAGGCATTTGATCAAGACCATCCGCGCATCCGGACGCATCGCCTATGATCCGGATCTTTATCAGACGCAGGAGGAATATCTGCGGTCCCTGGAGACGCTCAAGAATGCCCGTCAGGGAGGGGTGCCGCAGGCCATTGTGCAGGCGCAGGAGCTGTTGGATTCCTCGCGGATGAAACTGAAATTGATGGGATTTGACGAAGAGCTGGTCAAAGCTCTGGAGACTGCGGGCAAGCCGGACCGGTCTCTGTTGTATGCCGATCAAGGCAACACGGTGTGGTTGTACGCGGATATTTTTGAGCAGGAGGTTCCCCTGGTCAAGGTGGGGGATGAAATCGAGGTGGATGTTCCCGGCATGGCCCAGAAAAAATTTCACGGCAAAATCCGGTCGATGAATCCGGTGTTGGATACCGCGACCCGCTCCCTGCGGGTGCGATGCGTGTTGGAGAATCCCCAGGGGGTTTTGCGTCCGGAGATGTTCGTCAATGCCGGCATCCGGGTCGATCTGGGCAAGGTTTTGGTTGTTCCACAAGAGGCGGTTTTCTCCACAGGCCGGCAGGACCTTGTATTTGTGTCAAAATCCGATGGAGAATACGAACCGCGGCAGGTTGAATTGGGGGCGCGGGGAGATGGATTTGTCCAGATCAAAGGCGGCCTGGCCGAGGGCGACGCGGTGGTGACCAGTGGAAACTTTTTGATCGTCTCGGAGCGCAGGCTCAAGGCTGCGCTGGAAGAGATGGTGCTGCCTCATGAACACCGGTGACGATGGGGGAGGGTTGGTTCAAAGGACAGGCAGTGAAATGAGAAGCCCATGATTGAAAAAATCATTGAATTTTCCGCGCGCAACAAGTTCCTCGTCCTGATTTTTACCGCCGCGGCCATGGTCGCCGCGGTTTGGGCCATCAAGAACATCCCGTTGGATGCGATCCCCGATCTCTCAGACACGCAGGTCATCGTCTATTCCCGCTGGGACCGCAGTCCCGACATCATGGAAGATCAGGTGACCTATCCGATGGTGACGGCACTGCTGGGTGTGCCGCGAGTCAAGGCCGTTCGCGGTTTCTCCGATTTTGGTTTTTCCTACGTCTATGTCATCTTCAATGATGGCACGGACCTGTATTGGGCCCGGAGCCGCGTGCTGGAGTATCTAAGCAAAATCGTGCCGCGCCTGCCCCAGGGGGTCCAGACGGAACTGGGGCCCGACGCCACGGGCGTGGGGTGGGTTTTTCAGTACGCGCTGGTGGACACGTCGGGAAAGCGGGACCTGGCCGAACTGCGCTCCTTTCAGGACTGGTTCCTCCGCTACAATCTCCAAAGCGTTCCCGGAGTGGCGGAGGTTGCCTCCCTGGGCGGGTTTGTCAAACAATACCAGATCAGTGTCGATCCCAACCGGCTCCTGTCCTACAACATCCCCATCACGCGGGTCATCGAAGCGGTCCGCCAGGGCAATCAGGAGACGGGCGGCAGGCTTCTGGAATTTTCAGGGGCCGAATACATGGTGCGCGGCCGGGGGTACGCGCGGTCCATCGCGGACTTTGAGCAGATCGCCGTGGGCGTGGATTCCAATGGAACGCCGGTCCTCATCAAAAATCTGGCGACCGTCTCCCTCGGTCCTGAAATCCGAAGGGGAGTGGCGGATTTGGATGGGCAGGGAGATGCCGTCACAGGGACGATCGTCATGCGGTCGGGAGAAAATGCCCTCAACGTGATCCGGCGGGTGAAAGAAAAAATCAAGGAGCTGGAGCCTTCTTTTCCTGCCGGTGTGAAACTGGTGGTCACGTACGACCGGTCCAGCTTGATTTTGAGGGCGATCGACACCTTGAAACATCAGTTGACGGAAGAAATGATCATCGTGAGTCTCGTCATCCTTCTGTTCTTGTGGCACTTGCCCTCGGCCATTATTCCCATCGTGACGATTCCGATCGCTGTGCTTTTGTCCTTCATTCCCCTTTACGGCATGAAATTGACGACCAACGTCATGTCGCTTTCGGGCATTGCCATCTCCATCGGGGTGCTCGTGGATGGGGCGATCGTGGAGGTGGAAAACGCGTACAAGCGGCTGGAACAATGGGTCTCGGGCGGGCGCAAAGGGGATTACCACGCCATCCGCCTGCAGGCGCTCAAGGAAGTGGGGCCCAGCGTCTTTTTTTCCCTGCTGGTCGTCGCGGTCTCGTTTTTACCCATTTTTACCCTGCTGGATCAGGAGGGGCGCCTGTTCAAACCCCTGGCGTGGTCCAAGACCCTGGCGATGGCCATCGCGGCGCTGTTGGCCGTGACGTTGGACCCCGCCCTGCGCATGCTCTTCACGCGGATGGAGCCCTTTCATCTGCGGTGGAAACCCTTGTCCAAAGTGGTCAATGCCTTTGCCGTGGGGACGTACTACGCGGAAGAAAAGCATCCCATCAGCAGGGTTCTTTTTAAAATCTATGAGCCGGTTTGCCGCTTTGTTTTGCGGCACCGAAAGACGACGATCCTGGTTGCGCTGGCCTTGATCCTGACCACCATCCCTGTCTATTTTCGTCTGGGTTCCGAGTTCATGCCGCCCCTTTGGGAGGGGGATATCCTGTATATGCCCACTACTCTGCCGGGGATTTCGGTGACTGAGGCCCAGAGCCTTTTGCAGAAACAGGACCGGATTTTGAAAAGTTTTCCTGAAGTCCAGCGGGTATTTGGAAAAGCAGGCCGCATGGAAAGTTCCACGGATCCTGCCCCGTTTTCGATGGGGGAGACCGTCGTCATGCTCAAGCCCCAGGCCCAGTGGCGCAAAATTCCCCGGTGGTATTCAGCCCTTCCCTCGTTTGTTCAAGAACCACTTCGCAGGATTTGGCCGGACCGCATCACGAAGGAGCAGTTGGTCGACGAAATGGACCGCGCCCTGCGGATTCCCGGCACGACCAACGCCTGGACCATGCCCATCAAAAACCGCATCGACATGCTCTCAACGGGAGTCCGCACACCGGTGGGCATCAAGGTTCTTGGTTCGGACCTCAATAAAATTCAGGAGATTGGGACACAACTGGAGGCGGTTCTGAATAAAGTCCAGGGCACACGGAGCGTCTATGCGGAGCGGGCCGCGGGCGGATATTTCTTTGATGTGGACTTGAAACGCGAATCGCTTGCCCGCTATGGGCTCTCCGTTGCGGATGTCCAGGCGGTTGTTTCTTCGGCAATCGGCGGGGAAAACATCACGACAACGATCGAAGGGCGCGAACGCTATCCCGTGAATGTGCGCTACCCCAGGGAGCTTCGAGACGACATGGACAAACTCAAACGGGTTCTGGTTTCGACGCCCGCGGGGCAGAACATCCCGCTGGGGGAACTGGCGGACATTCATTACTCGAGCGGTCCGGCCATGATCCGCAATGAAAACGGCCTGCTGGCGGGCTACGTATTTGTGGATGTCGCGGGGAGGGACATCGGGGGATACGTCCGCGACGCGAAAAATATCTTGAGGGAAAAAGTCCTGCTCCCCGCAGGCTACACACTCCTGTGGAGCGGGCAGTATGAGAACATGATCCGCGTCCGGGACCGGCTCAAGGTGGTGGTTCCCCTGACCCTGTTCATCATCTGTGTTCTGTTGTATATGAATACGCGCTGTGCGGTCAAGACGTTCATCGTTCTTTTGGCGGTTCCCTTTTCTTTGATCGGCGCTGTGTGGCTCATGTGGATTTTGGGATACAACGTTTCCATTGCCGCGTGGGTGGGGATGATTGCCTTGATGGGGCTGGACGCGGAGACGGGTGTCTTCATGCTCCTTTTTCTGGATATTTCCTATCAGGACGCTGTCCGGCAGGGGAAGATGAAAACACAAAAAGATTTGGAAGAGTCCATTGTGCACGGCGCCGTCAAACGGATTCGTCCCAAGATGATGACGGTGGCGGCGGCGTTCATGGGGTTGATTCCGATTTTGTGGTCGGTGGGCGCGGGGGCTGATATGATGAAGCGGGTTGCCGCGCCGATGGTGGGAGGTTTGTTGACGTCCTTTGCGCTGGAGTTGCTGGTGTATCCCGTTCTCTATGCTATCTGGAAGTGGAATTTTGAAATAAAAAAATCATAACGAGGAGGTGTCTATGTCGCGAAATCAAAAAGCGGGAATTGCGTTGAGTTGTCTGTGGCTGGTCTTGGGGATGGTTCTGAGTGTCGCGCCAGGGCTGGTCTATGCGGCCGCGGATGCCAAGGTGGTCTATGGCTGTGCACAATGCGGTTTTCAACAGGCGGACAAGGGCGATTGTCCCACATGCAAGGCGGTTCTGGCCAAGTGGAGCATTGTCTATGAATGTCCCAGCTGTGGCATGAGGCAGCCTCAGAGCGGCAATTGCGCCATGTGCGGCACGGCCCTGGTGGAGAAAAAAGTTCCGGCGTAAATAAATAGTGACAATAAATAGTGACAGCAACCTATTTTTCGAATGAATTCAAAAAATAGGTTGCTGTCACTATTTTTAATTCTAGCGGCGATTCCCCAGGCGCCTTTTTCAAGCACGGAGGCGGTGTTTTTTTCGGTGATGCCGCCCAGGGCAAAGACAGGGATCGAGATTTCGGCGCACACCTTCTGTAATTTTAACAAGCCCAACGGAGGACCGAAGGACCGCTTGGACGGGGTATCAAACACAGGACCGAAGGTGATGAAGTCGGCGCCGTCTTTTTGGGCCCGCATGGCCTGCGCAAGAGAGTGGGTGCTTTTGCCGATCAGCGCCCTTTTCCCCAGGGCCTTTCGAACGGCGGGGATGGGCAGGCTGTCCTGGGGCAGATGCACACCGTCTGCGCCCACGGCCTTGGCAATATCCCAGCGGCCGTTGATCAAAAGCCTGCATCCATGGCGGCGGGTGAGTGCCCGCGCCCTAATCGCCATCGCGTATAGTCGGCGGTCGGGGAGGTCTTTTTCACGCAGTTGAAACGCACAGGATCCCGCTCGAAGGATTTTCTCCAGTCGGTTCCAAATCAAACCTCTAGGAACACAGCGCCGGTCGCTGATAAGATAGATGCGAAAATCGGGTGTCATGGAAAATACTTTAGCGGGTGCGGGACATATAGTAAAGGGCGGGGTGAACTCATGATCAAAGCAAAACCGTCATCGCGAGCCCGCCGACGCATTAGTGGCGGGCGTGGCGATCTCGTTGAGACACTGGGATCTTTTGCTTTGCTGCGCTCGAAATGACGGTTTGCGGGTGTTGGTCGATTTATTTACGTTTTCTGAATGTTTGTGAATGGAGACAAGCTTGTGATCAAAGCGCTGATTTTTGATTTCAACGGCGTCATCGTGGACGATGAACCGGTCCACTGCGAGATGTTCCGCCAGGCCTTGGCGAAAGAGGGCATCGGTCTTTCCAAGGAAGACTACTATCGTCATTATCTTGGGATGAACGACCGGGAATGTTTTACAGCGGTGCTGACGAAAGTCTGTCAAAGGCCAACAGCTGCGCGCATTCAAAAACTTGTTCGGTGCAAGGCAAGGCTTTATCGGGCCTACATCGCCAGATACTTGATTTTTTTTCCGGGGGCAAAGTGGTAAAGATAATAAGAGCCGATGCCGATAAA
>CAZGMX010000107.1:0-1361 GCA_964526865.1 uncultured Actinomycetota bacterium | reverse complement strand
CGCTCTTCCGATCTGGGGGCAAAAGATTTTGTCCGGAAGGCCGCCCGCCGCTTTCGTTTGGCTATCGCCTCCGGCGCCCTGCGTTCAGAAATCGACTATATTTTAAAACAAGGGAATCTGTCAGGATGTTTTTCCACCATTGTCGCGGCGCAGGATGTGACCAGGGGCAAGCCCGATCCCGAAGGATTTCAAAAGGCCCTGGCGCTGTTGAATAGAAAACTTTCCCTGCAATTGCGGCCACAGGAGTGTCTGGTGCTGGAAGATTCTCTGGAAGGCATCAAGGCCGCGAAGAGGGCAAAGATGAGCTGCCTGGCCCTGGCGACGTCCCATCCCGTCTCAAAATTGCGGCAGGCGGACATCATCGCAAAAAATTACCGAGACGTTCGCCTGAAAAATATTCTGTTATCGTCCCAGCCCCACGGCCCGAAAAAATGCCGTGGTGTTTGAAAAATTTTCAAACACAAAATCGGGGTGGTGAGATTCCAGATCCACCGTTTTGTACGGTCCTGTTGCCACCGCCACGGTGAAGACTCCCGCCTTTTTCCCCGCGTCGATGTCAAAAGGGGTGTCGCCGATCAGATAGATGTCCTTGTTGGCTGAGGGGTGTTTCTGAAGGCGCCGGCCGTTTTCAATTCCGATGCGGGTCAGCTCCGGCCGACTCTCGGAGTCCGACCCGTATCCGCCAAACCGAAAGAAGCGGTTGATGTCCGCGCGTTCAAGTTTGATGCGGGCCCCTCTCTGTAGATTGCCCGTCACCAGTCCCACGATGCAGGTGTCCATGACGGCGGTTTTTTCCAATATTTCGGCAATGCCTGGCATCAAGCGGTAGTGGGGAGCCGTTCGTATTTCTTCCGGCAGAATTTCAAGATATTTCCCGCATATCTGCGAGAGTTCCTCCGAAGAACAGTTCCGGCCCAGTTTGGCGTGAAAGATTTCACGGATGATGGCCGGATCGGTTTTTCCGGCCGGCTGGATACCTTCCATGGCATGGGGGATGCCATGACACGCCAAAAAAGCCCGGTCCAGCGAACGGTTTCCTGCCCCCCCCGTTCGGACCAATGTGCCGTCGATATCGAACAGAAGCATCATAAAACAGGGACAGACACTATTTTTTCAGTTGCCAATAATGAAAATGTTGAAATAATTGTCTTTTCCCCTAACAGTCTGCTGAAAAAGTCCGCAGGCGTCATTGCGAGCCCTCTGTGTACCCCGTCATTGCGAGTGCCCCGCCAGCGGCGGGGTACGTGGCAATCTCGACGATTTATTCACCACCCTTCGAGATTACGTCGTCGGCCGGAGTCTGCAGCGAGCGAAGCGTGGCTGGCCTCCTCGCGACGACAAATTGACTTTTTCAACAGACT
>CAZGMX010000106.1:1771-9563 GCA_964526865.1 uncultured Actinomycetota bacterium | reverse complement strand
ATGCACGTGGTGAAATGGTGCATTGCTGGATTGTTTGCGCTATGGGTACTTCAACTGGTCTGGCGCTGGTGTTCGCGTCAAGAAGTCATAGAGTGGATGAAAGCCACCTGGGATTTTGGGCTGATGATTGTCCCGCTGCTCTTTGGCGGCGTTTTTGTAACCGGTTTCATCGGCGCGCTGATTCCAGAGCAGGCGGTGGCGGGCCTGGTGGGCGGGAACGGCCTTTTTGCGAATTTCACCGCGGCGTTTGTTGGGATGATCTGGTATTTTGCGACGCTGACGGAGATACCCATTACGGAGATGCTTCTGCGGCTGGGAATGGGCAAAGGGCCGGCGTTGGCGCTGCTTTTGGCGGGTCCGGCGCTGAGCATTCCCAGTATCTTAGTGATCCGGAAAGTCATTGGCGCGAAAAAGACCGCTGTGTTCTGTGCGCTGGTCGTGGTGATGTCCACGGTTGTCGGGATCATGTTTGGATTGATGGTGCGTTAAGACAGTGTTTCTATTCTTCGAGCGAGTCCGCTAAAGTTCTTGCGGCGGACGAGTCGAGAAGTCAAAGATATGAAACGGGCTGTTCTCGACGCGTCCCCGTTTCACTCGGACTTGCTCGAACAGTAAGGGGGAGAAAACATGAAAATCGAAATCCTGGGCATGGGCTGTGCCAAGTGCAAACAGCTCTATGCGAACGTGCAGGCGGCAGCGGTCCAGCTTAAACTGCAGGCGGACATTACGAAGGTGGAGGATGTTGGCAGGATCGCCTCAAGCGGTGTTTGGGCGATGCCGGCGATCGTGGTGGACGGCGCCGTCAAGGCGGCGGGGAAGGTGCCGTCCGTTGAAGAGATCAAGAAGCTCCTGGAAAAATAGAGCGCGAAAAATAGGGCGCTGCGCCCTATTACCTATTACCTCCTCCCCCCATTGTGGGGGAGGAATGAGGTGGGGGGGGAGAGATGAACAATATTCTAAAATCGGTAGCGGTGGCGCTGTGTTTGACGGTGTTTTGTCTTGGCGGATCCTGCGCGCAGGCGGGGGAGGGCGGCCCTCCGGCCCTCACAAAAGCCAAGGCGGTCGTGGTCTATTACTTTTACGGGACAGGGCGCTGTTCCACCTGTCACAAGCTGGAAGGCTATGCCAAAGAGGCACTCGACACCTATTTTAAAAAGGAACTGGCCGCGGGACAGATTGCCTTTAATCCCGTGAACGTCGATCAGCCGGCAAACGAACATTACGTGCAGGACTATCAGCTCTATTCAAAGTCCGTTGTTCTGTCGATGGTGGAAGGCGGCAAAGAAGTGAAGCATAAGAATCTGACAAAGATCTGGCAGTTGGTCGGCAACAAAGAGAAATATCTGGAGTACATCAAGGGCGAGGTGGAGACATTTCTGAAAGAGTGAGGATAAGGATATGATTGAAGTGCTTGTAGCAATTGCTTCCGCGTTTTGGCTTGGAATCCTGACGTCGATCAGTCCCTGTCCGCTGGCCACCAACATCGCCGCGGTCTCGTTCCTGTCGCGCACGATTGGGCAGCCGCGCGCGGTCTTCTGGTCTGGTTTGGCGTATTCGCTGGGCAGGATGATGGCCTACGCGGGATTGGGAATCCTCATTATCTTATCCCTCGTCAATATTCCCGCCGTGTCCCATTTTCTCCAGAAATATATGAACAAAATCCTCGGGCCGGTCCTGGTCCTCGTCGGATTGTTCTTGCTGGACCTTTTTACCTTCCGTCTGCCCGGCTTCACGATGTCCAGGGAAAGACAGGAGCGGTTGAGCAGGGCGGGCGCAGGGGGTGCGTTTCTTCTGGGGACAATCTTTGCCCTGGCGTTTTGCCCGGTGTCGGCGGCGATTTTTTTGGGAGTTTGATACCGCTTTCTCTGGAAAGTCGGTTCGGCGCCGTGTTCCCGTTTGTCTATGGCATCGCCACAGGCCTGCCGGTCCTGGTATTCGCTTGCATGATCTCGCTGGGGGTCCATTCGGCGGCAACAATATTTCAAAAGGCTGCCCACCTCGAAAAATATGCGCGCAAGGTGACGGGTGTCCTTTTCATCCTGGCGGGCGCCTATTATGTCTTGATTTATATCGTGCGAGCGTAAAGAGAACAAGGCGCCGCAAGAACCATCCGTATGAGAGACCGGAAGAAATTTCTTCCGATATCCAAACAGGACATGGCACAACGGGGGTGGGACGCATGCGACATCATCCTTGTGACCGGCGACGCGTATGTGGACCACCCGTCCTACGGCGCGGCGATGATCGGCAGGGTGTTGGAGGATGCGGGCTACAGGGTCGGGATTATTGCTCAACCGGATTGGAAAGCCTCGCAGGATTTTCTCGCGCTCGGGCGGCCCCGGCTTTTTTTTGGGGTCACGGCGGGAAATCTCGATTCCATGGTGAGCAATTACACCGCGACGAAAAAACCGCGTCATACGGATGATTACGCGCCGGGCGGACACTCGGGGCATCGGCCGAATCGCGCCACGATTGTCTACACAAGCAAGATCAAAGGGCTCTTTCCCGGTGTGCCGGTGGTGCTGGGAGGACCAGAGGCGAGCCTGCGCCGTCTGGCGCATTTTGACTATTGGGAGGAGAGTGTACGCCGCTGTATGCTCGTGGACGCGAAGGCGGATATCCTCGTCTATGGTATGGGGGAGACGCAGGTCCTCGAGATCGCAAGGCGCTTGGCCGCTCCGCCCACGCCCGGTGCTTTGGATAATATCCGCGGTACGGTGATCGTGCGCGGCACGGTCAAGGGCTATGAGGAGGCGGTCCGGCTGCCTTCGTATGAAGAGGCCAGTATGGATCCGGACAAGTTCAACGAGGCCTTCAGACTTTCCTACGGGGAGGCGGACCCTATTCGGGGAAAACCTGTGGTCCAGAAGCATGGCGACCGTTTTGTGATCCAGCAGCCGCCGGCTTTCCCTCTGACGACATCCGAACTTGACCATTGTTACGGCCTTCCTTTCGCGCGCGCATGGCATCCTGTTTATGATAAGCCTGGAGGGGTCCCCGGTTTCGAGACCGTGCGGTTCTCCATCACATCCCATCGCGGGTGTTGCGCCGAATGCAATTTCTGTTCGCTTTACGCGCATCAAGGCCGGATGATCCAGAGCCGGAGCAAAGAGTCCATTCTACAAGAGGCAAGGACGATTGCGGCGCTTGAAGAGTTTAAGGGTACGATTACCGATATCGGCGGTCCGACCGCCAATCTCTATGGCGCGACATGCCAACAGTGGGACACGGCCGGGGCCTGCAGGGACAAACAATGCATGATGCCCGCCAAATGTCCCAGTCTGAAATTGGGATATCAAAACGCAATCGCGATTTGGAAAGAGGTGCCTGCCGTCCCGAAAGTGAAGCATCTTTTTATCCAAAGCGGCCTGAGGCATGACCTGTTGGTGGAAAAGGAATCGGACGCCTATCTCGAAGCGCTTTGCGCAAACCACGTGAGCGGGCAGTTGAAAGTTGCCCCGGAACACTTCTCGGACACGACGCTGGCGCACATGAACAAACCGCCGTTTGAAATCTATGAACGTTTTGCGCAACGTTTCAAGGCCATGAATCGCAAGGCCGGGAAGGAGCAGTATCTGGTGAATTATTTTATCAGTGCGCACCCGGGCTGCACAGCAGGGGATGCCCGGCAGCTCTCCTCTTATCTAAAGGCGCGGCGCATGCACAACGAGCAGGTCCAGGAATTTATGCTGCTTCCCATGACGGTTTCGGCCTGCATGTATCACACGGGAAAGCACCCGCTGACCGGTGAAGCGGTCCCGGTGGCGAAGACCTATAAAGAACGCGAAGCGCAGCGGCGGATGATCCAGCCCAAAGGGCAGGGGTTTATCCGTAGACGAACTTCTAAATAAACCGAGAACAAAAGGAGATACAACCATGGAATTCAAAGGGAAAGATCAGAAACAAAGAAAAGGTTTTCTCGCGGCGATATGGGAGTCCATGACCAGGACTGGCGGTTGTTGCGGTTCCGACGGCAATTGTTGCGGCCCTTCCCAGTTGAAAGACGGCGAGGAGGAAAAAAAAGAGGAACACAACGGTCGCAAGGAGAGAGATGCCGAAAAATGAGCAGTCTTGAAACACCGGCCAGTTCAAAATACAAAGATCTTGCCGTTCTGTCTATCGTGCCGGTCGTCGTTGCGGCGCTGACTCTGGCGAGTTGGATTCTGGCGCACTGGGAAATCGGCCCTTTTTTTATTAATGCGGGGCTTGCCATTATCGCCATCCTATTCGGCGGTTTTCAGCGGTTCGTTGCCGGGTTCAAGGACGTCTTCAAGCGCAAGATCACGGTCAACGTGTTTGTCGTGGTCGCGCTCCTTGCTACCGTGGCGATCGGCGAGTTCAGGCCTGCCGCCATCATCATCTTTATTATGGCCGTCGCCGGGGCGCTGGAGTCCTACGTCCTGGATAAGACCCGCAAGAGCATCCGTGACCTTCTGGACTTTGCCCCCGGCATGGCGACCGTTCGCCGCGAGGACGCCGAGGTCATTGTCCCTGTTGCCGAACTGCAGGTAGGTGACATCGTCGTCGTCAAGCCCGGCGCACGGATCCCAGTGGACGGCGTGGTTACCGCGGGGGCCAGTAGTGTGAGCCAAGCGCCGATCACCGGGGAGTCCATGCCGGTGGAGAAGTTCCCGGGAAGCAGTGTGTTTAGCGGGACGCTTAACGAGTCCGGCCGCCTAGACATTTGCACGGAAAAGGTGGGCGAATGCACTACGCTGGCCAGAATTGTGCACCTGGTTCAGGAAGCGCAGGGTACGCGTGCGCCCATTCAGAATATGGCGGACCGTTTTACAACATGGTTTCTGCCGGCGGTGGTTTTGCTCGCGATTATCGCCTTTATCCTGTCCGGTGATATCAAGGTTGCCGTTTCCGTCCTGCTTGTGGCCTGCCCCTGCGCGTTCGCCATTGCCACACCAACAGCGGTGACCGCCGGTGTCTCCAATTTGGCGCGTCGGGCGGTTCTCGTCAAAGGCGGTATCTTCCTGGAACTGGGCCATAAAATTAAACGTCTTCTCGTGGACAAGACGGGTACCTTCACCCTTGGCAGGCCCAAGGTCGAAGGCATTGTCTCCTTCAATGGCAAAGGCGAACAAGAAATCCTGCGCATGGCATGCATCGCGGAAAAATATTCCGAGCACCCATTGTCGCGGTCCATCTTGGCGGCCGGTAAAGAAAGGAACCTCGACATTCCCGACCCAGACCATTTCGAGAGCGCGACCGGCATGGGGGTTGAGGCCCGCTGGAATGGCGCCAAGATTCTGGTCGGGAAACAGGCCTTTCTTCAGCAGGCCGGTGTGCCCATCGCATCTCAGGTTGATCGTGAGATCGCAAAACAGTCGGCGCAGGGACGCACGGTTGTCCTCGTCGCGCATAACGATGAGGCGATTGGCCTGCTGGCGATTGCCGATGAGATCCGTCCTGAGATTGCAAAAACCATCCGGTTGCTCAAGACGATGGGGGTCCATCGCGTCACCATGCTGACCGGAGATCATCCCCAGGTTGCTGAAGCGGTGGCCAAGGTGATTGGCGTCGATGATTTCCTGGCTGAACTGCTTCCCGAACAAAAGCAGGAGTTTGTCAAAATACTGCAGGCCGAAGGGCACGTCGTTGGAATGATCGGCGACGGTATTAACGACGCCCCGGCCCTTGCCCTGGCCGATGTAGGCATCGCCATGGGCGCCGCCGGCACGGATGTGGCGATAGAGACGGCCGACGTTACCCTGATGAACGATGATATGGCAGGGGTTGCCGATTTTATGTGGATGTCGGCGAAAGTCATGCGTCGAATCAAGCTGAACATCTTCTTCTCGATGGTCTACAACGTCGTTGGATTAGCGTTGGGGGTCATGGGCATGATGACGCCCATCATTGCGGTCATTTTCCAGGAAGCGGGTTGTGTAACGGTTGTCTTCAGTTCAACGTTTCTGCTGTGGGCGACGCGCAGAACGGAGACGTGAAGTGTCCAGACAAGATGCAGGAACGGCAGGAGAGCGAGGAAGGGAGATAATACGATGAGCGAAAAGAACAATGAACAGAAACAAGAGGCGGGTGCTTGCGGGCCCGGATGCAGTTGCGGAACCTCCGGGGCCGGTTCGCGGATGAAGTGGGTGATTTGCGGTGTTGTGGCGCTGGTCGCCATTGGGGTTGTCGCGGTCCGGCTTTCGAGTACACGCGCGATGGATGGACAGGCTGGGAAGCGGGACTATGCGTCGGCAATTCAGACAACTGCGGCGGTTAAATCGGTGACGCCGGCGCTTGCGGAAGACTCCAGCTCATGGGGCATTCCGTTGAAGGCGCTGGCGGAATTGGATCAGCTGGCTGCCGACACGGAGGCGGTATTTATTGTACTGCCGTCAAGTGATGCCAGCCGAATGGCTGCGATTCAGAAAGAGGTATCGACTGCGGCCGCGACCATCAACAGCCGCGGAATCCGTATGGGGAAGTTCGTGCTGAGTCAGGACTCGCAGGATTATGAGGGAATCGTGAAGCAAATGGGAGCTCCTGCCGTCCTGGCAATGTGCAAGGGCAGGGGAATGGCCGCGGTTCCGGGCAATGAGGTTACCCAGGACAGTCTATTGCGGGCGTATGTCGGGGCATCCAGACCGTCGGGCTGCGGTTCGTCATGCGGACCATCCGCTTCCGGGTGCAATTGAAGGAGGGGTGACTATGGACTGGCTTCGATTCTTGCTGACAGGGGCCGGCGCGGCTTTTGATCAGGCCGGCGCCGGACTTGTGGCCATCCCCCTTGCGTTCGCGCTCGGTTTGTTGAGCGCCATCGTTAGCGCGTGCTGCACATTGCCGGTGCTGGCGGTGATTGTGGGATACGCCGGGGCACGAGCGGACCGCAATCTGCGACAGCGGTGTCTGTCCGCGGTGTATTTTCTCCTCGGCGCGGTTCTGGCTCTTGTGATACTCGGAGGCGTGGCCGCCGCCATTGGACAGGTGGCCCAGGTGACGCTGGGCCGGTATTGGAAGCTCTTTGCCGGTGTCGTGGCGATTGTCATGGGGTTGGGAACGCTGAACTTTCTGCCTTTCCACCTGCCCCGGGCCGCTGGGCGCCTGCCGGGCATCGGAGGGCGCGATGGAGCCATTGGGGCACTCCTTTTCGGACTCGTGGGCGGCGGTGCGGTGTGCGTGTGCTCGCTCGCATGCAACCCCGGGATTTTTATTATCCTGGGCGCGGCCGTATTGCGGGGAGTGACCCTCTGGATGGCCGGGGTTCTGATTGCGTACGCCTTCGGATTTGCCCTGCCTCTTGCGGCGTTGCTGCTGGGTGCTTCGTTCGGTGCGGCCGCCATCAGACTAAAGGGGCTGGAATCGGCCGTTCGTATTCTTGCCGGTATTCTGCTGATTGCCGTTGGCATGTATTTTCTCTGGACGTTCTAATGACAGGCAATGTGCGAGAGAGGAATCATGAAATTGGTAAAACGAATATGGAGGTGAGCAAGAATGAGTGATCCCGTTTTGAAGGAGCTATCGTTTCTGGACCGGTTTTTGACACTGTGGATTTTTCTGGCGATGGCTGTTGGCGTCGGGTGCGGTTATTTATATCCGCCGATCGTTGCCTTCTGGAACAAGTTTCAGGCCGGGACCACCAATATCCCCATCGCCATCGGGCTCATTCTCATGATGTATCCACCGCTGGCCAAGGTCAAATATGAAGAGCTTGGGGAGGTATTCAAAAACAAAAAAGTCTTGGGACTGTCCCTTATCCAAAACTGGATAATCGGTCCCATCCTTATGTTTCTCCTGGCGATAATTTTGCTCCACAACTATCCAGAATACATGGTGG
>CAZGMX010000106.1:0-1761 GCA_964526865.1 uncultured Actinomycetota bacterium | reverse complement strand
ATATTTTCCAATAAGAAGATGCTCTCCTTTTCGTTGCTGCAAAACTGGATTGTGGGGCCGGTCGTCATGTTTGTTCTGGCGGTGTTGCTCCTGCACGATTATCCGGAATACATGATTGGCGTGATCATGGTGGGGCTGGCCCGCTGTATCGCCATGGTCATTGTTTGGAATGAACTTGCCCAAGGAGACCGGGAACTTGCGGCAGGACTCGTCGCTTTCAACGCCGTCTTTCAGGTCCTGCTCTACGCGGTCTATATCTATGTTTTTATCACGTTTGCGCTGAACAAGCTCCATCTCGTCAAAGGGCTCTCGGTAAGCGTTTCCATGTGGGAGTCGGCAAAGACGGTCTTTGTTTATCTGGGGATTCCGTTTATTTCAGGAGTAGTCACGCGGTTCGCTTTGCTCAAAACAAAAGGCAAAGACTGGTACGAACGGGTGTTTATTCCCAGGATAAGCCCGGTCACGTTGGTTGCCCTGCTCTTCACCGTGGTGGTGATGTTTTCGCTCAAGGGAGAATACATCGTGAGACTCCCGCTGGATGTGGTGCGGATCGCGGTGCCGCTGGTGATCTATTTTGTTTGCATGTGGTTTGTGACCTTTTTTGTCGCCAGGAAGATGAAGGCCACGTATGGACAAACAACGGCCGTTTCTTTTACCGCCGCCAGCAACGATTTTGAGCTGGCGATTGCCGTTGCTGTGGCCATTTTTGGGATCAATTCGGGCCAGGCGTTTGCCACTGTCATCGGGCCGTTGGTCGAGGTACCGGTCCTGATCGGCCTGGTGAATGTCGCGCTGTTCTTTAAGAAGAAATACTTCTCTGCGCACGCATAGATTTCATTTCTTTGTGAGCGCATTTCGCAGTTTGTTCGTCCAAAATAGTGTCGCTTCAATAGAGGGATTTCCAACCGTTTTAATCACCCTGATTAATTTCTGGGCACAGCGCGCGATTACCGCCGTGCATCGATAATTGCCTATCACACGTCCGTCACGAAAGATGGATGTGTCCCGCTTTGCTTTTTGTATATGGCACGGCAATTGTAATGATTGCCGACAGGTCAAACGAGACAGAGAAACGACTCAAATATAAATGATACGGAAATTCTTATTGTTGTGGCAGACAGGTATGGCCTATTATGCCCGATCCGTATAATATAAGGGGGGAATATGAAACGGTTAGAGATGGAAAAATATTTGTTGGCAGTAACGGTGTTATCAACGGTGCTGTGCATCGGACATGCGGCGGCCGAAGAAGATATGCCGGAGATGGCGAGCCATTCACAAATTCTACCGCCGGTGACCGGGGTGCGTGCCGATGAAAAAACGGCCTGTGTTCTGGACCCGCTCGTTGTGGACAGGGCGTTTGAAAATTTTGCCGGGCGGCGCATTGCGGAAGTAACAGGGAACGCAAAGCTGGCGGTTGAAAAAATCCACGGCCTTGACGACGTCTTCGATGAACTCGGAAAAATCTCGCCGATTGCTTTTGAGACCGGATATACCCTGTCCAGCAAGTATATATGGAGGGGGCAGAATCTCGGCAACCGGTTGTGCCAGCAGCCGTATGCAAAAGGCACGACAAAATTTCTGCCGCTCGGAACCCTGTCCTTTACCTGGTGGGCAAACTTCTTGAAGGGAGGGAATGTCACCAACGATACGGAGCACGATTTCGTTTTCGTCTATGACATGAGTTTTCTGTCGCTCTTGAATGGTACGGGGATCAAGACGGATGCGTGGCCCTGCATGTTCAGGAAGATCTGGGATTTT
>CAZGMX010000105.1:4492-9583 GCA_964526865.1 uncultured Actinomycetota bacterium | reverse complement strand
GTTCCATATCAAAGACTTACGTGCACCAAAAGTGCTGAGTTGGGAAAGTCAGGCTAACACGCTCACTCTCTCCGGCGCCAACACCTACACCGGCGCTACGACAGTCAATGCCGGTACGCTCCAAGCCGGAGTGGGTAGTGCAGCCTTTGGCAATAATTCGGCAGTGACGGTTGCGACCGGAGCTACGCTGGGTATAAATAACTTTGACGAGACGATAGGTTCGCTTGCGGGAAGCGGCACGGTAACCAACGGAGGCGCCGCCGATCATACCTTAACAACGGGCGGGAACGGGACCTCGACTACCTTTTTAGGTCTTATGCAAAACGGCGCCGCCGGTAAGACAGGCCTAATCAAAGGAGGCGCCGGCACCTTTCTCTTATCAGGCGCCAATACATACACTGGGGGCACAACGATCGGCGCAGGCACACTTCACGTCACCAATCAGAACGCTCTAGGCACGGGAGCTGTTACAAATAACGGCACATTGAATATCGGCACGACCAATCTCGTCTTAGGATCCACCTATACGCAAAATTCAGGATCTTTAAATCTTGCCGCGAACTCTTCCTCCAGTTTCGGCAATATCACATCCGGTGCTGCGACGTTTAACGGTGTGAACACGGTTAACGTTACGGTCGGAGGGTTCCTTCCGAATAACGCAAATCTTACGATTATAAATACGGGAGGGGCGGGCATAACAGGAAGCGCCCCAGCCATCATTACAACAACCAGTCCTTTCGTAACATTCTCATCCGCGATCTCCGGTAACAACCTCGTTCTTACCGCCAACCGCGTGGCCAATGGATTCAAGTCGGCCGCGTCTAATTCCAACGCCGCCAATGTCGGCGCTGTTTTCGATGGTATCGCCAGCCCATCCGGAGATATGCTCACGGTATTTAATTCTCTGAGTGTTTCATCAGCGAGCCAGGTCGCATCTTCAGAAAATACCATGTCTCCCACCAGTGACGGGGCTCTGCTGCAATCATCCACGGCAATGCTCAACCAATTTGTGGGTAACGTGTCATCGCGTCTTGAAAATGTCCGGATGTCAGGCTCTGCTACAGGGATCTCCACAGGCGACGATTATCTTAAAGGTGCCGATGTCTGGACCCAAGGCTTGGGGGACTACGCCCATCAGGATTCCCGCGGCATAAGTAACGGATACAACGCGACCTCATGGGGTATTTCGGGAGGAGCTGACAAGGCGTTCTTTAGCGATTCAATTCGCCTGGGACTCGGCAGCGGCTACGGCCAGACTTATGTCCGTTCAAAGGATTTTTCCGGTAGAACCGATATAGATAGCATACCGGCTACCGTATATTGTGATTATAAAAATGGGACACATCCTTTTTATATGGATGCCGCGTTCACGTTTGTCTATAACACGTATAACGGTTCCCGCCAGGTTACGGCCGGTCCTGCAATATCGCGTAGTGCTAATGCGGACTATAACGGACAGCAATATTCCGGTTATATAGAAGGCGGCTACAGCTTTTTCTCCAAGAAGATCAGCTTGACACCGCTTGCCTCGTTCCAATACATGCATCTCCATACCGGAAGCTACACCGAAACAGACGCCGGGGCGCTCAATCTAAATGTTGCCAGTCAGGATTATGATATGGCACAAACAGGTGTCGGCGTTAAATTGGCGTATTTCTTAAATCTTAAATGTGGAATCATTACGCCGGATATTCACTTCAAGTGGCTGTATGATTGGGTAGGCGATAATCAGGCAACGACGGCAAGCTTTGCGGGCGGTGGCTCATCGTTTGGCACTCAGGGCTTCAACCCCGCGCAATCAGCGTATGATTTTGGAGTCAGGCTTAACTTTCAGGAAAAACACAATTTCACCATCGGCTTAGACTACGACTTTCTTTTTAAGACAGACTACTACGAACACTGTGGCACGATGAACGTAAAATATGGCTTCTGATAAAACAATAAATGAGATCATAACACCCTTACTCTGCTTGTTGTGTGGGGGTGTATGATAGAGGTACTCAATATGCCGAAATCACTAAATAGGTTTGTATTTACAATCATCAGTGCGGCTCTTCTGTCAGGTTGTGCCACTGTCAATACTGGCTACCGCATTGCGGATACGCTGGCTACCGGGCATAATTTTACAAAGGAATATATTAAGACAGGCCTTTGTGATGTTACCTCGTTTTACCATCTGCGTAATTTGGGCGGTCCGCTTACAGTTTATATAGAGGGGGACGGCTTTGCATGGCGCTCGCGCCACGAACTCTCCGATGATCCTACGCCGCGCCATCCGCTTGTTTTGTCACTAGCCGCAATCGATCCATCGGACAACGTTGCTTATCTAGCCAGACCGGGGCAGTTGACGGCGTCGGGTAAACCGGATTGTGATCCGGCATATTGGTCAGAAAAACGTTTTTCGCAAGAAGTCGTAAGCGCGATTAACTCAGGCCTCGATTATCTAAAAGCCAAGAGTCAGGCAAAGGAAATAAATATAATCGGCTATTCCGGCGGTGCTTTCATTGCCCTTCTTGTTACGGCCGAGAGGGGTGATGTATCAAGTCTTCGCACAATAGCGGGTAATCTGGACCCCGAAGCTGTGAATCGTTATCATAAGGTCAGCCCTCTCGAAGCAATCCCGAATCCGATAGATATTGCCTCCAAAATTTCACATATCCCACAGCGCCACTTTGTCTCCGCCAGCGATAGCGTCATATCTGTTTCCATCACAGGATCATTTGCCGAAAAGGTCGGAGATCAAAGGCATGAAAGTATAACCATAGTAGAAGGGACTAATCATACAGCAGGTTGGCAGAAGGCTTGGCCGTCGCTTATCCAGATCCCCTTATACAACAGGAATCGTTTTCATTGAGTAAGAAAGATGTCTAGGGCGCTGGGTGTAACCCGCTCGACCGTCCATAACAGGCTAAAGGAACTGTCCAAATCCCCTCAGCTAGATTGATGCCTGCTGTGGTAACTTTTCTTATTAGACCTTCCTGTTTTTTTATGGTGAATGATTGATGCCTGTTTTACAATCATTCTGGCTCACTGGAGCCTGCCCGTAAACAGGCAGGGTCCGTTTCAGATAGCGGAACAAAGCAATCGAGGATTGTCGAAAATTGCAAGGATATTTTGCCCCTATGCGGAATTCTTTTGATAAAGCGCGTGATTTGTGGATTGTGCTGGGACTGGTGCTGATCGGAGTGCTTGTCTATTCGCGGGTTCCAAGTCTGGATTTTCTCACCATTGATGACAATGAATATGTGACAGAGAATGCGCGTGTCCAGATGGGCCTCACGATCGGCAATATTTTCTGGGCCTTTTCGACAGTTCATGCGACGCATTGGCAGCCGTTGTGCTGGTTGTCGCATTTGCTGGATTATACGTTGTATGGGATGAATCCTGCCGGGCATCATCTAACAAATCTGCTGATCCATCTGGTCAACGTTGTTCTCCTTTTCTTGATCTGGAAAAATTGGACGGGGGCTTTCTGGCGCAGCGCCCTGGTTGCGCTTCTGTTGTGCGTGCATCCCTTCAGCGTGGAAACGGTATGCTGGGTGTCTGCCCGCAAGGACGTCTTGTGCGGTTTTTTTTGGATCGTGACATTCTGTGCCTACGGCTGATATGCGCGGAAATCTCAATCGTGGGGGCGGTATGCGGTTGTGATCGGGGTGTACACGATGGGGTTGATGGTAAAATCCACGATCTTGATGCTTCCATTGATCCTGTTGCTGCTGGACTACTGGCCCCTGAAAAGGATGCCGCGGCCGGGGGAGCCGGGATCGATGCCGGCACTGCGAAAAATCTGGCCCCTCATCCGAGAAAAAATTGTTTTCTGTGTGTTGTCGGGAAGCATTATGGTTCTTACGTATTGCATCTTTAATGCGCTGGGAAAGATCGGCGCATGGGCGGAGTCTTCGTTGTGGTATCGGCTTGGTATCGTTGTAACGACCTATTGCAAATTTATTGTCAAGTGGATGTGGCCGGTTGATTTGTGTATCTATTATCCCTATCCGCTGTCCTCCCTCGACGCATGGGACATCGTGTCTGCCGCGGGATTGGTGATCGGTATCTCTCTGCTTGCAGGATTGTGGGTGCGCACAAGACCATATGTATTTGTGGGATGGTTTTGGTGTTTGCTTGCGATTTTGCCGGTGGTGGGATTCGTTCGGGTGGGGACTTTTTTAATGTGCGACCGTTATATGTATATTGCTCAAATCGGCCTAGGGGTTGCTGCGGTATGGGGTATGGGAGAATTTGTCCGACAAAAAAAGATTTCGCATGTCGTTGCAGGCGTTTTGGCGGGAGTCATTGCGGTCCTTCTGTGTCTTGCGTCGGTTCGTCAGGTGCGGACATGGCGGGATACCGAGAGTGCGTATAAGCAGGCGGCCAAGGTGAATCCCAACAATGTTTATGTACACGTGATGCTTGGAGCTCTTATGTCCGGTAAACAAGATTATGTCCATGCCGATCCTCACATTCTCCGGGCGTATCAATTGAAGTCTGATTACGCGATGACCCAGTACTACATGGGGACGTATCATCTTCGACGCAATAATGCCGCACAGGCGGTCCTTCATTTTATTAGGGCAGAGCAATTGCACGATCGCAATTGCGATTGTCCGTTTTCCCGTCTGCTGAAAATCTTGATACAATCCCAACCTGACCACCGTGAATCCAGCGGTAAAAACAATTTGTGATGTTGTCATCATCGGGGCGGGGCCCGCGGGGATGATGTGTGCCATCCAGGCCGCGAAACGCGGACGACGGGTGGTGATCCTGGATCATGCCGGACGCGCGGGCGCGAAAATCCTTCTTTCCGGGGGAGGGCACTGTAATTTTACCAACACCAGGATTTGCGCGGACGATTATGTTTCGACCAATCCGCATTTTTGCAAGTCCGCTCTTTCCCGTTTCACGAATGCTGACTTCATCGCCATGATCCGCGCGCATGGAATTGCCTATCAAGAGAAAAAGTCGGGACAACTCTTCTGTAACGGGTCTGCGCGGCAGATTGCCGACGTGCTCGCAGGAGAATGTGCCCAGGCGCGCGCAACGGTCGGTCCGGCGTGCAGTATCCATCCAGTAAGCAACGACGCGGACTGTTTT
>CAZGMX010000105.1:0-4482 GCA_964526865.1 uncultured Actinomycetota bacterium | reverse complement strand
GAATATGTGTGCAAGGCGCTGGTGATTGCGACGGGAGGCCTGTCGTATCCCAAAGCAGGCGCGACGGCCCTGGGCCATGATATCGCCCGCCAATTTGGTCTGGCGGTGACGGACACCGCGCCGGCGCTGGTTGGTTTTGTCTTGGACGAAAGGTCGCAGAAAGAATGCGGGGCCTTGGCCGGGGTCTCACTGCCGGTGAAGGTCTCCTGCAACGGAGTTTCTTTTTGTGACGACATGTTGTTCACGCACACGGGGCTCAGCGGGCCTGCGATTTTGCAGGCCTCTTTATACTGGACTTCCGGAGATCCACTCATTGTTGATTTCGTGCCGGGCATAGACCTGCTCAAGTGGTTGAAGGAAAAGAAGCGAAAAGGAGTTCGCGCGGAAGTGAAAAATATTCTGGCCGGGGTTTTGCCCCGGCGGTTTGCACAGCATATCTCGAAGGATTGCCTTCCCTCCGATCCGCTGCTCAGTCAGGTCTCTTTTCATGCACTGGAGATGCTCTGCCGGCGAGTGGAACACTGGCAGGTTGTTCCCGCGGCGTGCGGCGGATACGACAAGGCGGAGGTGACGCGGGGCGGAGTCCACACAAAGGAATTGTCCTCTCAGACCATGGAGTCGCGCAAAGTCCCGGGCCTGTACTTTGCCGGGGAAGTGGTGGATGTGACCGGCCGGCTGGGGGGCTACAATCTCCAGTGGGCCTGGTCGTCGGGATGGGTGGCCGGACAATCCGTGTGATCCGTGTTGCTTTGAGGAAGGATCACAAATCATTAAAAAGTTGTTGCCGGAGCCGCTAAAAAGTTTAAAGTGGGTGACATGGGCACGCCTGCCGAACAGAACAAGACGACCGCTTTCCATTATAAATTTACACTCTCAGACGGAAGCGTCAAAGAGATTGAAGCCGCGTTTGATGCCCGAACGCTGGCGTTGATCCACAGAAAGCGGGAGACCTATCCCGAGTGGACGCGGCTGTCCTTTCAGCAGTGTCCCAATTGTCCGTTGAATGAAGAGTCCTGTCCCCGTTGTCCCGTCGCGGCAAATCTGGTGGACGTGATGGAATTGTTCAAGGATTCCATCTCTTTTGATGAGGCGGACATCGAAATCGCCACGGGGGCGCGGACGTATCGAAAGCACACGACACTTCAAAAGGGGATCAGCTCGTTGATCGGGATATACATGGTCACAAGCGGATGTCCCGTCATGGACAAGCTCAAACCCATGGTGGCGACCCATCTGCCGTTTGCCACGACCGGAGAGACCCTGTACCGGGCCGTCTCGATGTATTTGCTGGCCCAATATTTTATGGCCAAAAAGGGACAGACGCCGGATTGGGAGTTAAAAAAACTCCTCCAGACCTACGAGGCGGTCCAAACAGTGAACCGCGGCTTTTGCCAAAGGCTCCGCACAACCTCCATCCAGGATGCCATCTTGAACGCGGTCGTCTGTCTCAATCTGTATGCGGAACTGGCGACCCTCGAATTAGAGATCAAGGACCTGGACACCCTGGAATGTCTGTTTGAAGCCTATTTAAAACAACCGGCTCCATAGTCTCAGAGAGTCTATTTCCGTAAGATATCCTTCAAATCTTGATCCGGTGTGGTGATGGGCCGGATGCTGAATTTTTCCACAAGGACCTTGAGAACATTGGGAGTGATGAATGCCGGCAGGGAGGGGCCCAGCCGGATGTTCTTGATCCCCAAAGAGAGCAGGGTGGTGAGGATGCACACGGCCTTCTGCTCGTACCACGACAAAATCAAGGACAGGGGCAGGTCGTTCACGCCACAGTGGAACGCCTGTGCCAGAGCGACAGCGATCTGAATAGCCGAATAGGCGTCGTTGCACTGGCCGCAATCCAACAGGCGTGGAATTCCTCCAATGTCGCCGAAGTCCAGCCGGTTGAAACGAAACTTGCCGCAGGCCAGCGTCAAGATCACGCAGTCTGCAGGTACTTTCTGGGCAAATTCCGTGTAGTAATTGCGTCCCGGCCTGGCCCCGTCGCACCCGCCGATGAGGAAGAAATGCTTGATGGCGCCGGATTTGACTGCGGCAACCACCTTGTCGGCAACGCCCAACACGGCCTTGTGGGCAAATCCCACCCAGATTTCTTTTTCGATGCTGTCCTGTGCAAAGCCTCCCAGGGCCAGCGCTTTTTGAATGACCGGACTGAAATCTTTCCTGCCGTTGTGCGCGCGGATGTGCTGGGTGTTTGGCCACGCGACCAGGCCAGTGGTGATAATTCTGTCCTTGTAGGAATCACGCGGCGCCTGGATGCAGTTGGTTGTCATCAGGACGGCCGCGGGAATCCCGTCGAATTCCTTCTGTTGATTTTGCCAGGCCGTGCCAAAATGGCCGGCAAGGTGTTTGTATTGGTGGAGGAGTGGATAGCCGTGGGCGGGAAGCATCTCGCCGTGCGTATAGACATGAATTCCCTTTCCCTGTGTCTGTTCCAGAAGCATTTTGAGATCCAATAGATCGTGGCCGGAGACGATGATTGCGGGGCCCTTTTTCACCCCCAACGCGACCTTGGTGGGAACGGGGTCGCCAAATATTTTGGTGTGTGCTGCGTCCAGAATTTCCAGACACTTCAGATTGACCTGGCCGAGTTCCATGTTGAGGGCGACCAGATCGTCCGCGTTGAGCGCATTGTCTTTCAACGCCGCCAGGGCTTTGTAGAAGAATGCGCTGACCTCTTCGTCTTCGCTTCCGAGAATTGCCGCGTGATCCGCATAGGCCGCCATGCCCTTGAGTCCGTAGAGCAGGAGCTCCCGCAGGCTCCGGATGTCTTCGTTGAGGCCGGGATTGGCCAGAATTCCGGCTTTCTTGCCCGCCTCGATCATCTCAGGCAGTGTGCTGGCTTGCGCCGGAGACACACAAAAGCAGGGACACTGTTCGGAATCCTTCCCGCCGGCATTAAACATGAGGTTTTTGATGGTGTATTTCACCTACTAGGCCTTGACGATGATCTCGCGCAGTCTCTCCGGATCAAAGTCCACATTTGTGACGGTGGAAAACAGTCCTTCCATGACAAAACGGTCCGTTTCGCGGTCTTTGACGCCCAAATCCCGCGCTGCTTTTCCGTATGCGCCGATTGCCGTCAGGATATCGATCAAGAGATCCTGCAGGCAGGCGACATCCGGAGTCTTTCCGCAGATTCCAAGATAGTTGCACCCCGTGCCTTTTGCCGTTTGTTCACACTGCCTGCAAAACATGGTGTTCATGCAATCCTCCTTTATATGTCCTACACGATTTCTCCCCGAAGGGAGACGGTGTATTCCTTGACGACGATGTTTTTTTCGGAATTCTTCAGTGCTTCTTCCACGATTTGGACCATTCCAAAACAGCAGGGGACTTCCATGTGAACGACTGAGATGGAACGGATGGTGTTGAATGTAAAAATGGCCGTCAGTTTCTCCGCATAGCCGTCCAAATTCTGGTCCAGTTTCGGGCAAAAAATGACCAGAATTTTTCCTCTCAAGAACCGCGGGTGAAAAGCGGAGAAAGCGAAAGGCACGCAGTCTGCGGCGATCACCAAATCCGCGTTGTCAAAATACGGGGCCCGTGGATTCAACAGCTGCAGCTGTACGGGCCACTGCCGCAATTCCGATTTCTGCACGGTAGTGCTGGGCGTAACCGTGTCCTGCTTCTCGTGTCTGAAATCCATGGATTTCATGCCCGGGCAGCCGCCGTGATGCGTGTGGCTGGCGGGATGTTCGGCGGGAATCTCGATGCCGCGGCGGCGCAAAAAATCCACGGCCTCACGGAGATATTTCTCCTGGCCGTGCGCCCGGAGATGTCCCAGATGTGCCCGGATCACGCCGGTGCCCTGGGGGACAATATTTTCCATGGTCTTGTTCTCGTCGTAGGGTTTGGCCTCTCGTTCCTCGATGGTGATGGCACCCTGCGGGCAATGTCCCAGGCACGCGCCCAGACCGTCGCAGAAAAGATCGCTGATGAGTCTGGCTTTTCCGTCGATCATCTGGATGGCCCCTTCGGGACAGTGGGGGAGGCATAGGCCGCAGCCGTTGCACTGGCGCCCGTCGATTGTGATGATCTTTCTTATTGCCATTGCGTAGTCCTCCTCATTCCATCAGATGGCTCAGAGCAATAGACCGGAGTTTCCTGGCCACGTCGTTTTCCAGGGACACCAGCCGCCGCCGCAGGCCGCAGTGTGCTTTGTTGGGGCAATTGTTTTTTTTGAAGCGGCATTGGTTTAGGGAAAAAGGACCCTGAAAATATTCCATGAGATCCAAGAGCGAAAGATGTTTGGGGTTGACCACCATGGAAAAACCTCCGCCCTGTCCTTTTGTGGAGGACACAACCCCGCGGCGGCTCAAGAGCTGTAATATCCGCCGCAGAAAAGGAAGAAATTCCAGCGATGATAATCGGCGAAGTAAAAGACAATCCTGAAATTTGTTACGACGGCAAATTAAAAATCTCTCTTGATGAGGCAATGGAAAAATATTTTATTAATATATAATGTTT
>CAZGMX010000104.1:7217-9610 GCA_964526865.1 uncultured Actinomycetota bacterium | reverse complement strand
ACTCCTGCTGGGCGAGCCTGTCGGAGTACGGGGAGGTTGGCCAACAGACCGATCCCGACGTTGCGCAGATTGACCGCCGAACCGATCGTCAGTCGTTGTTCCCGGATGGCCTGCCGGAAAGGCCCGTTGATCGCAGCCGGTTCCTTCATGCTCAATCCAACCAGTTTCTCGTTGCCCTTGCGGGGAAATATCTCACTGATAAAAAAATTGTTGTCCACAAACGCGATGGCGCGGTAGTTTGGAATTTCTTTCCACAGGCGGGAACAGAACGCCTGAAACTGGTCGGGACGGATGTCGTCGGACGACTCATAGAACGACTTGAGCGCCAGCAGGGCCCCGAAGCGAACGGAAAAGAAGTCTTCGATCGTCTGTTTGAACTGCTGGCACGCCAAATCCCGGCCCTTTCTCAAATCCGACTGAAAACTGCTTTCCAGAACAGAGTCCAGCCAGAACAGGATCGAAAGCCCTGCCAGGGCAACAACGACGAGAAGAATTTTGCCATACGGTGTTTTCATCGCGTCCTCAAGAACTGACCCGCCGCATGGAGGACGCCCTCACCGGCGGAAAACACGTGATGGTCACGTCCTCCAAAACCGGCGTCTCCCTGCAATACATTGGATCCGTGTCCAGCCGCCTGCTGCCGACATAGGCCCTGAACTGGAGGTAGCGCAGGGCGTAATTGGGCTCCCTGCCCAGTCTTTCCCCTTCGGACGAAACAAACAGACCCTGCGGGCAAAACGGCTCCTGACCCCAAAACACCCAATTGACCCAGTTGTCCGGCATCCCAAAAGTCCACATCACCACATCCGTCATGGCGGGGGTGGAGCTCATCTTGGCATCCATCGTAACCCACTCTGTGACAGAACTGGCGCTGTCCGGAATCGTAACCGTCCAACTGATCGCCCCCCATTTGATGTTTCCGGGACCGCCGTCCAGGACAACGCCTTTGTAATCCCCCCAGCGGCTGATGATGCGCACATCGTCCCACGCGGCCATATTTGCACTGTTCTTAAAACCCGTCAAGCCCCTCTTGTTCATCCACGTGTTGATTTCCCCTCCGTAGGATGTGCCGGGAAAAGAGGTCATGCCGGAGGAGTCGATGATCTTCATGCTCACGCCCTCCGTGTCAAAATCGACCGATTCACTCCGGTGAAACATAAACAGCCTGTACCATTTCTCGTATTTGTAGGTGTAGGAAAACAAAAAGCTGGGCGGATTTCTTCCGTCCGGTCCGCCGCTGCTCACGTCCGCGATCACGGCACCCTGCGGAATTTTTAGATAATATTTGATGTGCTCGGGCACATGAAGCCCGCACCCGCCCAATCCTCCCGAAGGCACCGCATCCGGAAGAACCGTGTTGTGGAAAGGCTGGGCAAAATTTGTGCCGTCCACTTCCTTCAACAACAGACCGCCCGAGAACCGCTCATCGTTGGGCGTGGTGCCGCCGACCCACAAATCGCTCCCCGCGGGAGAAACTTCAAACACCATGGCCTGGGTCCATGGCCCCGTGATACCCGGCAGCGCCGGATCGTTCTTGACATACAGCAGGCCGTTGTTGCGGGCATACATCTGGCTGTAGGCACCCCCCGACTGTCGGAACCGGATTCTGCCCACGTCGGCCGCGCCGCCCGTCAGCGGGTCTGCCCATCGCGCCGAATCGTCCCGGTTGGTTGCCTTCATATAAAAACTGCAAAATTCCCACGAATCCACCGCCTGTCCCAACGGCTTGTATGTGATCTCAAAATCTCCATAATCGCTGGCCTTGTCCGCCGGCGTCGTGTTTTTGTGATGCAGCTCATTGTCGCCGTCGCCATCAACATCTTCCAGCACATAGGTCGCGCCGCTCCCGCCGCCCACTTTTTGAATCATCTGCTGTGTGTATGCGGCATCTTCGTCAAAATTGTCCCAATAGCCGGCCTTGAGAGAATCGTTGATCTTTTTGTAGTTGGCGGCAAAACCGCCGCTGTTTGAATCGTCTGCGGAATCGACGGGACAGCTGTCCAGCCAGGTGACGCGGTACCACTCGGGACTCTGGGCAAAATCCTGCTTGCGGGTGACGCTAAAGATTTTGTTGATCTTCAGAAGCGCCGTCATCGTCGCCGCCGCCTGCACACCCCCGCCGCGCCGGTCCAGGGCCTCGCCCCTGGACTCCACCTCATACATTCCCCCGGAATGGAAACAAAACTCCGTGGAGGGTTTTGACCGCACGGGGTTGATCATATCGCTCCGGTCCCAGGTGTTGCGGCGGTTGGGATTGGCGTTGTCTTTGAGATTCTCTATTTCGTTCTGGGTCAGTCCGGGCAGACTCAAGCCATCGACAAACGTGTTGTATTTCTGCCAACTGTCAAACTGCCCGCCGGTAATCGACTGTGTCGTCAGGATTTTGTCCGCCA
>CAZGMX010000104.1:0-7207 GCA_964526865.1 uncultured Actinomycetota bacterium | reverse complement strand
TCAAGACCTCCCGGCAGGCCGTATTGATATTGATGGGGCACCGTGGCACTACCAGTCCGGTAGGCCCCTGCGTGCCGGGGTCCTGCCAGGACTGCGTGCACAAATAATCCGTTACGGCATTATAGACACTCTGCGTCACTCCCTTTGCCTGCAGGAGCTGACTTTTGCTGCAAAATTTCTGACCCGGCAGGCGCGAGCGTAAATCCAAAATCCAGTACGAGCGCGTCTGTCCGTCCACGAGATCGCCAAGATACGGCAGTCCCTCCAACAGAACTTGCAGATTGGCATTTGAATCGTTGATGTTGATGCGGCTTGTGACGTCCCAAATTTTTAGCGCATAGCGCGAGCGGATGGGGGCAGTCCCCAGCGTGCCAGAATACGACTGACCGCTGACACGATAGGACGGGCTGTTCACACCCCCGTAATACCATTTTTGTGACACAGCCGCATAGGCATAAGGACACATCTCCTTCTTGAGTTCTGCGATGGCCCGCTCGATGCCCCCCAATGCAGCCTGTTCCGCGACACACTGTCCTTCCCAATCGTTCGCCATCCTGTTTTGGACGGTCATGTTGAGGACGAAGGTCACGCCTAAAACCAGCAGGAGCGTCAACACCCCCATGGCAAAAATCAGCGCAACACCGGACTCCTTGGAATTTCTGGTCCCGTTCACGGGTTCACACTTTCATGATAGGCGCTCACACGCACGGGGGGAAGATACGTCACCGTCACATCCTCCAGCACGGGGGTCTCCTTCAACCACTGCGCGTCATCCCCCCAATCCGGATCCTGCATGGGATCCCGAACCAATGCACTTGGATTATAGTATGCCGCCGTACGCTCACTGGTCAACCACGCCTTCAACAAAAGATACCGCTGGCCGTGCCGCGCGCCGGCGGGGGTGCAGGTTGGTTGTCCCGCGCCATTCATGCCGTCATAGGACTCGACAACCGGCGAACCACTGGTCTTGATTCTGCCTTTGCGATATCCGGCCGGGAAACCAGCGCCGACCTTGTTGCCATCCAGATATCCACCCTGCACAAAATAATAGCCGTCCGTACTCCAGTCATCCAGGCCGTGTTGGCCGGCCTGGTCGCGGGCTGCAAAGGTTTTTGGCTCGAAGGCGATCCTCTCTTTGACTGGATCCGCGGTCGCGGGAATCGTGAGGGTCCATGCAATGGTCCCCCACAAAACATTGCTGGTCCCCGCGTCGATCACGGGAGTTTGATACTCTCCTGCCGGAACGATCACGCGGATGTTGTCCCAGGAGGGAAAAGAGCCGTGATTTTGGAGCCGGATGGTCCCCTCCGGGCTGATGTCCGTATTGATCTCCGATCCAAAAAAATATTCCACTTGATTTCCCGCCGCATCATAGTAAAAGCCCTTGTCGGCCGGGCCGGGAAAGACATTCGTCTCCACATTTCCTCCGGATCTATCCTGGCTCAATTTCAGCCGGACTCCGGGCACGCAGGCCCCGGTGTTCGAGACGCGATTGACGGTGCAAAGATGATACGTCCGGCGCGAATAAAAACGATACGGATTGGACAATTCTTTTCCCAGGACATATTTCAAACGGCTTTCCCCTGTGGCACGATCCATCCCCTGGCCGTCTCCATAAACAGCACTATTCCCAGGGTCGTCCGACGGATTCATTTTCCCCGGAGACGGGCTGCCGCTCAGTTCAAAAACAACCCTCAGAGGCATTTTGATTGTGGATTCTTTGTAGGTCGCATGGTCCGTTTCCACAACACGCCCCTCCTGCAAAGGCCGCGGAATGGAACCGGCATCGTCCTCCAGGATGACGGAAAGACCGTATCCCGCGGTCTGCCTGGCCTTGTTCAGCGGATTTCCATGGGTATCTGCCTCCCACATGGAATCATCGCCCAGCGGATTTTGATAGATGGTGGACCCAGAAAAATCATCAGGAGATTTTTCCCAATGATGGACTCCTTCGTAGCGTGCGTGCACCGAAGCCATCCTGGAACCGGCCGCCCTAAACCCCAGCCACGCGACATCGTCGCAACCCGCATCCACATTGCCGGCCAACATCACAACGTCCTCCGCCACGTCGGCCCGGAGATACGCATGGTCAAACAACCACGCGGAATGCGGCACGGAAGCGCCGCCGGCATGGCTGCGCCAGCCCGGCAGCCCCAATTCCACGCTTCCAAAACAGCTCTGAGGATATCCGTCGGCTCCCTGTTACAGCGTGGTGGCATGGTGCAGTTCGTTGTCGCCGTCCTTCTCCCAGAAGAGATTTTGGGTGTCGCTGTTTTCTATGGCAAACGAAGAGCCGTTGGCCGCCTTGAGATTCTGCCAAACCGCCCGGGAAAACACCCCGTCCTCAAAATCATCCCAGAATCCCAGTTTGAGCGCGTCATTCACCCTGCCGTAATCACGGACATATCCCAGGTCCGTCTCATCGGAGGAATTCACGGGACAATCGTCGGCCCACGTCACGTTTCGGAATTCGGCTTGATCCAATACACCATTGCCATTGGAATCTTCGCCCGGATCCATCGTAAAATTGCCGTTGGCGTCCTCGCCGCGAAACTGCTCTCTCTTGGTAAAATTAACAAGATTGAAAATGCGGACCGTACACGAGACCGTCGCACTCGCCGCCGGCCGGCCTCCCGTGTCCAGTACCTCCCCCGTCGACTCGACCTCGTAGACTCCGCCGGAATGAAAACAAAATTCGGTGGAAAACTTTTGACTCTTGGTGGCCGCGGAGGTCTTTTTCCAGGCGTGTTTCCGGTTGGGATTAAAATTGTCCCTCAGATTCTTATCCTCCGCGGCGGAAATCGACACGATCCGGTCCGCGACACAGCCCCTCCACGCCTCATAGTCCTGCCACGCTTCCATCCGCCCGGTCCCGCCGCCGGCCCCCGTCCATCCCATCAAATCGTCCGCAACCTGTCCGGCCTCTTGCAGACTGCTCAGGACCGGTTCCAACACCGCCGCCAACACCTCGCGGCTGGCCGTGTTCACGCCGATGGGGCTGCGGACGGCATCGACATACGGCTGGGCACTCCCCGCTATGGCCAGATCCATGGTGTTGGAATCCTGATAGGCCTCCACCGTGACACAATTTTTGACCGCGTCAAACGTGTCCTCCCCTATCCCCTTCACGAGTTTCAATTGCTCTTTGATAACGTAGCGCCCATGGGGCAGCCACGCGCCCGGCAAACCGTCCCCGGTCCTGGCCTGTATGATTTTTTTCGACAACGCGGCGCCGAGGCGCGGAAGATTCTCCAGCATGTCGCTCAGGCGGGGATTGTCGTCGTTGAGGTGGATACGGCTGGAGGCATCGCTGATCTTCAGCGTGTATCTGGCGCCGGAATCCAACCGGCCCGAATCCGGATAGGTCTTCCACTCCCCGTCCGCATCATCCAATTCTCGACGCTGGTAGGAGGGCTGGGCCGCACCGTTCCAATACCACGGCTGACCGGAATGAGAAACAAACTCTTTCCGGGCATGCAGGCGAAGTTCAGCGATGGCCCTCTCCAGTCCGGCCTGGGCAGAGAGCCTTGCCTGAAGACCCCGGATGAATTCTTCCGTCTGGTGGTTTTCGCTGATCATGTTGAAGACAAACGCGCTTCCAAAACTCAACAGCAGCGTCAACACCCCCAACGTCACGAGCAGCGCAGCCCCTGCCTGGCCTGGGAGCCTGTCGGAGTCATTGTTTCGGCACATTTTTAATTCTCCAAAACGATGAACGTGCTGAAATCCCGCGGCGTCTCCTTCTGCAGTTTGTCTCTCACGCTGACGCGGACGCCCACCGCGTTGGGCAGGCCGTCCGGATTCTTGTCGTTTCCGTCGGCATCCAAATTGACCACGTTGTTCACGCGGGAATCCCAGTTGTTCGCGGTGTTCCAGGCAGGGTCGTTGGCACTTTGAGTGGACTGATAATAGTAGAGAAAATCCAATTGTACCACGTTCTGGGCCAGGAGGTCGGAGGTTCCCGTTTGGAAATTGGGAATAAAAAGGGGTGCGGTATAGAGTTCAAAATCGGGGTTGGGGTTGGAGCCGACGGTGTCCACCACGTAAAAACGCATGAGTTCGCGCGGCGGCATATCCGCGGCGCTGGTGCGCCGCAGCCAATAGCCGACTTCCGCAATGTTCCCAATCCCGGCTCCTGCGATCTGCCCGACAAAATAGAGCTCCGGCCCGACACTATCGGCGCCCCGGAGCTTGGCAGAGTTGCTGGCGGCATAGCCAATGAAAGGATAGCTGCTGGTCCCGTCGCAAATCGCGGTTGGAATTTCCCGCATCATCTGGTCCAGCGCGGTGCGCACGCTGGCATACATGTCTGCCCTGTTGTATCCCACCTGGAGGGCTTTGATCCCTTGGGAAAAAACCATGGCAAGTACCAGCACCAAAAACGCCAGAAGGGCAACGGAGACAAGAAGCTCCAGCAGGGTGAATCCTTCCGGCTGTCTGCGGACACATTTCATCTGGTCATCATGTACGGACTGCTCAAAAAAAGCCGTTATATAGATTTTTTTTGCGGCCTTTTGTTAATCCACTGGTTTTGTTTTTGGCAAACCGTATACCTTATCTCCCGCCTTCCAGCGTCCCTGCTTTTTCAATTCATCGATCCGCTGATAGCGCTTCATGACGGACCGCTTGACTTTCAACCCTCCCCCTGAACTTTTTAAACTAGGATGCACCGACACGTCTCTCACCTCCTTTACTTTGTTGCAATGCGTCATTGCGAGGAGTCCCGGCAAGTTTCAAGCCGGGACGACGCGGCAATCTCGTTGTTACAACGGGATCGCCACGTCCACCACTAAAGCGTCGGTGGACTCGCGATGACGATTGTCTACCCGCGCAGAGAATCCACCATCCACTGAACATACGGCGGATGCCCTTTTTCCAGCGCGATCATTATCACTTCCGGAACCTGATAACTGTGGTGTTCCGCAACGTACCGCCGGAGGGCCTCAAACCGGCCCCGCCGGGTTTTGATGATCAGCAGCACCTCCTGGCCGTGGTCCACCTTTCCTTCCCACCAAAAAAAAGATTCCACACCCTGGACCATGTTCACACAGGCGGCCAAGCGATTCTCCACCATCCCTCGGGCCAGTTTGCGTCCCTCTTCCACCGAGGCACACGTGACAAAGACCACGCCGAAATCCCGTATACTTGGCGACTCATTGGATACGGACAGTACAGAAGTCTCTGAACCCGATTCCCCGACAGCCTTGCGCTTTTTCATGAGGACAACATTTTCTCCAGCTCGGCCTTTTTTTCTTCCATCCGGGCCTGCGTCTTGGCCTCCAGATTCAGCCGCAAAACCGGTTCCGTGTTGGAGGCCCGCACATTGAACCACCAATCTGGGTAATGGACGCTGACACCGTCCAGCTCAGAAATCGTCCCGTCCTTAAAATAATCCTTGAGCCGGCGCATCATGGCATCCTTGTCCTGAACATGAAAGTTGATTTCCCCCGTGGAAAAATAACGCCTCAGCGGGGCAACCACCTGCGAAAGAGTCCGTTTCTCCCGGCTCAGCAGATTGAGGATTTTGATCCACGTGATGTCCGCGGAATCCGCGAAATAATTGTCCTTGTAATAGTAATGGCCGGAAACTTCTCCGCCGAACACGGCGTCTTTCTTGCGCATGAGGGCCTTGATGAAAGAATGCCCCACCCGCGATTCCAGCGGGGTCCCGCCGTATTTGAGGATTTCCTCCTTGACCACCCAGCTGGAACGCAGATCATACACCACCGGCGCGGGCTTCACGCTCAAAATCTCGCGCGCGATCAACCCGCTCAGCAAATCGTTGGGCACCCGGCGGCCCATCTCGTCCACAAACGCCACGCGGTCGCCGTCGCCGTCAAAAGCGATCCCCAGATCGTATTTCCCAGAACGGACCTCGGCCTGCAGATCCACCAGATTTTCGTCTTTCAGGGGATCCGCCTCGTGGTGGGGAAACGATCCGTCGGGCTTGAAATACATCCGGGTCACTTTCAACGGCAGTTTCTTGATGAGAACCGGCAAAAATTTCCCCGTCATTCCATTGCCGCCGTCCATCGCGATGCGAAAAGGCTTGATGTCCTGCGCAAACGACAAAATATGCTTCACATACTCCTTCAATATCTCCTTGCGGATGATCCGGCCCTTGCGCGTCTTTTTCGCGCCGCATTTCCCGCCGGCACACGCGCATGACACGGCCGCCTGCGCGCGCAATTCGTTGAACCGTTTTTCGATGTCCTTCAAACCGCTGTCTTCCCCAATCGGAATCGCGTTTTCCCTGCAGAACTTCAGACCGTTGTACTTAGCCGGATTGTGGGAGGCCGTCACCATGATCCCGCCGTGATAGCCATAATGCCCCACGCCAAAATAGCACATGGGCGTGGTGCATTGACCGATCCAAATCACATCGGTGCCGGCATCGGTGATCCCCCTGCACAGGGCCTTGGATAAAGGCCCGGACGAGAGCCTCATGTCCCGTCCAACGAGCAGACGCCCGGCCCCCAGGTATTCGGCCGCCGCGCGGCCGATCCAATACACCAACTCTTCATTGAGTTCCTCCGGCACAACTCCCCGCACGTCATAGGCTTTAAACAGTGGCATGTGTCACCCCCCCTAGTACCTGTTCCCCCCCATAATCCAACGTATCTCGCAGCGTCTTTTCCAAGGGAATTTCCGGAACCCATCCTGTCTCTCTGTGAAATCTGCCGGCGCTTCCATAAAACACCTCGGGATCGACGCAGCGCTTACAGGATGGAACAATCTTAACACGCCCGTCCAAACCCGCCAACACCAGCAAGCGCCGGAGGATATCTTGAATGGACACCGCATGTCCCGAGCAGATATTGTAAGGCTGGCCGTCGGCACACCGGGTCACGGCCAGCACATAGGCCCGCGCGATATCCCGCACGTCCGTGAAATCCCGTCGGCGGTCCAGATTTCCCACATGGAGTACCGGTTCCCGGATGCGCCCCGCTTCAATCCGGGCAATCTGACGCGCCAGGCTGGCGCAGACAAACGACGTGGCCTGCCCCGGACCGATATGGTTGAACGGCCTCAGAATGATGATCCGAAGGCCAAAATTCGCGGCGTAACAGGCCGCCAGCCGCTCGCAGGTTTCCTTGGAGACGCTGTAAAAATTCCCCGGGTTCAGGGGAACGTGCTCTTGCAGAGGCCTCGCGCCAGACCGGGGCTGCCCATATCTATTCCGCCTTTGCCAAGACCGACCCCGGGG
>CAZGMX010000103.1:6868-9624 GCA_964526865.1 uncultured Actinomycetota bacterium | reverse complement strand
TTTTTTCCGCTGCCGCACGCACCGCGTCGTTGTACGGCATCAGATAACCCCCGTTATAGGAATCCCGGCGCTCTCGCATCACGCGGCCACCCACCAAAAACGGCGAGACAACATCCCGCATGGCCCGATTGCCTTCCGTGCTGGCGCCATAGTCCAAGATCATGATGGTGCCTTTGGAGAGCGCTTGTGCCATATCCTGAAACCATTGATCCGCCATGAGGTTGATCGTCCGCTCCTCCCCTTCCACAAGCTGGACGCCGCGGCGCTTCAAGTGTCCCTCCAATAACGGAGTAGAAGGTTCCGTGGCGCGTTCCGAAAAAATGCCGTCTTTTGAAACTGCGACTATTTCCTTCAACTGCCCATCGATACATTTCACCTTGTGCACGGGAAATGCGTCCGGTAACTCATTGCTGAGAAAAACTCCGCATACGCTTTGGGGTCCAAACGACTTGCTCAGCGCAGAAACGCTTTGGTGCACCCACGTAATGTCCGATTGAAATTCCTTCAACATCTTCTGTTGATTACGAATCCGCTCTTTGCTGATTTCTACGACCTTGTAGCGAACGGAACCGGCAAAGTCTTTCCATTCCCCTCCCAACGAACGGGCGTTCTCCCGAATTGATTCCAGGACGCTTTTTGCCAGGTGCCCCTCCCCGGCCCCCATTTCCACGATTTCAAACGTCCGGGGACGGCCAAGCGTCTGCCATTGTCGAAATATCGCCAGCGTAACCCCAACGCCGAACTCACGGAACTCATGAGGCATGGTGACAAATTCGCCGTGTTCTTTTTCCCTCCCAATGAGCGGGGCCATGCGTCGCCGCATATAATATCCATCCTTCGCATCATAGAGTGCCATCTCCACAATGCGCGCCATGGTACAGGCGCCCTGCGCTTCCACTGCCTGGGAGAAACGCCGCTCACTGGGGGAAAGTGATGCCCTGTACGCTTCCAACACTTCCTCCACGGGGATTTGCCATTTGCCTTGCAGCGCGGTGAAATACTGATACAACTCCGGAGCAAATTTGACGCAATAGATGAGATCCGGCAGCGCCCGGACCAGTTCCTGGACGATCTCCTCCCGGCTTTTGCCTGTATCGGCCGTCATTTTTTCCGCACGCTGTGTAAAAAAGTGGTAAACCAGCGCATCCACGCCGGCAATTTGGGCGTTGAGAAATTGGTTGACCGTGGCATCCGATGGATTGGCCGTGTCAACGAACTGCTTGCGCGGATTCAATATCATCACCTCATAAACCGCACGCCGAACCCTTCGCAAGTGATCATCGTCCAAGGGGATGCCCAGCAATTGCGCGAAAACGTTTTCCGGCAGGTCGAAAAATTCTGCGGCCTGACGGAGTGTGCGACAGGAAAACGAAACCGCATACAGATAGGCGGTATTGTCTAATGCCCGGGACAAAACGATGGCCGCCTTTTGGGCGGATTCAATTTGTTTATTTACCAAAACAGCCGCCAAAAAGGGATGGTGGCCCTGGCGAATCAATGCGTGAACTTTTTTGTCAGCAATCGTCCGCATTTTGCCGTTGCACAGAAACTCCACGCGTGGCGTCGCCTGCTCCGGCCCTGGCGCACGACCTGCGACAAACAAGGACTCCGGAGCGAGGGCATCCTGGCCGGCCCACCCCCCCCGCGGGCACACCAGCGCAAGCGCCAGCAATATGCAAAGCGCCCTCTTCTTCATCTTTTTGTCACCTTTTTTCTCTTTCCTCACCCTGTGCCTCCGCTTGGCAAGCGCCTTTCTTCGCCCTTTGAGAAGGTGAAGCAAATTCATTCACACATTCAACGAGAGCCGCTGAAAGAACAAACACTCATCACACGCACGCCATTTCTCGTGCATCTGACGGTCATGCCGTATTTTACCTTGAATTTACAGATTTGTCAAGGGAGGGGGCGAAAAGAACACCCCCCAGGCGAGCGTGGATATGATCCCGCCAAGGGGGGCATTGACAGAGTGAAAGGATGTCAGCCTTTTTCTCTATACCGACACCGGCGTAGACCGGGACTTGACCACGACTCTTTTTGCCTCCTCCTTTTTCTCGCAGACAGGCGCTTTGGGGCACTTGCCGGTCCAGCAGTATAGGCATAACTTGTCCGCGGGCAAACCAATCGCGGCCACCATGTCTTCCAGCGTCTGGTAGCGAATTGTGGTGGCGCCCAAATCTTTGGTGATCCACTCCACCATCTTTTGATACTTCTCAGAAGAGGCATCGACATATTCCGAGACGTCCTCCACGTCGTGCCCCTCCATGCTTCGTATCGCCTTGCGCGCGGCCAGCTCATAGATACTGCGCGTGGACAGGCAGAATTTGCACGGATACATCAACGGCGGGCACGCGGGCCGGACGTGGATTTCCCGGGCCCCGCATTCCCACAACTTGTTGATCGTAAAGTTTTTCAACTGCGTCCCCCGAATGATGGAGTCCTCGCACACCACGATCCGGTTGTTCTGGATAATCTCCTTGATGGCGATCAGTTTCATCGTGGCAATCCGGTCGCGCTTTGACTGGTCGGGAGGGATATAACTCCGGCCGTATCCCGGAGTGTATTTCACCAGGGGCCGGCGGTACGGCTTGCCCGATTCCATGGCATAGCCCAGCGCGTGCGCGGTCCCGGAATCCGGTATGCCGGAAACCACATCCACCTCGATGTCGGCGTCGCGGCGGGCAAGGGACCGGCCGGCGCGTTCCCGGACGATTTCCGTATTGATGCCCTCATAATCCGAGGCGGGAAATCCCGTGTAG
>CAZGMX010000103.1:4429-6858 GCA_964526865.1 uncultured Actinomycetota bacterium | reverse complement strand
CCCCTGCGCGCTGCTGCACAATGCCGTCGTCATTCATCCGCACGATTTCTCCGGGCTGAAGATACTTGAAAATCTTGAACCGGTTGTTGTGGAAGGCGCTGGTCTCCGACGTCACGGCCCACGCGTCCTCGCGCACGCCAACCACCAGCGGGGTGTATCCCAGCCTGTCCCTCGCGGCATAAATGCCGTCCCGGTGGAGCAAAAGCAGGGAGCACGATCCCTCGATCGCATCGAACATTTTCTCAATGCCGTCGATGATATCGCGGCCCTGGACAATCAATTTTGCGATCAGCTCCGTGACATTGATTCCGCCCGCGCTCATTTCACTGAACGAGACCCCCTGGGACATCAACCTCTGCGCGATCTGCTCCTTGTTCTCTATCAGGCCGTTTGTCACCAGGCAAAAAGGACCAAAGCGGGAATCCTGATAGATCGGCTGCTCATTGCTGTCGCTGATGATGCCGATGCCCTTCTTGCCCGTCATGCACTTGGCGTCTTCAAAAAATTTGGACTTGAACTGGCTGTGGCTGATGTTGTGGATCTGCCGCTGAAACGTCTCACCCAGAATGGCGATACCGCCATATTCGGTTCCCAAATGCGAATGATAATCCGTGCCGTACAACAGGATTTCAGAACAATCCCCCTTCGCGACGACGCCAAAAAAGCCGCTCATATGATCCCCCTTGCTGTTTTATGTCTGGATTCCCGTCACTGCGAGCCCGGCTGATTTGCCTCGCAAATCCATGCCGCCGGGACAGGCTCCTAGAGTTTTCTCCGCAGAATAAAAGGATTTTCCAAATTCGATCCCTCGCCATCCCACAAAATGATTTTACGTCTCCGCTTTCGCCTTTGCCAAGCCCAAAAAATCAAAAGGTGAAAAAAACATTCGGCCCCTTGAAAATGGACTTCGTTACAGGTATACTGTCGCCCAAGTTAATTTAATCAAGTTGTGTGGGGGTGCAATCATGCAAAAGTTTCTGCAAGGTATTGTGTTGGGTTTGTGCGTTGGTGTATTCGCCGGCTGGTGGGCCGTTGCGGCAGATGAGAAGCCGCAGACTCCGCCTCCGGACACTTCTAAAAACGCGGCAAAAACCGAGACGGCCTCCGCGGCCGCCCCGGCACTGTCTGCGCCCCGGACGTTCGAAGTGGAAAAATGGCACGTGCCGGACACCTACGGGACAATCAAGGAAGCCCACAAAGGCAAGAACAACAAGACGGTCGTCTTCATCCAGGACGCCCACTGCAATTATGAGGCCCAGCAAAACAACTCAAAAATTCTGCAGGACCTCGTCTCCAATTACGGCGTCAAGCTGGTGGCGGTAGAGGGTTCCTCCGGAATCATCGACACCACGCCGTTTGCCCAGTTTCCCGACAAAGACATCAAGACGGAAGTCGCCAATTACTTTATGAAGAAGGGCCGGATCACCGGACCGGAATTTCTCTCGATCACCTCCGACCTCAAGTTCACGATTTTCGGCATCGAGGATGAAAAAATGTACAAACTCAATTACGATGCCTTCCTCAAGTCCGTGGAACTCAAAGACACCATCCAAAAAGCCATCGGCGAGCTCAGGGGCTACACCGAACTCTTGAAGACCAACCTCTACACCCCCGAGTTAAAAGAAATGGACAAGATGCTGACCGATTACCGGAACAACAAGCTCTCCTTTTCGGCATTCACGGAATATTTGGGGAAGACCAGCGCCAAGACCGGACTGAGCGTCACAGAATATCCCAATTTTGTCCGCCAGCAGCAGGCCCAAAAGATGGAGGCAAAAATCGATTTCAAGGCCGTGGACACCGAGCGAACCGCCTTCATCGGCAAGCTGGAAAAAAATCTCAGCAAGAAACAGGTCTCTGAATTGGTGGTGAAAAGCCTTTCCTTCCGCATGGGCAAGATCGGCGCGGACGACTTCTACACCTTCTTAAAAGACCTGGCGGCGAAGACGCGCACGGACATGACGCCCTTCAAGAACCTCACCCTCTATATCGATCATTTGAATCTGTATTCGCAGATCGACACCTCGGCCCTTTTTGTGGAATGTGAAAAGCTGGCCGACGCACTGCAGGAAAAGATTTGCGCCACGCCGCAGCAGGCGTCGCTGGCCAAGGTGGCAAAAGACATCACGTTTTTGGGAGACCTCTTCGACCTGAAACTTTCGACCCGGGACCTGGATTATTACCACAAGAACCGGAGCGAAATGGGCAGCGAACGGTTTCTGGAATTTTTCAAGCAGTACGCCAACAGCTATGGGATCCCGAATCTCTCCCGCGAAAAATTTGCGGTCATGGACCAGAACTTTCAGGTGGTGGAAGACTTTTATGACACGGCAAAAAGGCGCGACAGCATCCTGGTGGAGAACGCCCTCAACAAGATGGACACCGACGCCCAGAACATCGCCGTCTTGATCACGGGGGGATTCCACGCG
>CAZGMX010000103.1:0-4419 GCA_964526865.1 uncultured Actinomycetota bacterium | reverse complement strand
TCACGGATATGAATGCCGAAAATTATTACCTGGATGTCATGACCAACAAGAAGACCCCCTTCGAAGAACTGCTGGGCGCCAACGAAAAAGAATAGCCACACAATGATTTCAGCGCAGTCTGACAGGGAACGACCCCAATCGTTCCCTGTGTTTTTTGGAGATATCGCTCATGTCTAAATGGGAATTCGGCAAGCGGATCGACCCCAAAGTTTTCGACCTGCCCGTAACCAAAATCAAATCCGGCTGGTACTCGGACAAATATTTTGTCCGCACCAAAGAGGTGCTGGTCCGGGACGACCATCACCCCCATGTCCTCATGCAGGTGTGGAGCCAAAAGTCCGGCGTCGTCTGCGGGATCGACGAGGCCGTTGCCGTGCTCAAACTCTGCAGTGACCCGGCGGGAGTGATTAAAATTCGCGCGCTGTTCGACGGCACCCCCATCGAGGAGGGCGAAACCGTCATGACCATCGAAGGCGACTACGCGGCGTTTGCCCATTTGGAGACCGTCTATTTGGGCTGTATCGCCCGGCGGTCCGCCGTTGCCACCGCCGTCAAGCGTGTGGTCGCCGCGGCTCAAGACAAGCAAATCCTTTTTTTTCCCGCCCGCTTTGACCATTACTCCGTGCAGACGGGAGACGGCTATGCCGCCTTCATCAGCGGCGCGCTGGGCGTTTCCACCGACGCCAACGCCTCCTGGTGGGGCGAAGAGGGCATCGGAACGGTTCCGCACGGCTTGATCGCGGCCTATGGCGGAGACACCGTCAAGGCATGCGTCGCGTTCGAAAAACTCATGCCCAAAGACGTCAAGCTGGTCGCGCTGGTGGATTTTGAGAACGACTGTGTGGGCACGTCGGTTCAGTGTGCCGGGGCGCTCGGCCGCCGCCTGTGGGGCGTGCGGCTGGACACCTCCATCAACATCCGGGACAAGTCCGTCGTCCCCCGCGACGAATACTCCCTGGGCGTGTGCCCGGAACTGGTGTGCAACGTGAGAAGCGCCCTGGATGCCATCGGGGCAACAGACGTCAAGATCGTCGTCTCCGGCGGCTTCAACGAAAAACGCATCCATCAATTCATGCAGTTGGGTGTGCCGTTCGACGCCGTGGGAATCGGCTCCTCCCTCTTCCATGAGAAGATGGACTTCACCGCCGACATCGTTTTGCTCGAAGGCAAACCATGCGCCAAGGCCGGCCGAAAATACAATCCCAACCCCAAACTTCAGGACGTGGTTTGAGCAGTTTCCCCGGCAATCCCCGTCTGGTGAACAGCACACTGTGGCTGTGCATCGATCATTTCTGGCTGTTGGTGCGATGCAATTTCCTCACCTTGGTTCTGTTCTTGCCGATAGTGACCTTTCCAATCGGCCTGGCGGGCGTGCTGGGCGTGTGCCGGGCTCTGACAACAAAACGGGAGGGCTCTTTTCAAGATTACGCGGCGGGCATCGGGCAGGAAACGAAAAAGATGTATGGTTGGACCCTGGCGCTCCTGGCATGGTGGGGATGGTGTTTCCTCGCCTATCGATTCTGCTGTGCTTTCCTGCCGCCGGCGTCTTCCAGGGCCGGAATTTTTGCCCTGATTTTTCTCTTTGCCGCTCTGGGAAACGCCCTCTTTTACATCGCCCTGCCCGCCGTCGCGCAGAACAACACGCTGAAAGGGGCGGTTGTTGCGGCCGCACAGATGCTCGCCGCCCGTCCCCTGTCCTGCTTGAAATTCATCCTTGCAGTGATCGTCCTCAAGACCGTTTTGCTTTTGAGCGGCGTGGGGATCTTGCTTTTGGGCTTCGCCTGCCTGATATCGATTGATTTTCTTTTCTGGATGGATTACCGCCACCGAGCCTTCGGCGAACCGGAATACGTGGAGGACCGGTCACTCAAGGATTTCTTTGTGCCGGCGAATTTATTGAGATAAAGCTTAATGTTTCGGACTTAGGGAATATTTTCGTCTCTTCAAACGCGAAGCAGAATTGGTCCCTTCCCTATTTCCCGCATCCCCACCATCGACCGCAACAACAAACTATAACGCAAAAAAATTGACACAAAAAAAGCGAGGAGGATTTTCTTCCCCTCGCTCATTTTTTCTTCTTGTTTCCTGGCGGTGCACGGATTTGAACCGCGGACACAGGGCTTATGATTCCCCCGCTCTACCAGCTGAGCTACACCGCCGAATAATCTTATATTCTTGCTTCTGCAGAATCGGTCATGATTTAGCGATCCGCCACTGAAGCGTCGGCGGACCTGCGGCCCGCCACCGAAACAGTGGCAGGCACCCCGCTAGCAAGAGTGACTAAAAAAATCCATTCCCCCTTGCCAGACTTTCTTTATATACTCGCACTTCGCTTAAATTAAATCGAGAAAATTCAGGTTCCCCCCGTACGTGCCCGGCGTATCGGGCTGTGCTCAATAAATCGAGCTTGCTGCATCCCCCCTTTGACGGCATCAGTACCGCTTTAATAATGCGGAATCTTGAGGGGCACTTTTTCTTTGTGCTCGCTGGTTTTATTTCCCGCAGGATCATATGTTGTTATGGTTTTCTCTTCGATATCCTTATGCATCACTACTTTGCTGCCATCCGGTGCTTGGTACACCGTTGTTTTCTCGTGCCCCACGCGTTTGCTTGTTTCCTTGCCTCCGTCCGGATACGTAGTTTCCGATTCTGAAGACCACCCATCCGAGTAGGAGGTTGACTTTTCTTTCGTCCCGTCGGGTGATATTTTTTCTTTTCGCACAATGTGGTCAGGGGGGGCCACTCGCACGGTGGTTTCTTTCGTGCCATCCGGCCAGGTGGTCACACTTGTCGATTCTCCCCCAATCTCAGAATCCGTAACTGTTTTTCTGCCGTCTGGGAAAGTCGTCTCCCGGTGTTCTTTGGGGTCCAGCATCCCGCCGCCAGTGATAACTTCCTTCGTTCCATCCGGGTAGGTATTCTCCTCTCTCCGGCCGGTCTTTCCCGATTCATCCGTGTCATAGGTTACGACTTCTTTTTTTCCGTTTGGATGTGTTGTTTCTGTCCTGCTGCTTTTCCCATCGTCTATTTCGGTTGATGTCCGGCCGTCGGGATAGACTTTTTTTGTCGTTGTCACTCCATTTTTGTCTGTTGTTTGGGTTATTTTAGTCCCATTGCCAAGCGTTGTCTCGTTTGTGTCGTATTGTCCATCTCCGTCGTTGTCTTTTTTCACTTCTGATCCCCCGGGGAAATTACTCACCTTGTCCGGCAGTGGACAGGCGGAAACAATCTCCCCCTGTCCCTGCGTTACAACTTGAGTCATGTCGATAAGCGCAGAACCCGCTACGCCGGCGGGTTGCGTCGTTGTCTGCCTGGCCAGTTCGTTTGCGCCCGTGGAAATGGGTTGCGCGGATACAGACGTGTTTGACGTGTCAGCCGTTGTGCTGGAGGTGGATGTAGTACTGGAACCGGAGGACCCATCACAGCCCGGACCGGAGAAAACAGGGGCAAAAAATGCGTCCATACTCACGCAAATCAACGCCAGGATACAATATGCAATTATATTCTTCATAACGAACGACCCTCCTCCCCTCATTTTGTCTGCGTTGTCTCCAATTTGGATCATCTTTCCCTGTATTGTAGTTTGGAACCTGCTTCTCAACAAGCCGGAAAAAAAAGGCCTTGGCCGGCTGGTATCCGGGCCCAAGACCTTTTTCCCCAGTACAAATGGTTGCGGGGGGCCGATTTGAACGGCCGACCTCCGGGTTATGAGCCCGGCAAGCTACCAGACTGCTCCACCCCGCGTATGGAAAGCAGTATAGCCTAACTGAAGGAGCGGTGGTAGAAAAATCTGAGCACTTGAAAAGTGTGTTCGATGGATTTCTATGCCCTGAGCCGAATACGCCGGGGAAACAACTACAATGAAGCAAGAACATCCTGATTGTCGGGGCTGAACGTTACAGAAGGAGGTTGCATGGGCTTCTGGAACACGAGACGAACCGTCGGCGGCCCGCGGGAAATGATCAGGGGGAGACCCAAAACTCGTCTGAGCGGCAAAACCTCTTTCAGGCCGGCTTGCCGGAATAGTTCCTGAATGGATGAGACGCTCAAATAGGTGAATGGCATAGGCATTTCGTGGCGCCGGTTTAACATGACGTGGCAAAAAAAGTCTTCCAGCGCGAGAACCTGTCGCTGCTGTTCTATCGTGAGGGCCATGAAATCCATGCTGGTTTGGATATTGAACCTCTTCCAGGGACATTCCGGCCACATTTCAAGATCGGATAGTTCTTTGTGAAAGGCATCAAGGATCCCACCACCCTTGTCCATCAGCGCCTCCACCACAATCACACACCCCCCAGGTTTCAGTATGGATGCCATATTTTTTGCCTGAACCAGCTGCTCATAATAGCTCATGTGGTGCAAAGCCCATTTGACAACGACGGTATCCACGGATTCCCTCTCCAGTGGAATCTGTGTGCC
>CAZGMX010000102.1:0-9681 GCA_964526865.1 uncultured Actinomycetota bacterium | reverse complement strand
CACCCCGCAGGACACGTCCCTGTTTTTGGGGGCCTTTACGGAAGCGGCCCAAAATATTTTGGATCACAGCGGCGACAGGGGCATGGCGGCGGCGCAGGTCTATACCACCAAGAAGGGCACGCGGTTTGCCGTCATCGCCGTGGGCGATTTGGGAATCGGCATCCGGGCCAGTTTGTCCCAGCGGTTTCCCAAGGCCTTTGCCAACGACACGATCGCCATCCGGCGGGCCTTCGACCCCGCCATGTCCCGCTTTGCCAACCGGGGCTGGGGGCTCACCCAGGTGCGCACCATCACCGAAAAGTACCATGGCAAGCTGTGGGTCCGCTCCGGCCAGGGCCTGATCAAATTCCACCGGCAGTTTACATCCTTTCAGACACATCCCTTTCCCGGCACACAGATCAGCATTTATCTGGAGTCCCGGCCTGCGCAAAAAAAAAATTTAAAAAAGAATTGACAAGAAAAACCCCTTCCTGCAATATATACACTGTATAGAATGTATATACCATGAGAACACAAAATACGACATCCGAAAAAATAACAACCTTCAAGCTGGCCTGCCGCGACGGCATGCTGGTCGGGCGCGAAACGGGCCGGGACATTTTTCAAGAATGCCTTGAGTTTCTTGCAACACAGGAGCAAGGCAATCTTGTCACTCTGGATTTTTCCGGCATCAAATTCATGGATTTCTCCAGCGCCGATGAATTGCTGGGTCGGCTGGCGTCACGGATCATCGGCCGGGAACTTCCCGGCCTCTGCCTCCTTCTCACCCACTGCCGGCCGGAAATCTGCGAAAACATCGACGCCATGCTCAAACTCAAGAACCAGGCCATGCTCTGCAGGGACGATTCCGGCCGCGCAAAACTGCTGGGCCGCCTTCATCCTCAGTTGGAGCAGACCCTGCGGTTTGCCGTAGAAAAAGGAAACATCACGGCCCGGGATTTGGCGAACGCCCAAAAAATCGCCATCAATGCCAGCAGCAACCGGCTGACGAAGCTGGCCAATCTGGGTCTTGTCAAACGCAGTGAAGAGCCCGCAGCGGGCAAAGGAGGCAAACAATACCGTTATTTTTCCCTGCTGGCGTGAGGGGTATATTTTTTTGAGGGATTATACATTCTATACAGTGAATACAAACAACAAACAAAACAAAAGGAGGATACCATGAAAAGCGTCAATCGAGTTATCCTGGTCGGCAATCTGGGCAGTGATCCGGAAGTCCGCCACACCAAAGAAGGAACCCCCGTCGCAGTTCTGAGTCTTGCCACCAATGAGTCCTACAAGACCGACGACGGGCAAAGAAAGGAGGTCACGGACTGGCATGCGGTGGTTGTCTGGGGACAACAGGCCCAAATCTGCCAGCAATATCTCAAGAAAGGAGCCCTGATCCTCGTCGAGGGGAAAATGAAGTCCCGGCTTTGGCAGGACAAGAATGGCCAAAAGCACAAGAGCGTAGAGGTCCTGGCCGGCTCCATCAAATTCCTCGATAAACTAAAGAAGGAGACCGCCGATGAAACCGACCGCGCTCTCTCTGTCGCATAGCGGCGAGGGCCGGCAGGCCATGGTCCTGCCGGCACAGACCGGCATTCTGGAATCCCGGTTGAGAAATCGCAGAATGGCATATCCGGATTGCGATGACTCCCCCGCATTCATCAAGGGATGTCGGATGCCCGCGTATCAACTGTTGGACGCCATGGCCGAAATCGAGCGGACCATGGAGAAATTGCCCGCGGCGGCAGGAAAGACACCGGCCTTGAATGCGGCCGGCAGGCCCCCCCTGTCCGCCGGAAAAAGTTCCACAGGCAATTCCTCCAGAGAAAAATCCACAACGCAGGTCTGTCCCATCGCTCCCCTGCAGGAGCAAATGCAGACCGTCTGGTTCTATCTGGTACACGAATATCTCAAAAGCCGAAAGAAAGGAGACAGCCATGACCACCCCGTCCATCAATAAAGAGATCATCGACATCAAGGATCCCGGCCTGCCCAAGGGAAAAGAGAATCCGGAAAAGAAAAAAGCCCTGGCAGAGGCCATGAGCACGATCGAAAAAAACTACGGCAAAGGATCCCTGATGACAATGGACGGCACCTTTCATCTGCAGGAGATAGAGGTCATTCCCACGGGCTGTCTCGCCATCGATCTGGCCCTGGGCGTAAAAGGCATCCCCAAGGGGCGGGTCAGCGAGATATTCGGAGCGGAGTCCTGCGGCAAGACGACCCTGGCCCTGCAGATTGTGGCGCAGGCCCAGGCCCGGGGCGGAATGGCCGCTTACATCGACGCGGAACACGCCCTGGATCCCGCCTACGCTCAAAAACTGGGCGTCCAGCTCTCGGAACTGCTGATCAGCCAGCCCGACAGCGGCGAAGACGCCCTGTCGATCGCCGAGACCCTGATCCGCAGCAACGCGATCGACGTCGTGGTCGTGGATTCGGTGGCGGCCCTGGTGCCCAAGGCGGAGCTGGAGGGACAGATCGGTGACACACACGTCGGGCTTCAGGCACGGTTGATGTCGCAGGCCATGCGCAAATTGACGGCCGCCATCCACCGCTCCTGTACCGCGTGCATCTTCATCAATCAGATCCGTGAAAAGATCGGCGTCATGTTTGGAAATCCCGAGACGACTCCGGGAGGGCGCGCGCTGAAATTTTATTCCTCCGTGCGCATCGAGGTCCGCCGCGTAACCTCCATCAAAGACTCCCAGGACGTCGTGCGGGGCAACCGAACGCGCGCCACGGTGGTCAAAAACAAGGTCGCGGCGCCGTTCCGCAAGGCAGAGTTCGACATCCTCTACAACGAGGGGATTTCCCAGGCCGGTTCCGTGCTGGACCTCGCCCTGGACCGCGGAATTCTGGAAAAGAAAGGTTCCTGGATCGCCTACCAGAGCGAGCGGCTGGGGCAGGGCCGCGAACAGGCGGTGGAGGAAATCAAGAAAAACAAGAAACTGCGGGAGGAACTGACCGGCGCGATTCTCAAGAAGGAATCCCAGCTCATCGCCCTGCCGCTGGCGTCGTGATTTCAGCAGTTACTGGAAGGAGACAATACTCCCCATGGAACAAGAAACAGGACTACAGGTAACCATTGAGAACAAGATTCTTCTCATCCGAGGTAAGAAAGTTATGTTAGACAGCGACCTGGCAGATCTTATGGCGTAAATACAAAAGTCCTGCTACAGGCCGTAAGAAGAAACGCTTCTCGCTTTCCGCCTGATTTCATGGATCGTCTCACCAGACAAGAGCTCACCAACTTGAGGTCACAAATTGTGACCTCAAGTTGGGGTGGGCGGCGACATCTCCCCTATATTTTTACAGAACAAGGCGTAGCCATGCTCTCGAGTGTTCTCAATAGCGAAAAGGCCATTCAGGTGAACATTCAAATCATGCGGACGTTTATAAAACTCAGGCAATTGCTGCAAACTTATGTGGAATTACGAAAAAAAATTGAAGCAATGGAACAAAAATACGACCAGCAGTTTCAGAGTGTCTTTGAAACAATAAAAAAACTATTGGAACCACCGGAGAAACCGACAAGAAGGATAGGATTTTCTCCGACCTGAAAACAACCGGCCGCTCAATCCAAAACCAGTTCCGCCTTCCAGGAATCGTCTTGAACCCGCGGGCCGATCGCGGACTTGGACAGGGTAAAATTGCCCATCACCAGGTGGTCCATGTCCGTCCTCAGGAAACAGCGCAGGGCCTCCTGCGGTGTACACACCATCGGCTCGCCGCGCACGTTGAAGGACGTATTGATGATGATGGGGACACCCGTCAGCGTCTCAAAACGGCCGATCAGGGCGTAAAAGCGGGGATTCTCCCGGGACGACACGGTCTGGACTCTTGCGCTGCCGTCGGCATGGGTGATGGACGGCACCACCGCGCGTTTTTCCGCGCGGACGGGAGCCACCAGCAGCATGAAGGGACTGGGGCAATCCATTTCGAAGTATTCGCCGACCTTTTCCTCCTTCACGGCAGGGGCAAAAGGCCGGAACCCCTCGCGCAGTTTGATCTTTTCGTTGATGATGTCTTTCATTTTTGGATTGCGGGCGTCCCCCAAAATGCTCCGGTTTCCCAGGGCACGCGGACCAAATTCCATCCTGCCCTGAAACCACCCCACGACCCTGCCTTCGGCAATCCATCTTGTGGTTCGGTCCAGCAAATCCACTTCGGAGAACCTCTCAAAAGGAATCTGTTCTTTGCGCAGCACCGCCTCAATTTCTTCGTCCGAAAATTCCGGCCCCCAAAAGGCATGCTCCATGGTATTCCGTGCGCTATTCTTTTGCAGGACATGATGGGCAAACAACGCCACACCCAAACTGCCCCCGGCGTCGCCGGACGCGGGCTGGATGAAAATATTCCGGACGGGGGTCTCCCTCAAAATTCTGCCGTTGGCCACGCAGTTGAGAGCCACACCACCCGCCAGGCACAGGTTTGTCAATCCCGTCTGGTTATGCCAATGGCGCACCATTTTTAGGACCACGTCCTCGGTCACTCTCTGGATGCTGGCGGCAATGTCGTAGTGGCGCTGAGTCAGCGGTGTTTCGGGTTCGCGCGGCGGGCCGTCAAAAAGTTTTTCAAACCGGCGGTTGATGGTCCGCGAACCAGCGTCAAAGGAAAAATACCGCATGTCCAAAAGAAAACTGCCGTCTTCCTTGATGTCGATCAATTGGCGCACCTGATCTTCGTAGCGGGCAGCGCCATAGGGCGCTGCGCCCATCACCTTGTATTCCCCGCTGTTGACGCGGAATCCCAGATAGGCGGTGAAGGCGCTGTAGAGAAGCCCCAGCGAATGGGGAAAATGAATTTCTTTTTTGATCGTTAGATTTGTCCCGCGCCCCACAGAGGCCGCCGCCGTCGCCCACTCCCCCACCCCGTCGATTGTCAACACCATCGCCTCGTCAAATCCCGAGGGATAAAACGCGCTGGCGGTATGGGCCATGTGGTGTTCCACAAAAACCGTCTTCCCTTTGTAGGAAAGCTCTTTTGCGATGTTGTCCTGCATCCAGAGCTTTTGTTTGAGCCAGGAGGGCATGGATTGCAGAAAAAACGGATAGGACCGGGGGAACGTGGCCATGGCACTGCAGAGAATCCACTCAAACTTCAGGATGGGTTTGTCGTAAAACCCCACCAAATCCAGATTCTCCACACCGATGCCGCCCGCCTCAAGGCAATAGGCAATGGCCTGCGACGGAAACTCCGGATCGTGTTTTTTGCGGGAAAAGCGTTCTTCGGAAGCGGCGGCAACCATACGGCCGTCGCGCAACAAACATGCCGCCGCGTCGTGGTAATAACAGGAGATACCCAGAATGTGCGTTGCCATTTTAATATTGCTGAAAATACTGCTCTTCCCCGCGCGTACTTGCGGGTTTCTCGATCCAATACGTGTGGGAATTCCCGCCGCGGTAGATCAAAAACGATTTACCGAACAAGCGGGAGATCAGCGCCACAGGTCCCAGGATCAGAAAGTAAAAGACCGTCAAAAGGATCACGGTCTGAATCCTGCCCAGGATGTGGGCGAATTTTTTCCATCCTTCCCAGATTGTTTTCAAAAATTTCAGGACAGAACTCAAAGGGATTCCCCCGTGCCTAAAAGAGAGGATAAATAAATGGCGCCAACGCGGATGTCTCCGCAAAGACAATGAGAATCCCAAGCAAAACCAAAATCAATGCCACGGGAAACAGCCACCACTTTTTGTTGTGTTTGGCATAATTCCAAAATTCTTTCAACACAGACCATTTGCTCATGAAATATCCCCCGTGATCACGCTACGTTGTCTCGCTGTAAGAATATACTAAACACAAATCGCCTGGCAAGCTATACTGACGTCGAGGCGGTCGTGAAAAAACCAATAAAAAAACCAGAATATGCGGGATCGTTACAGCTAAAAATCCTGGAGGATTTGGATAAACACATCCTCTACTCCTCCAATTTTGACCATTATTGCAACTCCCTTCTTGCGTTCGTCGCCCAAAAGACACAGGCCCGAAGCGTGTTTTTGCTCTTTTCCGACCCCGAACGGAGCCTGGAAAAGAATCCCGTGATCTACGGAAAAAATCTGCCGGAACCGTTGATGCAGGCCATTTCCAAAGTCCTCACCAAGGATCCCGCGCGTCTTTCCGGACTGCCGCTCAAGGGTGTGCTGGGCGTAAACCTGTCCCTGCACGGAACCGTCCTGGCGCATGTGGGGGCGCTGGCATCCTCTCCCAGCAAGACATGGCCGGCGGCGGCCGACAAACACCGGTTTTCCATCCTGTGCGAAAGCCTCAAGAAGGATTTTTACTTCATTCGCGAGCAGATATTACAGAACCAGCGGCTCGCAAAACTCAACACGCTTTACCAAATCAGCCAGGCGGTGTCGGAGACCCTCAACCTGGACAAACTGCTGGAATCCATCGTGGAGACCGCAAAGAAACTGATCGCCGCGGAGGCCTCCTCGTTGGCCATCGCCGACCCCATCAGCCAGGAACTCACCTTCACCGTCGCCAAGGGCGCACACGAAAAAAAAATCCTTCAAAAACGCATGAAAATCGGCCAGGGGATCATCGGCTCGGTCATCTCCACGGGCAAACCCATGCTCATTCAAAACACACAGAAGGACAGGCGATTCTCCCGCACCATGGACAATTTGACGGGATTCACGACCCGCTCGGTGCTGTGCGTCCCCATGAAGGTCCGCAACACCGTCATCGGCGCCGTGGAAGTATTAAATCCCATCGACCGTCCGTCGTTCACCCAGGACCAGATTCCCCTTCTTTCCACCCTGGCCCAGGAGGCGGCGGTCTCCATTGAAAATGCCCGCCTGTTTCATCTGGCAACCACCGACGGGCTCACGGGGCTGTCCACCATCCGGTACTTCCGGACGCTGTTGGATTATGAAATTGCCCGCGCCATTCGATACAACCGTCCGTTGTCCCTCCTGCTCTTGGACATCGACTTTTTTAAGAAGGTCAACGACACGTATGGACATCTGGCGGGAGATTTGATTTTAAAAGAACTGGCACAAATCATCCACCAATCGATCCGCCAGGTGGACATCCCCGCCCGCTACGGCGGCGAGGAATTTATCATCCTCCTGCCGGAATCCTCTCAAAAAGACGCACTGGTCGTGGCAGAGCGCCTGCGGCAGAAGGTTCAGGACGCAAAATTTTCCGACAATGGCAGGACTTATTCCATCACGATCAGCGTGGGGGTCACGTCTCTTGTTTCGGGAGAGAAGAGTACGCAGTTCATCGAGCGGGCGGACCAACAGCTTTACGAGGCCAAGCGAAAAGGAAGGAACCGTGTCGAATCAAATAAATAGGGCGCGGCGCCCTATTTATTTTGAAGCGCCGCCTGCACGGTGTTGTGCATCAGCATGGCGATGGTCATGGGCCCCACTCCCCCCGGAACAGGCGTGATCGCGCCGGCCTTGGCGCTGACAGTTGGAAAATCCACATCGCCCACCAGGCGGTATCCCCTGGGACTGGAAGAATCCGAAATCTGATTGACCCCCACGTCGATGACCACGGCGCCTTCTCGAATCATGTCGGCGCTCACCAAATTCACTTTGCCTGCCGCGACGACCACAATGTCCGCGCTCAAGCAAATATCTTTCAGGTTTCGCGATTGGGAATGACACACCGTGACCGTCGCATTGGCGCCGTGGGCCTTCTGTATGAGGATCGCGGCCAGCGGCTTGCCCACGATGTTGCTCCGGCCCACGATCACCACATGGGCCCCTTCGACAGGGATCTCACTGCGGATCAACAACTGCTGAATCCCTGCCGGTGTACACGGCAAAAACACAGGATCGCCGGTCAACAGCCGGCCAACATTGATGGGATGAAAGGCATCCACGTCTTTGGATGGATGAACGCTCCGCTGTACCTCCAGCGCATCCAGGTGTTTGGGAAGCGGCATTTGTACCAAAACACCGTGAATCCGCGGATTCTTGTTGAGGGTCTCCAGCAAGGCCAACAGTTCTTCCTGGGTCGTAGCGGCCGGCAGGCGATGTTTTTCCGAATAGAGGCCGGTCTTTTGGCAGGCCTTTTCCTTCATGGAGACATAGACAACCGAGGCCGGATTTTCGCCCACCAACACGACAGCGAGTCCCGGTGGATAGCCCGTCGCCTGCACCACCTGAAGAATTCCGGGTTTCAATTCGGTCAGTATTTCGTCGGCAATTTTTTTGCCGTCAATCAGTCTGGCGGTCATGGATGTGTCTCTCCTTTGGCAGTCTTGCTGCTCAACAGTAGGGCAAAAGAATCTTGAACGTGCTTCCCTTTCCCAATTCACTTTGAACACTGATGTCCCCGTCGTGTGCCCGGGCAATCTGCTTGGCGATGCTCAATCCAAGACCCGCCCCCCGAACCTTTCCCGTAAAATCCTTGTCGATCTGATAAAACGGATCAAAGATCAAGGGCAGTTGCTCCGGCGCAATGCCCACCCCGTTGTCGCTAACCTCAATCTGCACCCGGCCTCCAGACAATGACGTGGCAAGCCGTATCCTGGTGCCGGGTGGATTGAATTTTACCGCATTTTCCAATATCTGAATCAACATCTGCGTCAGCCGCTCGTTGTCCCCGCCTTGAAGGGTCAATCCGGACATCATCGTCTTCTCCAATGCGACCTGCTTTTCCTGGAATTCCTCGTTCATTTGGGACAGGGCCTGCGCGATCACGTCCTCCAGATAACAGACGCTTCGGTTGAGATTCATCTTGAGGGTCTGCTCTTCGATCCGGGTAAAATCCAGGAGACGGCCGACCAGATGCGTCAGTTCCCGGCTTCTCTGCCGGGTTTTTTCCACCAGTTCTCTCTGCTTCTCATTGAGGGCTCCCAGTCCCCCTTCGCTCATCAATTCCAGATTGTTCTGGATGACGGTCAGGGGCGTGTTGAGCTTGTGGGAGACCTGGCTGACGAATTCCGTCTTGAGCCGCTCCAGGCGCTTGTAGGCCGTGATGTTGCGCAGGGTCACCACCGTGCCCACCCGGTTTTCCAGGACATCCGTCAGCGCGCTGGCCACCCCGGAAAAGGTGACGCTGTCGGCCTCTTTGAGACACAGTTCAAACACCAGCGGTTCCTTGGCGTAAAAAATGTTTTCCGGCGGGATGGAACATTCGAACGATTCCAAATACGTCAAGACGCGCTCCCCCAAACGCACTTCCCGGCGGCTGCCTTTTTCCAGCATGCGGGAAGCAGCGGGATTGATGAGCGTGATCTTGCAATCGGCGTCCACAACCAGGATCCCGTCACTCATCCGCTGGAGAAAAAGCTCCTGCTTTTTTATTTCGAATTCCCGGATCCTGTCGTTGGCCTTCTTGAGCTGGGCATTGATCCGTTCCAGGGTGGTGTTCTTGCCGGATAAGAGACCCAGGCTCAACACGAGCAAGATCAATATGGGGATTCCGCCAAACCACAGAATACGGCGCGCGGTGGACATCGGCCCCTCCTCCCCCTTCTTGAAAGCGAGCAATAATTTCCATGAGGAGTTCCCGATGCGAACCTGCGCCTCACTGTAATCCGCCGGAAATTCTCCGGGCCCCACGCTGATGATCCGGTCCTGGGGATCCAACAACCGGAAGTAAAACCTCTCCTTCCACTCTTGCCCAACCGATTTCTCCACAATCTCGCTAAAATCGAAAATTCCCAGGACCACTCCTGCGAGGCGATCCTTTCGGAATACGTTCCGTACCTGAAAGACAAGTGGGTCGCCGGAT
>CAZGMX010000101.1:0-9772 GCA_964526865.1 uncultured Actinomycetota bacterium | reverse complement strand
CGCCGACGACCCACAAGCAGTTGTATGGCGTGGAGTCAATCGGATAAGCACATATAACATAATCAACGATATTTTCCGCGTTGATGCGGTTCCCACAGGAAATCAGCTGGTTTAGCCAATCAAGTTCCGCGCGTGCGAGATAACTCATCGCTTTAAACCCAAACGCAGAAGAGTCACTCCGTCCACCGGCCATTCGCCGAGCAACATTTTCAAAAACGGGAACGAGATTCTTAAAGGAGGAAATAAACTTGTTCCCCTTTTTTAGCCAACTCCCTCTGTACCTTGCACTCGCAATCGCCTCCATCAACTCACACGCCTCGTGTCCCGCCGTCCCTGCAATCCGGCGAATCCGGTGAAAAACCGCTCCCATCTCTTCAAAATCATCAACACACCGTTTTCCCGGAGGAATATAATCGGGAATAAGCGGGAGAACCATGTTCCATATTCGCGGGGTCATTTCTTCCCAGTCACTTTGCACGGTTTGCATGATTCTATCCACACGCGCTGACAACGCCTTCTTGTCTGCGGGAATATCCGGACAGCCAGACCTCATCCGGACGGCCTCCATGATTTTTTGTCTCAAATCCAATGACACAAGCTGCGAGGACGTAATCCCCACATCTGCATCGCACAGTTGATCCGGAAGCATCTCTTTTCCAGCGGCCGCCATAGCGGCCAACGTAATCCACAGAACAGTTTTTGGACCCGCCACACCGGCGCCTTGCGCGGCATCTCCCTGCGATGGAGAAGCAGACACAATACGGCGGGCTCCCTCCAATAAGAGTTCGGCCAATTCGTGAGGCCCAAGCTGCGCAATACATCTCTCTCCAATCCAAAGGACAGAGTCTCCCAAGTTTCCTGTCCGCGGATAATCCCCAGCCCTCGCATGAACAAACGGCCCTCCATTGAACAGGGTGAACCTTCTGCACACCATGAACAGATTCACATTCTGGGCAACCGAAACAATCTTTTGTATTTCCTCGCGCGTACAGTCGCTGAAGGCCGGCGAATCACGCGCAACATCACGGAGTACAGACGTCGCTCTGGCCGCCTTGATATTTCTTTTCCAGAAATCAGATTTGTGCTGCAGATATTTCCGGCGGACAATATTATTTTCTCTTTGCCGAAGCGAAAGATCCTTGTGCCGAATAAATTCAAAATCATAATTTCCATTTTTTCTCTTCTGCACCCTCACGACCATTCGCGCCATCAACAACTGTCCCAGCCGCATGTTGTGCGTCCCGTGAAGCGTCCCCCCGTGCTTGAAAACACTTTGCGGGGCAAGGACATCTTTTTTTCAGATGGCGCCGCTAAAATTATTCCGGGCAACAGCGTCAAAACTGCCGCCAATATTGAAATGATTTTGTCCTTCTTTTTCATGATCACAACCCGCCCTCCACTCCCCTCGCCTGCCCCACGGCCTGAACGACGCTCTTCCAGACGGGCACGGCAAACGGCGCGGGACGGCGATTTTCCAAATCATAGAGGATGGACGAGACGATCCCCGCCTGAATCGGCCAGGCAGGATCCAAGAGTTTTTGACGCAGTTCCGGCGCGGCCGTATCCGCCCTGGCTTCGATTTCCTCGCAGGCGCTGTTTTGATTCAATTCGATGTCCGCCGCGTTCCGCTTCATGAAGTCGTAGATCTTTTGCGTGACCCGCTTGGTCAGGACCTCGTCCCGCTCCAGCTCATACTTTTGGGGTTCTTTTGCCACGGACTCCTTGACGCCGGCAAGAATACGCCCTGAGAGCTGGTGAATTTCCTGCGGGTTGTCCTTCATCAGATGGCCCAGCACGTGGACGACAAAATAGGCCTCAGCGGGATTGAGGCGGCGCTTGTTCTTCCCCTTGTATTTTTCCGGGTGTTTGGCCAGCAGCTCCGCAAACACCTGCCAGCCGTCAAAATAGCCGGCCCGGACGGACAGCCCCATCAGATATCCGGCCAGCATCTCCCCTTCCTTGTAGGTGTTCACCCGCTGGTACTTGTTTCCCTGCGGCGTGTATCCCATCACCAACTCCTGCTCCACCAGCCTGCGGGCCGCCATGATTTCCCGCCCCCAATCCCAGTCGTGCACCGGCCACGCAAAATTCTGGAAGATTTTCAAGATGCCGTCCGTGGGATTCCGGACGTCGGTGCGAAACGCCAGCTCGGCGCCGGCCTTGAACTCCCCGCCGACCAGAGATTCTTCGCCGGCGTTTAGAGGCTCCTTGCGCTGCATCTTGCCCAGGATTTCCTCCAGCGGCCGCTGTTCCTGCGGCTTGGCCGCCAGACAGGTCCTCAGATCGTACCCGATTCCATAGAGCACCGCCGCCGACAACATGCCGATGTCGTCCGCTCCGCTCAGCCAATGCTGGGCCTCATGGGCCACCGTCGTCACATTTCCGGGCAGATTCATCACACGATTAAACAGGGTGTCGGGCAGGATGATCCAGCGGTCGTCCACCGTCACGCCGGCCGTGTGCTCAAACTCCATGTCGTAGGCCTTTTTCGGGATGATTTCGATCGCGTGCATGAGTTTGACCTGCGTGAAACCCCGGCTGGGGGGCGAATCCACGTCCCACTCATCCAGCAGTGCCCGCACCACAACCCGGTTCAAATCCCTCTGCCACACAATGAACGCGGTCCGGTTGGAGGAAATATTCTTCTTGATATTTTTTGCCTTCATCCGCGCCATGATGCTCAGATAGACCCCCACCACCTTCTGCCAGGTGCGCAGGCCATACGCCCGTGTCCCCTTGCCGATCCTGCCAATGATTTTTTCCAGCCGCCGGACATCCTGCGCAAAATCTCCCATCTCTGTCACCAGCCGGTCCACCAGCATTTTCCCGGCCGCCGACGCCGCCATGGGGGATTTTTGAAGTTCCCTCAGCGAGACATCGACAAACAGTCCCCGCAGAAAGGACTCATACGGATTGTGGGAGGCCAGCGTCTCTTTGACGAAGGGGTCTGCGGTGGAATAATAATCGCAGAGCACAAGATACTGCAGCCGGTTGGACCGCGAGACATGGGTCTTTTTCTTGCGCTCTTCGGAGGCCAGGACCTTGCCCTCCAATTTGGCCTCTTTCTTTTTTTCACGCGCCTGGGCCTTCACGATCTGCCACAGAGACGTCTTGGTGATGGTGTCCTGGGCAAACAGCTTCACGGCCGGCGGCGCCTTTCCCAGCGCGCCGGAGGTCACCTGCGAGAACACCTTTTGCAGGCCGCCTTGAAGATTTTCCCAGTAAGGCCCTGCCGCATGTCCATCCCGGATCATGACGGAAAGGATCGAGCCGAACAGCTCGGCGACATCCACCACATTCAACGAGGGGGTCTTTTCCTTGCCCAGTTGCATCGCCGTGGCCACAACACACTGATCCTGGGCAAGCAGCACCGCCGTGTGTTTCAAAAACACCAGCAAGGGAATCGCATCGATACTTTTTGACAACGACAAATTGGAAAGATCCCCGCGTTTGGCATAGAGCTCCAACACTTCCAACGCCTTCAGATAGACAAACGATTCCGGCTTCTCCTTGACGAGAATCCGGGCGATGACCTGCACCGCCAAGGCATTTTCCCTGACGCCCCCCAGCGCGCTCACGGCGGCCACCCGTTGAACGAGATTTTCTTCTTCATCCGCTTTCTTATCCACCAGAACCATATCCCGAAGTGCCTCCACCCACTCATTCACTTTCTTGTTCCTGTCCTCCTTCTCCTTTGCCTGCCCTTCCGGCACTTTCACATCTTTCTTCTTCCCCGGTTCTTTGCGGGGATACAATGCCCACGAATCTTTCAGCGCCGTCCCCGCGCGCATCGTAAAGGACTTCACCTGGTCGCGGGCAATCACTTCGATCAGCAATCCGATCATCTCCGGATTGCGCGTCTCTTCCCACATCGTCGTCAGATTGTGAAAAATGGAATCGGCGTCGTTGCCGCCCTCGATCGACTGTTTGATGTTCTCGTTCAAAAAAATGCCGCGGGTGTAATCCACGATCTTGGTGATATTGGCTTTTCCCATCCACTCGCAACGCCATCCCCGGGTAAATTTCTGCGCCAGGATACTGGACACAAACGCCCTGGACTCATCGTACTGGTATTTTCCGTCCGGCGTTTTGGTCACCAGGTAATCCACCAGGACATCTGCCGTATCGCTCTGGGCGAGCTCCGCCAGGATGTCCAGCTGTTCATGAAAATCCTGATCCAACGGCTTTTTCGCCGCCAGATCCCAAAGCTCCTGGGCCAGCTCTTCTCTGATGACCGGTCCCAGCAGCTTCTTGCCGGCCTCCTGCGGCTGCAGATATTCCTTGATGAACCGGGCCGCAGCCAGCCTCTCCTTGCGTTTCAAGGCCCGCGACCTGAGATTCTTCAACTGGACATCGACGTTCAAATCGCGCAACCCTGCCTGGGACGCCAGGTCAGCGTGGCTCGACATCCCTTCCGTTACCGGCTCCATATTTACACCAAGAACTCTTCTCAGCCCCTCAGCCACAGGAATCGCGGCCACTTCACCTGCCGGAAGATGGGATTCGCTTGGGCGCCATTTGTCAGCCACCGCCAGAAGGCCCTCGATCGTTTCCCTGTTCAACGTATAGTTCAGATCCGCGGCCACAATCTTATCCATCAATGATTTGCCCCCCCACGTCATGGATATCCATCCAATGTGATACAGCCGCAAAACACTTCTTTCCAAGGGCTCAGCCGGCCTCGACAAAAGTTCCTTCGCCTCTGCGATCAATTCATGGACATCATTTTCATATTGGGTCCATGCCGGTCGCTTCGAATATCCATGGGTAAAAGCCAATACACTGAGAATGCTTTTTCTATAGCAGACACGCTGATCGCCCCCCCGTGCAGATTGCAGCTGACGGGCCATATTCAATATGTCTTCATTGCCCGTGGCATCATAAATCAGCAACAGCCCGTCCAGCAGGCGGCCGACTGCCTTGTGCCACTTGCCTAAGCGTTGGTTGTAAATTGCTTGACTGATGAGTTGATCTGCCTGTCTAAAAATGACGTCATCTGATGGACATAAATTGAAATCCCGGCCCGCGACAATGATTCCCTCTTCCGCCTTATTGGCGAGGAATTTATCGCGATGACTCGGAGAATTAAGGCCCACGATTTGGATGCCCACAGGCAGCTCCACAACAGTGCCATCGGCATTGAAAAATCTGACGATCGGTTTGTCTTTCATAAACAAACGCGAACGAAAATTCTCGTTCGGGACAATGATTTTGATGTCTATATCGCGAGAATCGGGAGAATAGACAAAACTTCCATGGAGGACCGCAGACGCGTCTTCCGGCATGACCTCTTTCAACCACGGCAGGAAAGGTTTTCGCTCACCGCCGGACAGCATCACCTGGGCCTCCTGAATTTGCCTGGCCTTCGTCCTGGCTATTTTTTCCGAAGCCCCTGGAAGACGGGCGTACAGTGTGGCCTTCCAGTCCTCGACAAAGGAATTTTCCCACGATTCCGGCAGGGCCATGGCCTGTTTCACTTCCCGAAGAAAGGCATCACCGCTGCCGTCGGAAAAATCCTCCGCAAATCGGGCAAATGCCTGGACTTCTTTGGCAATGCCGGAAAAGAGTTCGTCGTTGGTGTCGAGATGGGCGGGCCCCAAATGGGGGTCTTTCCAAAACCACCGGCGGCTCCGCTCCAAATATGTCCCCCTCAAGATTTCGGGGATCTTCCTGATTTCATCGTCGGACAGCGGCACGGTCGCATACCTGGAATAGAGCGCCACCGCGCGGATGAGATCCTCTTTGGAATAGGTGGCAGCGCCATCAAATAATATTGGTCCTTGAAATTCCTGAATTCGCGGCGCCCAGCCTGCGCCGCTGAAATCATAAAGCGCGGCGACGTTGCCCTCCTCATCAAATCGCATGTTGCCGAATCCGCATTCGCCATAAATCACCTGACTGGGCAATGCCTGGTACGTGTCCGGCGATAGAGACGTTTCCAGAACATCCAACTGGGGACATAGGACTTTTTCATAGACGGACAGATACAATTGCTCTGTCCGCGTCAAAGTGCCGGCAGGCTTGTCCTTAAGCGCTTCTCCAAAATCGACATATTCCTTGCGATGGACATAGGCCCGCGGATCATCGGGTGGATGGATGAGATCTTGTGGTTTGGGCAGATCGGCCAGCGCCGCATCGGCCAGCGCCAGCATCTTCATCATCCCCCGCCATTCTCTGGGTTTCGCCCGCGACTTGGGAATAACCCTGCCGGCCGTGGAATATTGATAAAGGACATAATGGGCGCTGTCGCTGGAGGTGACATCTTCGCCGTTGTCATTGGCGATCACATCCACCGCACCGTTCAAATTTCTTGACACCAGAGTTCTGGCAACTCTTGCAGATAGTGCCGCGTTGGGATAATGGAAATTCTCTACCTTGAGCACCCCTCGATTCCTGTTTGTTTCTACCAGAAAAGGCTTGTGATCTGGGTTGTATCCGCCATACAGCGGCGAGGAGACCGGTTGTTCTTCCCCAAAATATTTTTGATAGTGCTGGGCCGCGATTTTTTTTGCCTGAACGCCGGACAACAAACCGTCGGTGTCACTAAAATCCATACTTGGGGGTGCCAACGTATTTTTCGCCGTCTCATTCGTTGCCGTTCCCGCCGTTCGACTCCCTGCCGCCGCCGGCAAAGAAATTGGCGCCGTCACGCAGAGGGAAACGAAAAGACTGACCCCGCACAGAAACATTTTCCGGATTCTGATCATCGCACCGTCCATTCAACTCGCACTATCCATTCGACCAAAAGTAAAACCACACCGCCTCCCCCTTGGTCAGCAATAGCAGCAACACCGGCGGCAACTTAGACGCGCACACAATCTAACCGCCCGCCGGCTTAGTGGTCGGTACCATAAATCCGGTGACGCACCGAGAGCAACGATGCGCCGCACCTGCAAGGCGCGACAACGAGTCATAGTCGGCAGTGCTATGGCGAGGAGGAGCAACGCAGCAGGTGCGGATGCAGCGTTGCTCAAATGCCACCGTATTTATGGCACCGACCACTTGATACTTACACTATTTTTCGTCCCTTGTCAAGGGCCGGGCGCATTTTCTGTGGGCACATTTTCTGCCGCTCACGTCGTTGAGAGAATTTTCATTGACAGCGAAGAACGAGCCTGTTATTATATTTCTTATAAGTGCTAATTATAGCCTTTTGGAGAAATATGGTGCAATTTCTTGAGATGCACAACCAATTGAAGGAATTTACGGTCTTTTCGCTTGCCGACATCAGGGCCGTGGACAGCCATTTCCACCGCCGGCGATTGAACGATTGGCAGGACAAGGGATACATAAAAAAAATAATTAGAGGATTTTATATCTTCTCTGATACAAAACTGGCGGAACCGGCCCTCTTCGAGATGGCAAACAAGATTTACGCGCCATCCTATGTTTCCTTTGAGATGGCCCTCTCCTATTACGGGCTGATTCCGGAAGGGGTCTATGGAATTACGTCGGCGGCAACACGCAAGACATCCAGATTCAAAACCGCTGTCGCCGAATTTTCCTACCACACGTTGAAGCCGCGCCTTTTTTTTGGTTACCGGCTTGTCACACACAATGACAAGCATTTCAAAATTGCATCGCCTCAAAAGGCCCTTCTTGATTATCTGTACCTTCATCCCTCCATAGAGAATGTACAGGATTTTGAAAGTTTGAGATTGAACAAGCCAGTTTTTTTCGAACGAGTGCAGAAGGAATCCTTCGCCGAGGCGCTGAGCAGATTTTCGCAAGAACGTCTGACCAAAAGGGCAGAGGCATTATGGAGGCACATGAAAAATGCTTGATCTGGAACAGATCGCGGAATTTTACCCGGAGCATCTGAGGCCCTTTAAAAGAAACCTCTTGAGGGAATATCTGCAATACAAGATTCTGGAGGCAATTTATTCCTCCCGATACGGAGAACACCTCTCTTTCATGGGAGGAACGGCAATCCACATCCTCCACGGCAATCCGCGGTTTTCCGAGGATTTGGACTTTGACAACCGCGGTCTTGACCGGCAGCATTTTGAAGAGTTGGGACATGTCATCCAAAAACGGCTGGAACTGGAAGGCTACACCATAGAAATATCGACCTCATACAAAAAGGCCTTTCGCCTGTTTATTGGCGTAAAAGAACTCCTGTACAGGTACAGGCTGTCCGCTCATAAAGCCGAAAAGATCCATATCCAGATCGACGCAGAACCGCAGCACTGCGATGAGAAGCCCGAGACATACACGCTCAACAAATTCGATGTGTTTGTGAGAATTAGGGCCGTCCCCTGCGACACGCTCCTCTCCCAGAAAATATCCGCGATCTTCACGCGCAAGCGGCCGATGGGACGAGATTTTTTCGACACGATATTCCTGATGGGTAAAACCAAACCAAACACCGATTACCTGAGCAAGAATTTGGACATACACGACATGCCTGACTTGAGGAAAAATTTGGCCATAAAATGTTCTTCGCTGAATTTTTCTGCGCTGGCCAGAGACGTCGAACCGTTTCTGTTTATCCCCGCTGATTCAAAGAAAATCCTCGGATTTCCTGATCTGATCAGGGAACTAAAATAGGGCCCACTGAAATACTCTTTTGCAGCCGGAAGAAACCAGCCGGCAATGAAAGGAATTCTATTCACTGCTTCGCTTCTTATCGACGTCACGGGTGGGCAGGCGTTGTTTCAGGCGGGACAGAATGCCGCGCAGCATGCTGGCTTCTGCCACGGTGGGCATGGCCCGCTTGGACATGCGGCGCAGGTTGCGAAGGATGTTGCTCAGGAGTTTCAACCGCGGCTGGTCGCGATAATCCAGCCGGCGCAAAACCTCTTCGATTTCCTCAAACACTCTGTCCGTTTCCCGGCGCGGTGGGTATTTTTCTGGTTTTAGATGGGAGACACCCCCTAGGGATTCTTTCCCTGTCGATGCTTTCAGTAGCTCATAGCCCGCCAGCATGACGGCGTGCGACAGATTCATGGATGGAAATTTTGGGTTGGAGGGCAGATAAGACGCCGCATCACATCGCGTGATCTCTTCGGTGGAGAGCCCCGTACGCTCGTTGCCAAAAACCAGGCACACCCTGCCCGATTTGGCTTTGTCCAAGATGGACGGGACGATGTCCAGAAATGGCAAGAGATTGAGCCGCATCCGCCCTTCCCGCCTGCTAAACCCGACCGAATAAATGGAATCTTTCAGCGCGGCAGACAGGTCGGGCCGTACAACGGCGCCGTCCAAAATCTCTCTGGCCGGAGCGCCGAAAGTCTGCGCGGTCTTGCTGTGGTGATCGGTGCATCCGACCAGAACCAGATGCGACAGTCCTGTGTTCTTCATGGCACGTGCCACAAGCCCGACGTTTCCCCCGTGCCTTGCCCGAGCCAAAATCACCACCAGATTGCCCATGAGGTTTTTCATTTTCTCCTCGCATATTTTATCTTAGATTTAATAACCAGGTCATATCTTTTCTTGATTGTGATAATGATCACACTCGGAGAACCATCGCGTTTTTTTGCATCAAACTATCCACAAACATGTTACAGATGAACCGATTTTTATACGGTTGGCACAAAACATGCTGGCAAAAATGTGCGTTGCTTTATGTCATTGTAACAGGATTCCAGGGAGACCAGAAAATATTGAAGAAGAATCCCGGATTTACGCTCGTTGAAATCATGATTGTCGTCATGATCATCGCGGTTTTGGCCGCGATCGCAATCCCTCAGCTGATTACGTCACGAAAGATTTCCGCACATGTGCTTATCCGATTGACTCCACGCCATACAACTGCTTGTGGGTCGTCGGC
>CAZGMX010000100.1:0-9924 GCA_964526865.1 uncultured Actinomycetota bacterium | reverse complement strand
CTGCGACGAGAGTGAGTGGACAGAATGTGATTCGGCTTTGGTGATTTTTTTTTTTTTTAATGATACGGCGACCACCGAGACATTTAGGATGAGTTTCGGAAGAGAACCAAAAATCGCCGTTGTCCCCACCGCCTGATTCTTCCACCCCGCTGCATCTTTCATTTTGTTTGACTGATGGAAAAATCAGGACTATCCTGTCTTCAACGAGGAGGCCTGAAATGATATCCCTTAAGAAAAGAGAGGCGGCATTTTCGCTGATCGAGATATTGGTCGTTGTTGCCATCATCGGAATTTTGATCGGTCTATTGCTGCCCGGAATCAGACGCTCGCGCCAGGCTGCAACAAAGCTGAATTGCATGAACAACTTGAGACAGATAGGAATTGCCATCCGGGTCTATCGAAATGAAAACATGCAGAGTTACCCTGATCGAATCTCGAGATTGACGAAAAAATACGTCGAAACAGTCCAGACCTTCAAGTGTCCGGGATCCACTTCCGTTGTGACCTCGCCCGCAAACGGCGATTACGCCTACAATACAACTTTGACAATGAATTCTGCGCCCAATACGCCCGTATGTTCGGACAAGGTTGCGTCCTATCATCCGTCTCCAAAGTATTACAATGTGCTCTTCGCCGACGGACATACCGGGGATTCTCCCACGACTCCAGCTGGGGTAAGCAATCCCAGTTGAGGATATCCCAAGACAACCCAAAAACAAAGGGCCGCCTGAAAAGGCAGCCCTTTGTTTGGTAACGCAATTTTCCGCGTTCTTATCGCGTCCCGCAGGTCCCCTTTCTCCCGCACATTCCTTTTGATTCGCACGATCCGCACCGAGAATCCGCCCCCTTGGCACAGGTCTTCCAGAGTTTGTGCAGTTTCTCGGTCTGATCTTTCGTCAACATCCCGTCCAGTTTGGCAATGGCCTCCACCAGCGCCTTGTCTTTTGCCTTTTGCAGATCGTAACTCTGCTCCACCAGCGCGTTCACGGCCTGGACATTCACCGGTTTTTCGTGCAATTTGGCCTTGAGATCAAGCGCAACAATCTCGATCTGCGCGTTCTGCTGGATCAATTGCTTCTTGGTCTCTAGCTTCAAATTCTTGACGGCCGCAGTCTTTTCTTCAGAAAGCCCCAGCTCCTCCCCCTGACTCACGATACAATGCGCCATCATCGAGAATTTCTGTTCCAATCCGCCGGCGCGTTTGGTCTTGTCTCCTCCGTAATCAGCATACGCCGCGGTCAAACAAACCGCCCACACAAGAAACACCGCGCAACCACCCACGATCAACGTTCTTGTCTTCATAGCAACTTCCTCCTTTTTTACAACCACCCTTACAACCACAGGGTCCCGCGGAATCCGGGAACCCGATTTTTATTAAGACCATCCCAATCCCACGTCCTTCTTTCCCCGCGCCTCCTTTCACCTTCCGCCTTCCTTTTCCATCCCATGGCATTGTTTGGCTTTTGCTTTCCATTTGGCATCCATGACGTCAAATTTCTGCTGCTGCTCTGGGGTCAAGACCTGCCGAATCTCGGCGGTGGCGGCGGCACGAATCTCTTCGAACTTCGGCCGGAATTCCCCTCGCAAAAGCTGAATCTTTTGGTGTTTGGCTTCCAGAATCGCCGCCACCTGGGTCCGTTGATCCTGGGTCAAACTCAGCTTGGAGTTGAACTTTTCCAGCAACCGTTCCGGGCTATGACCGTGCCTTCCATGCGAATGGGAAGACAGGGGTCCACACCAGTAAGTGCCCACCATGCCGACCGTGCATCCCAGCACAAAAACCGCAAGAGTCTGTTTCCAATCCAGTTTCATCGTCAGCCCTCCATTATAAAGTCAAATATCTGATCTGTTGTCGGCGGTTCGCACGCCAACACAACTTCGGTGGAAATGTTGTCACGCCCGTCCTCCAACAACAAGGCCTCGACAGATACCGTTTGCTGCATGGATCCCATGGCAAAAAGGAGGAGAGCTGCAGCCCCCAGGGCCGGAGCAAACCAGCGAAGATTTGCCCGCCACGATGGTGCCGCCTGTGGCTGTTCCAACGCTTCGATACGGGCCATCACCCTGCGGACAAATCCCTCCGACGGCACAATATCGGACGGGCGAAACAGCACCTTCGCCGTGCGCTGCCATTGGGCATAGATTTGACGGCATTCCCGGCAATCGGCCAAATGCCTTTCGATCTCCTCTCTGCCGGGACCGGTCAATTCCCCGTCGTACAGGGCAAACAGTTTGTCTTTCAGTTTCTCGTGGTCCATGGTCTCCCCTTCTGTCTATTCGACGTTTTCGGCATCCAAAAAGTGTCGCAATTTTTTTTGCAGGGCTTCGCGGGCGCGGCGCAGGCGGGATTTGACCAACTCGACGGTGCATTCCAAAGTGCCGGCCATCTCTTCATAGCTGAGCCCCTGCATCTCTCTGAGCGTCAGGATAACGCGATAGTCTGGGGGCAACTCGGACAGCAGCCTTTCTACAAACTCGGCTTGAAATCCGGCAGATTTCGGGTCCTCCTGCATCCAGAGACGCTGGATCGGTTCTCCATATTCTTCCATCATGGCCTCCCAGGATTGTGTCTTTTCACGCGCGCGCTTGCGCAGAAGGTCTTTGCAATGGTTGACCGTGATCCGGTAAAGCCATGTGGAGAAGGCAGAATCCCCCCGGAACGTGTGCAGGGAGCAGTATGCCTTCAAAAAAGATTCCTGGGCCGCGTCCTCGGCAAGCGATTCATCGGAAAGAAACGACACACACAGCCGCCGAACCTTCGCTTGATATTCCCTCACCAGATCCGCGTAGGCTTCCCACCGGCCGGAACGAACTCTTTGGATGATTTCCAAATCTTTATTGTTGATGGCGCTTCCCCATTCCTATCCCTATTGTACACTTTCGCTGTATTCTGTGCGATTTTCCCCCTGCACTCTGCAGCAAAATCGCTCTGTGTTTTTATTTGTCAAACTGCCCCGAATCGTATATAAATGGGGGTTTTCGGGCAGGGCAAGGAAGGCACCTTTCTCTCCGGCGGCAAGTTAGGTTCTCCATCGAGAGGAAGCCATCCCAAAAAAATCATGAGGCGGTTTTATCGTATCACAATAAAAAATGGCAGAAATCAGCGAAAGGAAAGGTCTTATGTCGGATCCATTGACTGCGTTGTTCCGCGTCATCAAACCATCCTCCCCTAGTACTCCCCGCACTGTCCATTTTTTAATCCCGCTGATCGCTGCCGCCGCTGTGTTTTTGACTGCCATTGCCCAAGCCGCACCGGCCTCCTCTCCTGAAAAGACACCTTCCGCCACTGCCGGAGCAAAGGAGGAATCCACCCCCAAAACGTACAGTTTGATGGACGCCCGCGAACGGGGCGGTTTTGACATCGGCCCGGCAACGGGCGGCGTCTCTGCCATATTTGACGATGAACTTCAGAGAAACATCTTAAAATTTGATTTCTCAGCCGCCCCCAAGTCTCACACGGGCGCCTGGACAAAGAAATATCCCAAAGGGCTCAATGGAAAGAAGGTGGACGCCGCCAGACTTGGCGTTAGAGTCCCGAATACAGAATTGCTCAATCAGGTCTGTGTCAAGGTGGAGATCAAAGGCAAGAAGGGAACGCAGACCATCCCTCTTTCCCTCAAGTCCGGTTGGACATTTTTCCGGGAGCCCATCAGCTGGGACGGCATCGGGGACCTGACCGAGGTCGTTTTTGTCGTCAGCCCCATCATTTCCAGCGGTGCGGCCGAGGGCCTGCTCTACTTTGATGTCGAATTCTTCAAGTTGTCGGCCATGCAGAAATATTACACTTTTGTCAAAGTCGGCCTGGTCCTTGCTTTCAGCCTTTTGCTGGCCTTGGCGGGCGCCCTTTTCTACGCGCTGTTCGGGCGCCGCCGGGCCCGCGGCCCGATAGAGCCGCAATACGATGAGCCAGCGCCCCCTGAATCTCTGGGGATTTTTGCTTTGTCCAGCATCAAGAGAGATTTCCTCTACGGCATCGTGGCCGTATTGATCGCGGGACTTGCGATGTGCATCTACTCCATGGGAACAGTCAACCCCCTGGACGCCGGTTTCAACTTGAGTTTTCTGGCCCTGGGCCTGATGGGCGCCGCGATCGCGCAACTCTTAAAATCCGGACTCACCGGCAAACACCTCACCCCCGTAGAAATATTTCAGAACGTCCTGTTCTCTGGGCTTTTGGCGGCATCCGTCAGCAATTTTGACATCTTGCGCGCGCCCGCCTCGTGGGCGGAAGTGTTGATGCTGAACAAGACGTTGGCGGTGCTGGCCTTCGTCGCCTATCACATCTCCAATGCATGTTCGTTGGCCACCCGTGGCAAGCACATCCGGCCCGTCACAGGCATGCTAATCATCGGCGCACCGTTCGCACTCAATTGGCTGATGGCCTCGGAAGACACCGCTTTTATTCAACCGCTCTTCAACACCATCACGGGGGGCATCCTCGCCGCCAAACCGGTGGTTCTCAAAATTCTGGGCCGCCTCCTCGTCGTGTTTGTCTTCAACGAAATCTTCACCAATGGAATCAGTCTGGGAATCCAGGGAAAAACACTCAAATCTCTCAAGGCGCATTTGGTTATGTTTGGTGTCGCACTGGGTGTTGCCGTCGCATCCCTGATCGCAGACGCGGGATCAACTCAAAAAATCGCCTCCATGGCGGTGGGGTGGAGGGCACTGGCCGTCATCTTGACCACCATGTTCTCCTTTGGGGGACTGTGGGGAGAGGTCTATCTCATCACAGGAATCGCGCTGGACGCCGGAAAACGCCTGGCACCCAACGCAGAGGCAATATGGAACCACGTCAAAATCGGCGTAAAAAAAGGCATGGTATATAGCGGCATTTTGATGACGTTGTTGTACGCGCTGTACATGCTGTTGAACACCTCCATCCTGCAGGAATGGATGGCGACCGTGCCGATCGTCCTGGGCATGAGCGCAGGCGCACTGCTCTTCCCCCTGTTAAAAACCATCATCGAAACCTTCGACGGGAGTCTGCCCTTTTTCAGCAGGGCACGCTACAGTTACCGTGACTGGACGCTGTACGCCAGGGGCGCCGTCGCCGGATTTGGTTTTGCGTACGCGCTCACGCACAGTTTTATCGAACAGCACATGTCAGACCGCATCGTGTTTGGTCTCACCGTAGGCCTCCTCGCCTCCGCGGGCATCAGCGTCCTACGGGACGCCGCGTATGAAATCCAGAAACGGGGACGGATCCAGACCTGGCGGCTCTATTTGATCGATGCCTTTTTGGGGGCCTTTGTGGGAAGCGCCGCGGCATTCTACCTGGACGCCCTGCAGGTCCCCGTCATCATCGAAAAGTTCAAGCTCTACACCTCGGCCGGCTTCGCCGCCAAGGAATACGTCACCTATCCCCTGCTCAACAAATGGGGCCGCATCGACCTGGGCACATTCTGCGGCGGGGCAAAACTCCTCTACACCGAATCGCTGGCCGGCGTGATCAACTGGTCCATCGCGGCGTGGTTGTTCGCCGTCAACAAGGTGTTCCTGCAGTCGATCTTTGAGAAACAGACGGCCCCCATCAGGAATTTTTTCTCAAAGGAAGGGTTCGCCATGCTGGTGGAGAACATGATTTATGTTTTACGGTGGGGACTGTGGATGTCGCCGATCATCTTCACGTTCCTGCGCATGATGCCGGATCCGACCTGGTACAACCAGGATGGCGCGATCCGCACGCTGTTTGCCATCTACAACGACACCACCATGTCCGGGCAGGCTTTCCGGGAGTGGAGCCTGAACGTCTTCGTCTATCTCTTGGCGTTTGATTTCGTCCGGATTCTCATCTGGATGGACCACATGGGTCTGCGCGTCGCGACGATGGTGAATCTGAGTTTCATCGGCCTGGACAGGCTGGATGAGCGCATCGCGCGTTTCATCGGACCAGCGGCCGCCCAGCGTTACATCCCGGAGGGCGTCAAGCGGTTCGCGACGTGGGCGCCCCTGCTGATTCCATTTTTTATCCCGCGCGGCAAGGAATGGGAATACGCATGGAGCACATCGGAGGCGATCCAAAACGCGGCCCGGGCCAAGGCGGGCAGCATGTTCGCGGCCCTCGCGGCCCTGCCGCTGTACCAGCAGCTCTGTCTGGTGGGTTTGCTGATCCTGGCCTGCGCGGGAATTTCCTGTGTCCTGCGCGCACTGCGAAGCCGGTCCCGCCGGCGGCGCCTCCATTCCCACTGGCTGGGCAACAGGATCTACCGGGTCTATCTCAAAGAAAACGGCGAAATCTACAGCGAAGTGGACCACAAGAAAATCCACGTCTATCCCAAAGAATACGACATCACCCGGCGCTCCTACGACACCATCGATCCGTGCGGAAGAATTCTCTATCTATTAGACTCGTCAGCCCAGAGTGAGCCACACTACTGGCCGGTCACGGGGAATTTTCCGACGGAATTTTTCCCGGCATCCCGCTGTGAAATGGGCGAGGATTCTTTGGACATCGTCAACACCTCCCACGGGGTCAGGACAACCGTCTCCATCACTCTGCCGGACCAGGACAGCCCGGCCGAAATCTGGAACGTCACCGTGGAAAATCTGACGGACGCGCCGCGGCAGATAAAAATCGTCCCCTACTTGGAATGGGTGCTCAATGGCGGGCTCCACGACCGCTTCCACACGCAATACGCCCGTTTGTTCCCGGAAATGGAATACGTGAGCGGCTCCAACGCGATCCTGGCGTGGCAGAAAAGCACAAAATCCATGGGCTATCTGGCCGCAGACGCCGCCCCGCAAGGGTTTTTGACGTCCCGGATGGATTTCATCGGCCGCGCCCAAAGCATCTGGAAACCGCGGGCCTTCGAGACCATGGACTTCCTACCCGTGCGCGACACCGCCGCCTATCCGACCTTCGAACCCATCGGAAGCCTTCTGGTCGATGCCGCCATCCAGCCGAAAGGCTCCAAGACAATCCGCCTGATGATCGGATACGCCAAGAACAAGAAATCGGCATTGGAAATGATCCAAAAATATCTCAAGCCGCAGCCGGCTGCAGCCCCCTCCCCCATCGAGGCAAAAAAGAAACCGCTTCTGATCGGGCACGGTGAAATCCTCCCTGGCACGCCGCAGCCTTATTCGGAATTCACCGATCACGGAAATAAACTGCTTGTTCACACACCTTATACGCCGCGGCCATACGACCACGCCATGTCCAATGCCCTGCATTCCGTGATGGTGACAAACCGGGGGCTCCATACCTCCTGCAACGGCAATTCCCAACAGAACCGGCTCACACCGGATTGGCCGGACACGGTCACGCAGGAAGTCCCCTCCGAGGCGATTTACCTCTTCGACATAGATAGCAAGGAATGGTTCTCCCCCACATATCACCCCCTAAACAACCCGAATGGCAAATACGAATCGGAGTTTGGGGTGGATGGAACTGCCGTATTCCGAACCACACGCCAGAGCATCTCCACAGAGTTGACGGTATTCGTCCCGCCGGGAGATCCGCTGGGGGTGTATCTCTTGACTGTAAAAAACAACGCAGACCGTCCGCGGCGCATGCGCGTCGCCCCATTCTTTGAAATGGTGCTGGAATTTCAGCCGGAGCGCTCCGGGACACTGCAGGTGCGCCACGACAAGGAGGCAGGCGCCCTGTTGTACAGGAATCCGCGCAACACATTCCGCACGGGATGGGCCTTTGCTTTTATGACAACACCCGCACAGCTTGTGGAAACAAAGCGCGGAAGATTTTACGGGACGGGGCGCAGTGTGGCCCACCCCTATTGGGTGGAAAAGGGTGCGCCCGACACCACCCAAATGACGGATTCCAGGCAGATCGCCGGCCTCCTGACCACGCTGGAGATCCCCGCGCATCAGGAGCGCACGATCGCCGTCGTCCTGGGACAGGCCGACGATTGGCGTGACGCCAACCGGCTGGTCCAAAAATACAGGGACATCGGCACAGTCCGCAAATGCCTGGAGGAAACAAAAAACTGGTGGCTCAATTTTGTGACCACCGTCACGGTCCAGACCTCCAGCCCCCAGTTCAACGACTACCAGAACTGGCTCAAATACCAGGCGCTTGCAGAACGCATTTGGGCCCGGCGGGGATTCTATCAAACCAGCGGGGCCTACGGATTCAGGGACCAGCTCCAGGACACGGTCAATCTGATGTGGGTGGATCCCACCCTGGCGCGCAGGCAGATCCTCCTGCACGCGTCTCAGCAGTTCCCCGAGGGCGACGTGTTCCATTGGTTTTTCACGCTGACGGACGGCCGGACCGCGTTTTCGTGCCGCTCGCACGCCTCCGACAACCCCGTGTGGCTGCCCTGGGCGGTAGCGGAATATCTCCGCGCGACCGGCGATTGCTCCATCCTCGACGAAAAAACATCCTATGTGTGGTCCGAATTTCCTTTCGCAGACCTTCCGAAAAACAAGGAGGGGTGGGGATACCTCTACCACCGCACCACCATGCAGGAGAGTGTCTACAAGCACTGCATGAGGTCCATCGATCTGATCCTGAAAAAGCGCACGGGAAAACACGGCCTGCCGCTGATCCGGACTGGGGACTGGAACGACGGACTGGATGAAATCGGAAGCCGCGGCAAGGGGGAGAGCGTGTGGCTGGGATTCTTTTTGTATTATGTCCTGAAAGACATGGTCAACATCATCGAAAAGAAAGAGGGCAAGAAACGCCGGGAGTACTACATCACAAAATTGCAGGCGCTGGGAGCCTCCCTGGAACGTACCTGGCGGGAAGACCGGTATCTGCGGGCTATCCACGATGACGGCACGGAGATCGGCGTAAAAGACAGCGGGATTTGGGAAACCGACGCGCTGACGGCGGCATGGGCGGTCATGGCCGACATCCATTTTGACCACGCGCTCACGGCGTTCAACACGGCCCTGAAGGTGCTGGAGAAAAAGACCACCATCCTGTTGGGCTGGCCAGCCCTGCGCGAGGACAGCAAGCCCTATCTGGGCCGGAGCAGCAAGTATCCCGAAGGCGTGCGCGAAAACGGCATGTATTGCCACGGCGTCCAGTGGCTGGTTCGCGCGGCGCGCATCCTGGCGGAAAAGTTCGACGCGAAGGGAGACAGCGCCAAGGCCGATGAATACCGGGCAATCGCCTACAGGCTCTGGCTGAAGATTTCCCCCATCATCCATGTGGCGGGTCAGGAAATCGAACTCTACGGCGGGCAGCCCAACAAACAGGCGGCGGACATGCTGACCACCTACGACCAGGGCCGGATGATCTGGCACGGATACACCGGCGCCGCGGGATGGATGGTTCGCCAGGCAATGGAAGGGGTCGTCGGGGCGATGCTGATCAACAATGACCTCGTTTTGCCGGCGGACCTGAACAAGCCGCGGGGGGACCTGCAAGTAACCTGTGTAACCAGAGACGTGGGGAAGAGCCCCTTGAAAGCCTGTGCGTGTGGCAAGGTGGGATAAAATGGGAAAAGAGGAGGGTTAGCGTCATGAGAAAAACTGGGTTCACGTTGGTGGAGATCATGATCGTAGTCGCAATCATTGCCATCCTGGCGGCGATCGCGATTCCGCAATTGATTACATCGCGCAAGATGGCGAATTTGAACAAGTGCATGAACAATTTAAAGGCTATGACGTATGCAGGCGACCAATATGCGCTGAGTCAAGGCCTGGCCTCCGGAGAGGATTTAGATGGTGTGTGGGACGAGGTCTCGGCGTTTGTTAAAGATGTCGACTCTGTAGAGTGCCCCAGTGGAGGCAATGTAGCCATGACCGTTGTGGGCAGTTCCGCTACATGCTCCTACCATGGCACGGTCTCTACGCCGGCAGCGCTTTCAGCCCTGACAGACTAGGAGCTTGTCGGGTAACGTAAAAATCATCTTGCCTCATTTAAATCTATTAGCGAGTATGCGAGTGTGCGGGTTAGCGGGTTTTAACTCGCACACTCGCGTACCCGCACACCCGCTAACCCATTCA
>CAZGMX010000099.1:5520-10124 GCA_964526865.1 uncultured Actinomycetota bacterium | reverse complement strand
ATCACTATAAACACTACACGTAGTGGTAAGTGGAGTCAATCGGATAAGCACAATTAATAGAATCGCACCCCACACACCACATTCCTCGCTCCATCCTTTACTCGATAGACCAACACACAACCCAAAGCCTTCCGCCTAATCGGTCAAGTTCGACAGCGGCGTTGGCCCCGTCACTGTCCCATGTAGAGAACACTCGGCGGCAGTCATCAGAGGGTTCTCAGAGATCGTGCCTGTGATCGGACAGGTAGGTAATGCACCCTCTTTCAAATAAGGATATAATTCTGCCGTGTCATAGGTTCCGGGATTGGATGCCAGTCCATTGGCCAGTGCCATTTGCCCCTTGGCCTGCTCAATGACCTGCAAACCAGCCAAGCACTTGTTTTGGCGGGTCATTTTTCTGGATGTAACCAACTCGGGAATCGATATGGCCGCCAAAATCGCGATGATCGCCACCACAATCATGATCTCCACCAGCGTGAAACCTCTATGGCTCTTATTCATAGACCCGCCTCCTTGCCGTGCAGAAGCAGAACACAATGTCCATGACCGCAACTTCCGTTCCATATTCTTATTAATTATCCCAGGCAAGTCAAGTTGTATCTGCGTAACTGCAAGTTGCTTAGAAAAATAAACCTGCTGACATCTTTGCGTCCTCAATCCGAATATTATCATTATTGATAATTTCGCCAAAAGTGAAGTCAACAATGAGAAAATGACGAGCCTTCAAAAAAACAGAAAAAAAACGCTTCCTACGAACGTTCCAAAGTCATCAGAATACATTTCCGATCCTTGTGTCGAGTTACTCCCGAAAAAATAAAACCTGCACTGGAAAATATTTTTTGCGACGCCTCATTGCCCCGCCTGATAAAGGCATTGATCTGGGTGATCGGGTATCGGTGAAACGCGAGTTGAACTCCCGATTTTAGAATGTCCGTTCCAAATCCCTGGCCGCGGAATTCCGGTGCCAACGCGATGGACAGTTCGGCGCTCTTGAATTGCGAGTCCATATCCAGCCGCAGCTGGCCGATTTTCTGAGAGCCGATTTCGGCGATCAAAATGATGGAATCGCTTGCCTTGAGCTTGTGATGAAACCATTCCTGATGTATTTCGAAATCAATGACGGCAGTGGAGAAAGACGCGGCACGGACAACGGGGTCGTTGCGCAGTTCATGCAAAAAACGGCAGTCGTCCAGCGTTGCCTCCCGAAGATGAATGGCCTGGCGGCTCATCGACATCATTCAAGAAACGTCTCAGTTTTTTTGCAGGCGACATCCATAGAAATTTTTAATTCTTGCCACTTGCTTTGACAAGAGGAAATTTCTGGGGTATAGACAAAGATTTCGTCGAGAACCTGAAGCCTGTGAGTGATGCGCTGACAATGATCCAGGATCACGGCGGCATCGGGCGCCGGCGATTCCAGACTGGAGGCGATCGCCCCAACGTCTTCCACCATGTCACGCAGACAAGAGTCAAATTCCTGCGCTCCGGAGGATTCCTCGAGGGCCTGTGTGGGGATGCTGGAACACATTTTTTCAACGCGCGATTTGAGGTCCCGCCATTGCGTTTTTTGTTCCTGAAAGGCGGGGGATTTGAAAACAGCCTGTAGACGCCACCACTTCTTAATTTCGGCCAACCAGTACATGCGGCCGAAATTGTTGATGGCCCGGGTGTATTGAAAATTTTGCTTGGCCAACCTGTTGAGCGCCTCCACGCAGGCGTAGCGGTAATTGCTGGTGATATCGGCGGGAAGTATCCAATAGGGGACGGTGTCGTTGAATTGCATCCCCTCCATGATGGTTTCTATTAAAGCGGGGATGGCCTCGGTGTTTCCCATGGTCCCCAGGGCACGCGCGGCTGTTTCGCGAACCCCGTGGTCCGGATCCTTCAGGAGCGGCACGATGGATTTCCAGAGTGCGGGATTGCCGCTTTCCGACAATATCTGGAGGATCGTCGTCCTCAGTTCCGGGTCCGATGCGGACAGCGTGTCGACGAGCACCGGAACTTTGGCGGGATCTTTTTCCAGCCTCAAATTCCACTGTGCTTCCATCCGTTGGTCTGGGTCTTTAAGTTGGGAAAGCCAGCCGGGTTCTGTCATCTTGCTGTCGGGGAGGTTTTCCGCCGAGACGGACAGGCCGGACAGCGCAAGGATCGTGACCAACATCGCTATTTTTCGACGGCCGCAACAAATGTTCATGCGATTTCTTCCTTTCTGCGTTCGTGTTCGATGAACTGGGCAAGAAGCATTCTTTTTTCCACCGTGTTGACCTCGAGCGTCACTCCAACGGCGTAAATCCCCAGAGAACTCAGGGGGTCTTTGCGGCAGACCGTTCCCTCAAGCAGGAGCGTGCTGTTCTTGCCACACAGCGTCAATTTTAATTCCAGCATTGTGCCGATGGAGAGGTCTTGTTTCAGTTCCAGCAGGATGCCGTTTTCGCTCAGATCGCGCGCGCTGGCGACTTGCATCGTGTCTATTGTTCCATGCGGTCCGATGACACGATAGAGCACGGCGAGGGGATAGCTGACGCGCTGATGGATTCGTTTCTCGACAAAGTCAACCGACTGTTTGCGTTTTTGGAGATATTTCAATTTGGATTTTCTTCGGTCTTTAGAAAAGAGGGTGCTGAAGCAGACGAGCCACAACAGCGCGATGGATCCGATGAGGATCAGCCGCACGGGGTTCATCGTGGGGTCGGAGGCAAGGAACGGGACAGGAGGGATGCCCAGTCCTGCGAGGCACAATCCGCTTGTGCCCAATGGTAACGCAGAAGTCTTTTCGCCGCTCCACACCTCCGCGTGCACCCTTTCGGATTCTCGGATCGTGGACCTTCGGCCATGCCGTATCCGACGGTAGCCCGGGTACCCGCCACTGTTTCTCTGGCGGGCGGCCGAACCTAATACCAGAGCGCGAAGCGCGGCAGTGATCGGGCTCAAAGACTTCTGCGTTGCCACAATTGTGTTGACGATCCCTGCCTGTGGATAAAAAATATGGCGTCCCGACGCATGATTCGTTACCATATCGCCCCGGTGGTCCTTTCTTTTTGGATAGTGTATTGTTTTTGAGAGTTGAAGACAACAGGGAAAAATCGGTGTGTCCTGTTATGGATGGGGTGGGGGAATCGTTCTTATGGGAGTGAGGGCCCTCGCGTTGCTGGGTGTTTTGATTCTGGCGGCGGCAGCGTGCGGGTGCGCGGGAAATGCGCCCGCTCTGCAATCGGCACCGCCGGCGGAGTTGATTGCGGCGGGAAAGAAGGTCACCATGCATTATCTCTGTTCAAACTGCGGCGAGAAAATTGCCAGAGAGAGTGTCACGCACAAGGGGTTCATTGTCCAATGCCCCAAGTGCGGCAAGCCGTTTTTGACCATGTAGCAGCATTTTGGATTGGTGGAACCTGCTCCATTGTCTGTGGTACAATAGACACCAGGGAAAAATCATCATGAAATGGCAAAGGAAACTTTGCGTAGGGCTCGTGGCGGCAGGGGTATGCCTGTGGACGGCAGTTTCTGTCCAGGGCATGAATCCGTCCGACGAGGAGCGTTTTCGCAGCACCCTGGCCAAGCTTGAGAAGGGTGTGAGCCAGCTCAACGAGAAGCTGGGGGTGGTTTTTCAACCCGGGGCGGCGCAGGGCAAGGAACATGGCGAAGAGATCGCGTGGCGTATGAGCGACCTGGTTGATAAAACCAAAACGATGAGCAGCCTGAGCAAAGATTTATGGAAGAACGAAACCGCCATTGCAGGGGTCATGGACCAGTGGTATGAAGACGCCAAACTGATCGACGAAACGATGATCTATTCCCCCGTCACGGCCGATGTCTCGGACGCATGGAAACTTGCCAAAGAACGGGCGCTGGAACTGAGGGACTTTCTGGAAAAAATGCCCGCCGGAGACATGGGCAAGGAGTGGGAAAAGACGCACAAGGATTTTGAGTTTGAGATCGCGAAAGTCGGGCGTTATGAGAAAAAACAGGTTCTGCGCGAGAGGATGAAGGAGTTTGTCGGGGGGAGCCAGCTGGACACCTGGCCCTTCGCGGCCGAGTGCCGGACGCTCGATCCCAAAGATTTTGGGGAAATTTTTGTCGTGCGGTTCAAGGTGCGCGCAAAGGACAATGTCGTGCTGGCCGTCCCATTGAAATTGCGTTTCGAATACAAATTTGTCACGCATCAGAAGGACGGTGAGGAAGTAAAAGTGTACGATAATATGGCGGCGGGGGACGTTGACTATACCTTCAAGAATCTCGGCGAGAAGTTCACCGCCCGCGGCAAGATCATCCATTGGCGCGCATCTCTCTTATTGAACGACAAAGTTATTGCCCAAAAAAAATCCCCCATGTGGACAGTGGTTTCTGAATGATGGCAGGACGCAGGACTGGGAGTTTTTGCATTTCATTAAGAAATATTTGATCATGAATATTGCCCATATCCTGGAAGACTCCGTAAAAAAATATTCCCGTCGGCCGGCTGTGTTTTACGGTCTGCGGAGCATTTCCTACCAGGAACTGAATGCGCAAAGCAACCGGTGGGCCCATTTTCTTGCTGCACGCCACGGCGTGCGCGCGGGGGACCGGGTCGCCTTGCTGCTGCGCAATTCTCCCGATTTTATCCACGC
>CAZGMX010000099.1:0-5510 GCA_964526865.1 uncultured Actinomycetota bacterium | reverse complement strand
CACGGTTTCCGTCAGGGGCACCAATGCCTCCTCGATTTTATCCACGCTGCTTTTGGTGTGTTGAAACTGGGGGCTGTGCTTGTCCCCATCAATCAATTCTTGAAGGGGCCCGAGGTGGGCTGGATTTTAAACGACGCCTCCGTGCGCGTTGTGGTCACCAGCGGCGATTTGATTGGTGTTGTGCGGGATGCTCCAACGGTTCAATCCGTCATTGCGACGGACGACGACGCTGTTCGGGTGCAGTTGTTGCGGTGTTCCCCGGATGGACTCCATTGTCCTATTGATCCCGGCCAGGATGCCCTGATCATTTACACCTCCGGGACAACCGGCAGGCCCAAGGGTGCGGTTTTGTCTCACCACAATATCTATTCCAACGCATGGGCCTCGGTGCAAACGATTGAGGTAACCCACCAGGACAGGCTGTTGTGCGCCCTGCCGATGTTTCATTCTTTCACGTTCACCGTCTGCATCATGATGCCCTTGCTCACAGGGGGAAGCATCATCCTGGTTCCGTCTCTTCAGCCATTTGGTAGCGTGATTCGCAACATGATTTTCCGGCGGGCCACGCTGTTCATCGGTGTCCCGCAAGTTTTTCAGGTCATTGCGCAGAAAAAACTACCCGGCTGGCTGAGGCCTTTTTTGCGGCTGCGCCTGTGCATCTCGGGCGCGGCCGCACTGCCCATGCACACGCTGGAAGCTTTTGAAAAAAACACCGGGATCACGCTTTTGGAAGGATACGGCTTGTCCGAAGCGTCTCCCGTGGTTTCCATCAATCCCTTGCACGGCATGCGCAAGCCCGGAACAGTGGGATTGCCCATCGTGGGAGTCACGGTCGGTATCTTTGACGACAAGTTTTGTCCCCTGGATGCCGGCCAAGTGGGGGAGATCGCGGTGCGCGGACCCAATGTCATGAAGGGGTATCTGAACAACCCGTTGGCGACGGCCCAGACGATCAAAGAGGGATGGCTGTTGACCGGGGACATGGGGAGCATGGATGAAGATGGGTACACAAAAATTGTCGGGCGGAAAAAAGAAATGATCATCGTCCGCGGAATGAACGTCTATCCCAAGGAAGTGGAAGATGTCCTGGTCAGCCATCCCCTGATTGCGTCTGCGGCTGTGGTGGGCAAGGAGGATGTCCACCGGGGAGAAGTTCCGCTGGCTGCAGTGATTGCCAGGAATGGCCCGCGTCCGTCCGGCCGCGAGTTGATCCAATTTTGCAAGGAACGGCTTGCGGATTATAAAATTCCTCGAAAGATTGTTTTTGTGGATGAATTTCCCCGCAACGCCGCAGGAAAAATTCTCAAGGGTGAAATCGTCAAAATGTTTGAGCCGGGTGTCCCGGCGCCTTCCTTAACTTCCTTTTCCGGAAAGCCTTAGAACAAAGCCCTTCCGGGCTGCCCCTTGACAAAAGTCGTTCCATGGGGTATCCTATAGCCAGGAAGAGAGGAATGCGATATGATTTTACGGCGGACAGACCGAAGGACAGCCCGGCGGGCGGAAGTGTTGGGGGATCTTCTGCTGGAAATTTCCCATGAAAAAAGCTCGTTCCGCGGCGATGCCATGAATCTGAGCGACAATGGCATCAACTTCCTCAGCCTGGTGTCCGTTCCATTGTTTCGAGAGGTGGATGTCCGGTTGAAACTGCCCGGAAACAATGAAAAAAAGACCCAGACGGTGCGTTGTCACGCGGTCGTTGTGCGCTGTGAGAAGAGAGTGCATCCGTTTTATGAGGTGTCGGTGTTTTTTGTGGATTTGCCGAAAAATGGAAAAACCAAAATCACGAAATATATCCGGCATGTGGTTTCGCCCCAGTCATGCCAGGACCAAAAACTCCTGTGACCCGACATGTCTCTGATCAATGACTTCTTGAAAATTTTGGAAGAAAGGCAGGGCTCGGACCTTCACCTGAAAGTGGGGGTGCATCCCATGATTCGCGTTGCGGGCCAATTGGACAAGATCGGCACCGCTGTGCTGACAGATTCCCAGCTGGAGGATGCGGCCAAAGAAATTCTCAATCCGGAGCAACTTGGGCGATATCGCCAGCAACGAGACTGCGACAGCGCGTATGTCATTCCAGGCAAGGGCCGCTATCGCGTGAGCGCATTCTTTCAACGGGGGACGCCCGGGTTTGTTTTGCGCCGCGTCAAGACCTCGATTCCCACAGTGGAGCAATTGATGCTGCCGCTTTGTCTCAAGGACGTCGCGTTGGCCAGCAGTGGATTGATCATCGTCAGCGGTCCCACCGGCAGCGGAAAATCCAGCACTCTGGCGGCCATCGTGGACTGGATCAATACGCAAAAAAATGTGCATATCCTGACCATCGAAGACCCCATCGAATTTCTACATCATGACAAGATGGGGAGTGTCACGCAGAGAGAGGTGGGGATCGATACCAAGGACTTCGAAACGGGTCTGCGCTACTGCCTGCGGCAGGATGCCGATGTCATCGTCATCGGAGAGATGCGCGATCAGGCCAGCATGCTGGCGGCCATGCAGGCCGCCGAGGTGGGGCGGCTGGTGCTGACCACCCTGCACACGACAGACGCCGCGGGCATTGCGCCGCGGATCATCGATCTCTTTCCGCAAAATTACCACGAACAGGTCCGGTCCCAGTTGTCCAGTGTGTTTAGGGCCGGCATCTGCCAGCGCCTGGTTCCGACCGCCAGCGGGAATCCGTTGATCGCTCCGGCGGTGGAAATCCTCATCGGCACGCCGGCGGTTAAAAAGATGATCCGCGAAAACAAGATGGAAAAACTCTATGCGGCGATCGAAACGGGTGGGGAATTTGGCATGCGCACACTCAATCAATCTTTGCTCGAGATGGTGAACAACAAGGTCATCACGGCCGACCAGGCGATGAATTATTCTCTGCGCCCGGAAAGCCTCCGGTTGAATCTCCAGGGAATTTACCTGGACGAGTCCAAACGAATCTTGCAGTCCGATTGATCAAGTTCTAACTATCCCCACCGACATGCGCCCCCTGGATAAGTGCCTTCCTGTTTCCATGACTTGCGTGAAATCATGGCATACGATACCGGGACTGGAGACACTGCCCTGGATTCGCCATGGATTCTCTACGCGCGCGATGGGAAATATGGCGGTATCCCGGGAGCGTTTTCTTCGGGAAGGTTTGCCCCATTCCCTGATCGAGGCGCTTCGCGCGATGGGGATGGACCCCTGCAGGGCGGTTTGTACCCAGCAGGTGCATGAAAGCAATGTGGCGGTGGTGGGGGCCGGGGATTCTGCCCCTTCTATTCGGGAGCGGACGGATGCCTTGATTTGCCGCTCGGCCGGGATTCCCCTGGTTATTTTTGGAGCGGATTGCCCCAATGTTTTTCTTGTCGATACCCGACAGAGAGCCGTCGGGCTTGCGCACAGCGGGAGACTGGGAACATTGGCCGGTATTGTTCCCAAGACACTCCGGAATATGCGGGAGGTTTTTGGCACACGGCCGCAGGATGTTGTGGCGTCCATCAGTCCCTCCATTGGTCCCTGCTGTTATCCGGTGGATTTGTGGTCCCTCCTTCATTCGCAGCTTATGGAATCCGGCGTCAAACAGATTCATAACAATAAAACATGCACATGCGGCCGGCGCGGTCAGTATTGTTCCTACCGGGGGGCGAAAAAAAAGGAGGGGGTGGACTCGGGCATGGAAGATGGTAGAATGATATCCGCGTTGATGATTGCAGTCTGATTGTGTAAATGAGGCGGAGGATGGCGTGGACAACATCGCGCTCAAGATAGAACAAATCAAGAAACAAATTGCTGCTGCTGCTCTGCGGTCTGCCCTGCCGAATCGGGAAATCACACTGGTCGCTGTCACCAAGAGCGCTTCTGTCGATCAGATCCGCGAGGCCCTGTGCTGTGGAATTCGGCACGCCGGCGAGAACCGCGTGCAGGAGGCTGCCCGGAAGATTCCAATCTTGGCTCAAGGAGATGGCTCTGCCGGCATCTGCTGGCATATGATCGGGCATGTCCAGAGTAACAAGATCAACAAGATATCGGAGTTGTTCACACGGGTTGATTCCATCGATCGGGAAGAAATTGTGTTTCTGTTGGACGAGCGTTTGCGTGTCCTGCAAAAACGCATGGACGTGCTGGTGGAAGTCAAATTGTCGGGGGAATCGGCCAAATCCGGTGTCGACAAAGAAAAAATGTTTTCCCTGGTTGATGCCCTGGGGCGCCTTGAATATTGCCGTTTGAAGGGACTCATGACGATGGCCCCTTGGACGGAGGAGGAAGAGGCCCGGCGTGCCGTGTTCCGGAAATTGGCGGAATTGTTTGACCAGGTCAATTCCAGGGGAGTGGGACAGCGGAGGCTGGAGGTTTTGTCCATGGGAATGAGCGATGATTTTGAAATCGCGGTTGAAGAAGGGGCCACGGAGGTGCGCATCGGCCGGGCGATATTTGGGGGGCTGTCGTAGTTCCTTTGCTGCTCAGGTCTCCGCAGCGCACCCTTTCGGCGAATCGAATTGGAGACCCAAATAATTGTACCATTGCGAGGCCGGGGCAGAGCGTCATTACGAGGAGGGCATAGCCCGACGAAGTAATCTCGATGGTTGAGCAACACCAACGAGATTGCTTCGTCCCGGCTTGAAGCTTGAAGCTTGCCGGGACTCGCAATGACGGTAGCACAGCGGTATGGTTTGCTTTGACTGGTCAAATGGGGCAAGTGAGGTAAAATAAGAGCTTCAGAGGAGAAAGACATGGGCGACAACAGAGAGATTCTCAAGGGAAAAAAGATTGGGATCATCGGTGCCGGAAATATGGGGTCTGCCTTGGCGGGCGGGATTTTGCGCAGCAACGTAGTGGCGCGGCACGATCTTCTGATGAGCGAGGCCATCCATCTGCGCCGGACAGAGGTGAGCAAGGCGCACGGGATTGTGGTGCACGACAGAAATGTCCATGTCGCGAAGACCGCGGATATCCTGGTGCTGGCCGTGAAGCCCCACGCCAAAAAAGACCTTTGCAAAGAAATCGCCGGGCATTTGAAACCGTCCCAATTGGTGATCTCCATCGCGGCGGGTATTCCCCTGGCCGCGTTGGAAAAAATGCTGGGACGTGTCCCCATCGTTCGCGCGATGCCCAACACGCCGGCACTTGTCGGCAGGGCCATGACGGCCCTGTCCACGGGCCGGCATGCCACGGATGCCCACATGGACCTGGCGTGTGCCGTGATGTCCTGTGTGGGAGAGGTGTGCCGTGTCCCCGAACAGTGGATGGATGCCGTGACGGCCGTCAGTGGCAGCGGGCCTGCTTACGTCTATTATTTTATCGAGGCGATGAGCGAGGCCGCCTGCTCCCTGGGGATCGATTCAGCCACAGCGCGCAAACTGGTTGTGGAAACATTCTCGGGTGCCATGGAATTGCTCAAGTCCACCGGCGAATCGCCCGAGACTCTGCGTCGACGCGTGACGTCTCCTGGGGGGACTACGGAGGCGGCGCTGAAAGAAATGGAAAGGCGCAGGATGCGCACGACAATCTACGAGGTCCTTGCCGCGGCGGCC
>CAZGMX010000098.1:5659-10269 GCA_964526865.1 uncultured Actinomycetota bacterium | reverse complement strand
CCGGGTACCCGCGCAGCGGGTGGGCGTACCTGATGCCCGAAACGCGGAGTGGGAGGGCCCCTCGTCCAACATTGCTCAAAGGGTACCCGCTCGCTCTCGGTGAGTCGGGCTCAGAGACTTCTGCCTGCCTTTTTTTTGAGGGAGAATAGCAAAAGAACGACGACAACGATATTACAGGAGAGGAACTTCATGGACATCTGCATGGTGGGGACGGGATACGTCGGGTTGGTGACGGGTACGTGTTTTGCCCAGATTGGGCACACGGTTGTCTGCGTGGACAACAACAAAGAGAAAATCGAAAGGCTCAAGAGGGGCGAGTGTCCCATCTACGAACCCGGACTGCAGGAGTTGATCGCGAAAAACCGCAAGGCCGGACGCCTGCGGTTTACCTCCAGCATCGCCGAGGGGGTCAAATCCTCCACGGTGGTTTTTATCGCGGTCCACACGCCGCCCAAACCCGATGGCAAGGCGGATTTGACCTACATCGCGGGCGTCAGCCGGGAAATTTCCGAGGTCATGGACGGCTACCGCCTGATCGTCGACAAGAGCACGGTTCCCGTCGAGACGGGGGAAAAGGTGGCCGTGACGATCAAACGGTACAACAAGCACAATGTGGACTTTGACGTGGCGTCCAATCCAGAATTTCTGAGGGAGGGGTGCGCAGTCAACGATTGTCTGCATCCCGACCGCATCGTGGTGGGCGTGACGAGCAAGAGGGCGGCAAAAATTCTCAAAGAGATCTATGCCCCGTTGAAGGCGCCCATGATCGTGACGGACATCAAGAGCGCCGAAATCATCAAACACGCCTGCAATTCGTTTCTGGCGTTGAAGATTTCGTTCGTGAACGCCGTTGCCCAGATCTGTGAGGCGGCCGGCGCCAACATCGAAGAAGTTACGCGTGGCATGGGGTTGGACGAGCGGATCGGACGGCAGTTTTTGAACGCCGGAATCGGTTACGGCGGATCGTGTTTTCCCAAAGACGTGGCTGCCTTCATCAAGATTTCAGAGGAACTCGGCTACGACTTCAAACTCTTGAAGGCCGTGGAGGAAATCAACCGGAAACAGCGGCAGTTGTTCCTAAAAAAAGTGGAGGACACGCTGTGGGTGCTGGGGGACAAGACGATCGGCGTGCTGGGGCTTTCCTTCAAACCCAATACGGATGATATGCGCAACGCGCCCTCGGTGGACATCGTCAAATATCTGCAGAAGGCCGGCGCAAAGATCCGGGCATACGACCCCAAAGCGATGGATGTTTGCAAAAGGATATTCAAGGGCGTGATCTTCTGCAAGGACCCCTACGAGACGGCCGCGCACTGTGACGCCCTGCTCATCCTGACGGAGTGGGACGAGTTCAAGGATCTCAAACTGGACAAGATCCGTTCCGTCATGGCCAGTCCCATCGTGATCGACGGCCGCAATATGTACGATCCGGCGTTGATGGAAGAGGCGGGATTCGTGTACAAGAGTATCGGAAGATGAACCGTGGCTGCCCGGTACTGCGGGCATGAGATGATAAGGTCATGACAAAAACTTGTGTGAATGCCGCTCCCATCCGGTTGGAAGAAAAGATCAAGACCAAACAGGCCCATGTGGCGGTTCTTGGGTTGGGATACGTCGGACTGCCTCTGGTCGTGGAGTTTGCCAGGGCGGGGTTTGTCGTGCATGGCATCGACACGTCGGCCGAGAAGGTCCAACAACTGCGCCGGGGCCTGTCCTATGTGGAGGATGTCGGCGGCGGTGTCGTCGGTAAATTGGTAAAGGCAAAGAAATTTTTTCCCACCCATGACTTTGGCGTTCTGCGCCACGCGGATGCCGTGATCATCTGCGTGCCAACGCCGCTGCGCAAGACGCAGGATCCGGATGTCTCCTATATCGTGGCGGCGGTGGAAGAGATTTCCAGGCACATGGCAAAGGAACAGTTGATTGTGTTGGAGTCCACCACCTACCCGGGGACTTGTGAAGAAGTGATTCTGCCCATTCTGGCGCGCGAGGGGAGAGTGCTGGGGCGGGATTTCCATCTGGCGTTTTCTCCCGAGCGCGTGGATCCGGGCAACAAGCACTATCAGACACGCAACATCCCCAAGGTCATCGGAGGGGTTACTCCCTCCTGCACAAAAATCGCGCAGGAATTGTATTCCCAGGCCATCGACACCGTGATCCCCGTGTCGTCCGCACGCGTGGCCGAGATGATCAAACTTTTGGAAAACACCTTTCGCAGCGTGAACATCGGGCTGGTCAACGAGATCGCGCTGATGTGCAGCAAGATGGGGATGGACGTGTGGGAGGTGATCGAAGGGGCCTCGACGAAGCCTTTTGGTTTTATTCCCTTTTATCCGGGGCCGGGATTGGGCGGGCACTGCCTGCCGATCGATCCGTTGTATCTCTCCTGGAAGGCGAAGTTCTTTGGTTTTGAAGCCCGGTTCATCGAACTGGCGGCCAGGATCAATGCCAGCATGCCTGCGCATGTGGTGGACATGGTGGTGGGTGCTTTGAATACGCGGCGCAAGTGCGTGAGCGGGGCGAATGTGTTGATCGTCGGTGTCGCGTATAAAAAGAACGTGAGCGATACGCGGGAATCTCCCGCGATCGATATCGCCATTGGATTGAAAAGGTTGGGCGCGAAAATCTGCTACAACGATCCCCATGTGAACGCATTCATGGTGGAGGAGTCCGCCGTGCCCCAGACGGCCCTGACAAAAGATGTCCTGGAGTCCGCTGATTGTGTGGTCATTGTGACCGACCACAGCTCCTATGATTTTGCGCAGATACACCGTTACTCCGACCTGATTGTGGATACCCGTAACGCGCTAAGGCACGTCCGGCAGGGACGCGAGAAAATCCACAGACTGTAGAATATGTCTCATGTCCACCTTCCTCGTCACCGGCGGAGCCGGATTTATTGGGTCCCATGTGGTGCACCGGTTGGCGGCGGACGGACACCGGGTGCGCGTGTTGGATGATTTTTCGACCGGCAAGAGGGAAAATCTGCGTGGTGCGGCGGGTGTGGCGGCCGAGGCCGGGGACCCGCTTTCGGGTGGACGAGAAAGTGGTTTGAGACAGAGCCGCAAACCGGTGGAATTGGTCGAAGGCTCGGTGCTGGACGGCCGGACTGTTCTGTCTTGCGTCCAGGGAGCGGATTACGTCCTGCATCAAGCGGCAATTCCGTCGGTATCTCGGTCACTGGAAAATCCTTCCCGGAGCATGGAAGTGAACAGCCTGGGAACGCTCAAGGTGCTGGAAGCAGCCCGCAAGGCGGCGGTCAAACGGGTGGTCATTGCATCTTCCTCCTCTGTCTATGGAGGCACTGCAGGAATCGAAAAAAAAGAATCGATGATGCCCAAGCCCTGTTCCGTCTATGCCGCCAGCAAATTGGCGGCGGAGCAGTACGCGATTGTCTATGGGCATGTGTATGGTCTGGAGGTGGTTGTTCTGCGCTACTTCAATGTCTTTGGTCCCCGGCAGGATCCGGACAGCGCTTATGCGGCGGTGATACCCCGGTTCATCCGCGCGTTGACGGAGGGGCGGCGGCCGGAAATATACGGCGACGGGAACCAGTCCAGGGACTTTACGTATGTGGAAAACGTGGTCCAGGCCAATCTGTTGGCGTGCCGGGCCCAATCGAATGTGTGCGGGGGTGTTTATAATATCGGCACAGGAACCCGCCAAAGCATTTTGGGGCTTGCCAAGGATTTGAACCGTCTGCTTCACACGGATATCGAGCCTGTTTTTTGTCCGGCTCGACTGGGGGATGTGCGGCACTCTCTGGCGTGCGTGGACAGGGCCAGGCAGATCATGGGGTATCGTCCCGCGGTCTCGTTCCGGGAGGGATTGGCCCGGACGGTGGATTCTTATCGAATAGCATCAACGGTCATGATTCACTCGTGATAGGGGAGGATACATGTTGAATGGAAAGACAGCGCAATCGAATCGGGTGCCTCTTCTGGATATTGTGGGGTTGCACAAGAAACTCAAGCGGGCCATCTACAAGCGGTGGGATGGAGTGTTTGAGCGTGGCGATTTTGTGCTGGGGCAGGATGTTCGTGAATTGGAACAGCGCATGGGCATGTATTTGGGGACGCGCCATGCCATCAGCTGTGCATCGGGCACGGACGCACTGAGGCTGGCCTTGCGGGCCTTGGATATTGGGCCCGGTGACGAGGTGGTTACGACGGCCTTCAGCTTTTTTGCCACGGCGGGTGCGGTGGTGCAGGAAGGGGCCAAGCCGGTCTTTGTCGACATCGATGACGCGACGTACAACATCAATCCGGAGTTGATCGAGGCCAAGATCACCACCCGGACGCGGGCGATATTACCCGTCCATTTGTATGGATTGGCAGCGGACATGGACGCGATCGGCGCCATTGCACGAAAACACAATCTGAAGGTGGTCGAGGATACGGCACAGGCGACGGGGGCGGAGTTTCGGGGCAGGAAGACGGGGACCCTCGGGGATGTTGGCTGTTTCAGCTTTTATCCCACCAAAAATCTCGGGGCGATTGGGGACGGCGGGATGGTCTGCGCGAACGACACGGCGGTGGCGGAGAAACTTCAAACCCTGCGGGTGCATGGTTCCCGGAAAAAATATGTGCACGAATGGGCGGGGATCAACA
>CAZGMX010000098.1:0-5649 GCA_964526865.1 uncultured Actinomycetota bacterium | reverse complement strand
GCGACAATACCGCGCGCCAAAAGATTGCCCGGTATTATTGTTTCGAATTAAGGGGCCTGCCCCTGCAGCTGCCCGTGTGTCCGAATGGTTCCGTGCATGTGTATCATCTGTTTGTCATTGGCTGCCAGCGGCGTGACGATTTGTCCTGTTTTTTAGCGGGGGAGGGAATCGATTCTGCCGTGTATTCTCCCGTGACGCTGCTGTCTCAGCCCTGCCTGTCTTATTTAGGCGGCCGGCCGGGGGATTTTCCCGCAGCCGAAACGGCGAGCCGGGAAGTGCTGGCGATTCCTTTGTATCCCGGCATGTCCATGGCACAGGCCCGGCGGGTGGCCGCTGCCATCAAGAAATTTTTCAAATAAGGAAATGACGATGCGCATCGTGGTGACAGGCGGAGCGGGTTTCATCGGCTCGCACATCGCGCAGGCATATTGCGATCAGGGCCACCGGGTGTGGATCGTGGACGATTGCTCCACGGGGCGCAAGGAATACGTCCCTGCCGCTGCGACGCTGTGCGAGTGGGATATCGCTGATCCGCGCGTGGAGGCACTATTACGGAAGGAAAAGATCGAGTTGATCAATCACCATGCCGCGCACATCGACATCCGCAATTCGGTCCTGAATCCGGTGATGGATGCCCGGACCAACATCCTTGGTTTTTTGAGTCTGCTGGAAGCGGCCCGCAATAGCGGCGTGAAGCGGTTTATCTTTGCCTCCACGGGGGGCGCCATCTACGGTGAGCAGCGGGAATTTCCCGCCGCTGAGACCCACCCGGAACAGCCCAATTCCCCCTACGCCGTGAGCAAGGTCGCGGGGGAAAAATATCTGGAATGTTATCAGCGCGTGCATGGGATCGTCCCTCAGATACTGCGCTATGCCAATGTCTATGGTCCCCGGCAGAATCCGCTTGGGGAGGCGGGCGTGATCGCGATTTTTGCCGCCAAGATGCTCAAAGGCCAGACGCCCGTGATCCACGGTACCGGCCGGCAGACGCGGGATTTTGTCTATGTCCAGGACGTGGTGACGGCCAATCTGCTGGCGTTGGCAAATCCACAGGCCTGTGTCTTCAATGTCGGCACGGGAAAAGAGACCAACATTGTGACGATTTTTCGCCATGTCAAGAAGGCGGCCGGCTTCACCGGCGAGGCCGGCCATGACGAGGCAAAGGCCGGTGAACAGCCCCGCAGCGTCATCGATCCTTCGCGCATCGGTGAGGTATGGGGTTGGAAACCATCGGTGCTGCTGGACGTGGGACTGGAAAAGACCGTGCAGTGGTTTAAGGAAAACCGAGCGGTGTGGGATTCTGCGTGCCATGCATAAGAATGTCCCGTCCGCCCGTTCGGAACTTTCCACCCTTGTCCGGGGCGTGCGCGCGCTGACGCGGGCGGTCAAAAAAAGCGATCCGGACAAGAACTTTTTGGAGCGCGATATCCTTTGGCCGGTGGGCAAGTCCATTCCCGCAAAGCCCGCGCGGCGGTTGGGCGCCGTAGAAGGCAGCTGCGCCGCGTCCGGAGGACGCTTTGCCGTGCCGCCGTCTCTGGCAGGGCACACAAATCTGGATTCTCTGGAAAAGGCCGTCCGGGGGTGTTTGTCCTGTCCGCTGGGAAAGACGCGGACCCATTTTGTCTTTGGAGAAGGAAATCCAAACGCCCGGCTGATGTTTGTGGGAGAGGGCCCCGGCCGGGACGAAGATATCCAGGGACGCCCCTTTGTCGGCCGGGCGGGACAACTCCTCACCAAAATCATCGAGGCCATGGGATACCGGCGTCAGGATGTCTATATTGCCAACGTCATCAAATGCCGGCCGCCGAACAACCGGCCGCCCGAACCGGAAGAGATCAAGTGCTGCTGGCCGTATCTGACGGCCCAGATCCGCACAATTCGTCCCACCGTGATTTGCGCGCTGGGCACGCATGCGGCCCGCACGCTGCTGGACGTGGAAATACCCATCGGGGCCATGCGTGGAAAATTTTACGACGTGGAGGGAATCAAAATCATGCCCACCTATCACCCCGCCTATCTTTTACGCAATCCCCACGACAAGGGCAAGGTATGGGAGGACATGAAAAAGGTGCGGGATTTTTTAAAAGCAATGCCCCAATGATGATAGTGTAGTATTCCAGTCTGAATCTAGTGTGCTGAGTCATAAGTCTCTTTATGTAAGTAGAACGGTCATTGCGAGCCGGAGGCGAAGCAATCCGGTCGCTAAACCGCGAGATTGCTTCGTCGCGCTGAAGCGCTTCTCGCAACGACATAAGTAAAGAAGTGTTGGACGCACTAGAAGCAGCGGGTGGCGCAGGGCGGGCGCCCTTTGACCCCGCAGCCCGCAGGGGTCCAATGGTTTCCGCCTCCGGCTCCAACCACTTCCTCGCCGGCCGCTTCGCGGCGCCCGGCTCGGTCGCGGATAAATGCCGGGATGGGTGCGGGCGCACGCACGCCGATGGCGCGGGTATCCGGCAATGAGCTGCCCGGCGACAGGACCCGCTGCGAATCTGGCTTAACTATTTCCACAAAAATGAGCAAGGTGCTATGTTTGCCCGGGTCGTGTTGGATCATTACGCGCAAAAGGAGTTCGATTACCGGATTCCGCCGGAACTGGCAGGTGCGGTGGTCCCTGGCGCGCGCGTAGAAGTTCCTTTCGGCAAGACCCGCAAGAGTGCCACGGTTGTTTCTCTTCAGACGCATCCCTCGGTAGAAGAGTCCAGGATCAAAGACATCCACGCGCTGTCCGGCGGTTGTGCATTGTTGGATGAACGCATGATGGAACTCCTGCGCTGGATGCACCGCTATTACGGCAGTGCGATGGGCAAGGTCATCCAGTGCGCGGTGCCCGCCGCGGTGCGTTTGCCGCGGGTCAGGGAGGCGGTGTCGGAGTGGGTGGACAAGGCCGCTGGCTTCCCGCAGCAGGTCACCGGCCGCTCCCGTTGGGAAAGAATCCTTCATGAGGAATTGGCGCGCTCCTCCTCACAGGTCGAACTCAAAACACTGTTGAACTCTACGGGGGCGGACCGACAGGTCCTCAAGCGGATGGAGAAAAGGGACTGGCTGCGCATCGTCGAAAAGCCCGTGATCCGCATGGTGGACGCCAAGTCTCCCATTGTTTTTGCGGCCCCCAGGCCGGTTCTCAACGAGCGCCAGCGGCAGGCGGTGGATGCTCTCTGCCGGCAATTGGAAGAGGGATTCCGGTGTGTCCTGCTCTATGGCGTGACCGGCAGCGGCAAGACCGAGGTGTATCTGCGCGTCATCGAAAAGGCTCTCCAACAGGGGCGTAGTGCGCTGGTGCTGGTGCCGGAAATTTCGCTCACCCCCCAGACGATCGACCGTTTTCGCAGCCGTTTTGACCAGCCGCTGGCCATTTTGCACAGCGGTCTCTCGGACGGCCAGCGGTTTGATCAATGGAAACTCATCCGGGACGGAAAGGCCAGGATTGTGATTGGGGCGCGCTCGGCGGTGTTTGCCCCATTGTCCAATCTGGGGGTCATCATCGTGGACGAGGAGCAGGAGCGCAGTTTTAAACAGCAAGAAGCCCCGCACTACCACGCGCGGGACGTGGCTGTGGTGCGCGCCAAACTGGAAAATGCCCTGATCGTTTTGGTCTCTGCCACGCCGTCTCTGGAGACCTATCACAATGCCGTCCGCGGAAAATACGAACTGCTGGAACTGCCCGAGAGGGTGGATCAAAGGGCGATGCCGCGGATCGAAATATTGGACATGCGTCTGGAAAGCGCACGGAGCGGAAAAGTTCCCCTGATCTCCGGCCGGTTGGCCGCCATGATTCAGGCGCGGCTGGACCATGGCCAGCAGGTGATGTTGATGTTGAACCGGCGGGGGTACCACCGGTGCCTGTGGTGTCCCTGCTGCGGCCAGTCGCTGACATGCCCCCACTGCAGCGTGACGCTTTCCTATCACCGGGTGGGCGGCCATTTGCTGTGTCATTTGTGCGGCCACAAACAGGCCCTGACGACGCGCTGCCCGGGCTGTTCCCACGACATGCTTTTGCCCCAGGGTTCCGGAACCCAAAAAGTGGAGGCCCTTCTGCGCAAGTTGTTTCCGGGCGCTCGGGTGGCGCGGATGGATTCAGACACGACTCGGGGCCGGGGATCCCATCGCGATATCCTGTCGCGTTTTGCGCTGGGCCATTATGACATTCTCGTCGGCACCCAGATGATCGCCAAGGGGCACGATTTTCCGAACGTGACGCTGGTGGGGATCCTCAACGCCGACATGGGGATGAACATCCCTGATTTTCGCGCGGCGGAGCAGACCTATCATCTCCTGACACAGGTTTCGGGCCGCGCAGGCCGCGGTATTACCGGCGGAGAAGTGGTTGTCCAGACGCACATGCCCGATCACTTCCTGATGGGCGCTGTCAAGGCGGGTGACTTCAAGAAATTTTACGAACGGGAAATCGCCCTGCGCAATGAATTGGACTATCCGCCCAAGGTGCATCTGGTGCTTGTGGGGATCAAACAAGCCGGCGAGGAAAAGGCCCGGGAGGCCGCCGCAATCCTGCACCGTCAGATGCAGTTGCTTCTGAAAGATACCGCCGCCGTCTTTCCACCGGCTGAGGCGCCCATCCAAAAAGCTAAAGGCATGTACCGGTGGCAGATTCTGTTAAAGACCCGTTCGATGGTTCGCACGCAGGAGAAGCTGGAGGCACTGATGCAGACTCTCCGCCTGCCGCACGGCACGCAGGTGGACATCGACGCGGATCCGCAGGTGCTGGCGTAAATATAAAGGTCATTGCGAGGGAGTGAAACGACCGCGGCAATCTCGTCGGTTGATATGCAATCCCCGTCGAGATTGCCACGTTCCGGCATGAGACGCGCCGGACATCGCAACGACAGACAATAAAGACGACATCACGAGGCGGCCAAAGGCCGACGAAGTAATCTGACGCGAAGCGTCATCGCGAGCCCGAAGGGCGTGGCGATCTCGATGGGATTGGCTGTTCACCTTTCGAGATTGCTTCGGTCGCTCCGCTCCCTCGCAATGACGCAAACAGCGTCGAGATTGATTTACCCCGGCATGAAATGCGCCGGGGTTCGCAATGACTTGTTGTCAGCTTCGGAATTTTTCTTCGACCTTCTTGGCAACGTCTTTGTAGGAAATATCGACGGTGTAGATTTTTTCGTACTCCCGCTTGGCCTCCGGACTTTTTCCCATGTCTTCATAGACGCCGGCCAGTTCGTAGAGGATGTCCTTTTTTAGCGGGCTCATTTCCTCCAGGTCCTGCGAGGCCTGCGTGAGTTGTTCCACGGCCAGATCAAAAAGCCGCTTGCGCCGGAAACATTCTCCCAGGCACTTTTGGGACTCAATCCGTTTTTGGGGGTTCTTGACCGCCTGCTGGAATTCCGAAATGGCCTCGTCGATTCGGTCTATCGACAGATACATCTCTCCCAACTCAAACCTCAAAATCAGATTGGTGGGGTAATGCGCCACCTGGGCCTCTTTGTCTTTTAAAACCGCATCTCGATGGGAGGCCTGCAGCTGGTTCAAACTTTGGACTGTCTGCTGGTCTTGCGGATTGCTCTGGACCAAGGCACGCCGGTGTTCGATCTCTTTTTCCATTTCCTCCATGGTTACATCTCGCAGCTGCTGGGCTAAAAAGAAATCCGATGGGGCAATGGCCAGCGCTTCTTCTAGTGTTTG
>CAZGMX010000097.1:0-10282 GCA_964526865.1 uncultured Actinomycetota bacterium | reverse complement strand
CTCCGGTCGGACGTGATACGGCCCTACGCCTTGGTGGGGGAAAAATTGGGCGCTCTCACGCAGGGTCTGGATCTCTCCAGCCCGCAGGATCGCCGGCGATTGGATGAGCGCCTGGCGTCCTTGATGTTTTCCTGCCCGCTCAAGTTTCAGGATTATAACGCGTTGAGAGTTTTGTTGGATATCGATTTGGCGGCCGGCGGAAAACAGGATGTTGTGCCCTCGCAGGAACAAAAACTTCATGAATGGGTGGCGCGTTTCCGAGAGCAGATGCCTCAGGGGTCTGATGCCGTCATCAGGGAATGCGTCCAGGCCATCGAAGAACTCGAAGAGAGTTTGGGATTAAAAAATCCAGCGGATTATTTCAGCATGAGTTTCAAGGATGGCGAGAGGAAGTTTCGCCCGTATCGCGCACCTGTCGCCGGAAGGGTCGAATCAAAACCCGGAAATGAGGCGTTAAAAGATATGGCCCGGCTCGTCGAATCCAAACGGGCCGAGCATCCGGACCGCCCTGTGGTGGTCTATATCACGGGCCGGCCGGCCAGTGGTAAATCCACGCTGGCCCGTCAAATCCAGCGGCAGGGGATCGGTTCGTTCAGGCCCGGGCAGATCGGTGTCTATCCCCTGGACATGAAGTATCAGGACTGGCATGTGGGGTATTATGCGGTTAACGAATTGATGCAGCTGTGCCGGCGGCGGCAGGGGCTGATCCTGGTGGAGGGATTTGATCCGGAGGAGGAATTTCTAAAATTGCTCAACAGCCCCGGCGTGCGGCGGTGGACGAATTTGGGCGGTGTCGACGTGCGCGTGTTCGTGGAAAAAGACGAACGCTCCAGAATCGTGGACTTGTCCGAGCGCGCGAAAAAAGACCTGGGCCACGGGCGCGATCTTTTTGCATGGGAAATGGGGTATTCCCTGCTGGATTTGCGGCACCGGGCGATCAATCTCATGTACCGCTGGGGGGACCGTGTCCGCGGCGGCGTCGATCAGCGCCGCGCGCAGGCCGATGTCATCATCGATGCCACGCAGCGCGCTTCCTCCTGGTGGGGCGGAGGGTTGACCGCACAGTTGTTGGAGGCGTGGCGGCGGGGTGCGCATGAACTGACGCGCTATCTGACCGCGCAGTCTCAAGCGGAGGCGAGTCCATAAGAATTGAAAAGGTGTTCTCAACCGGAAGGTTGAGATGTTTGCTCTCATGCAGTACAATGATGCGTGTGAAGGAGACGACGGGACTTTGGATTTATCGTTTTGCGTTTGCCGGCGCCGTTGCGGTGGCGCTGGTGTTTCTACATTTTGTGATGCAGGCGCGTCAGCTGTGGTATCCTTGTTGTGAAGAAAAACAGCTGTGTCAGATGAAGCAGATCGAAGATTCCTTGCAGCCGCCTTTGACATCCGAAGGGTTTCCTGCAAGGCACAGCGCCAAGAAGGGAAGCGGGACGCGCGCCAAGAAACGTGTGGAAAGGAAAATGTGATGAGCGATGAGATGACAGCACCTTTGGCGGCGCACCGGAATAACAAAGACGATTTGCTGGCCCTTCTTCAGATACAGGATCGGGACATAAAGATTCGTCGGCTGAAAGAGGAGTTGGAGCAAAAGCCCAAAGACGTGGAACAGTTGAAAGCGTGTCTGGCCGATATGCAAAAAAAAATGGATGGAGTGCGGGAGGGGTTGAAAAAGGTTGCGGCGGAAAAGAAATCACTGGAGATTGATTTAGAAACCCATTTGGAAAAAATTCGCAAGTATGACACGCAGTCGTCTCTGGTAAAAACCAACGACGAATACAGGGCGTTGATGAAGGAAATCGAGGAGCTCAAAAAGGCGAGCCGTCCTCTCGAGGACAAGATTTTGGATGCCATGGAAAAGATGGAAGATGGGGACCGGCAGCTGGTGCGTGAAGGACAGCTCTACAAACAGGAAGAGCAAAAGGCCGCGCAGAAGGAAAAAACTATTCAGGAAGAAATGGCGGGGATCCGCGGCCGGTTGGAGGCAGTAAAAAAAGAGCGGGATGGCCTGCTGGCCGGTGTGCGCGCGGAATTCTTGCAGCGCTATCAATTGCTGTTTGAAAACAAAGAGGATTGCGCCATCGTGACGATCGAGCACGGGGCGTGTGGTGGTTGTCACATGGCCATCACGCCGCAGATCATGAATGAAGTCAAACGGGCGCACGATTTGATCGTTTGCGAAAATTGCGCGCGGATCCTCTGTTGGACGCAGCCGTAGGGCGGGGCGCGCGGAGATCTTTTGCGCGGGTTGTTGATTTTTCAAGTAGGTCGGGCGGCCGCTGTTCCGCCGAAATGGCGGGAGAGAGGAAAGTCCGGGCTCCAGAGGGCAGGATGCTGCGTAACGCGCAGTGCCCGTGAGGGCAAGGAAAGTGCCACAGAAAACATACCGCCTGTCATTGATTTAGTGGCGGGTAAGGGTGAAAAGGCGTTCCGGCACACGCCGGAATCCCGGAGAAATCCGGGAAGGTAAGAGCTCACCGCCCCGCTGGTGACGGCGGGGGCAGGGCAAACCCCATCCGGAGCAAGACCAAATAAGAAGACGATGCAGTGGCCCGCTGCGTCTTGGGTTTGGTCGCTTGAGTCCCGGAGCAATCCGGGACCTAGACAAATGGTCGCCGCCCCGGACTTGTTTCGGGGAACAAGACCCGGCTTAGAGACCTACTTGAAATTATTAAAATTCTTGACAAACAACATCCATAAACTATCATGGCCGCCGTGAAAAGAACCCTGGTGATTGCAATTGGAATTTTTCTTTTTGTCTCGTTCGCTGCCGGTTGCTGCAACACCCATTTCAAGCAAAAGCAGTTGAACGACGACCTGCACACCTATTGCATGGACGGGGACTACGAGGACCTGTCCGAAGCCCAACCGGACAGCGGAATCTAGCCAACGCGCCGTTTTCTCTGTTTTTTTATTCCCTTTTTTCGTCGTTTTATAAATTATTTCCGGTCCTTTTTTTGTTTTCCATCGCCCGCCGGGCGTGACCCGGATGCTTTTTTCCGCCCCCAAAATCCAGCCCACTTGTAACTAACTGCCCCTCGGGTGGTTAGAAGCGCGATTTTCGACATCTTCTTTATCAAAAATTTTCATAAAACACTTGACACGCAAAGGGCTTGGGGGTATATTTTGGTTCGTTGTGGGGCAAAGTGGGGGACTGTGGAAAACGGGTCCAAGGAGGGGTAAATGTTTTACGGCGAATACAAACACATCCTTGATGAAAAAGGCCGGCTTTTTATCCCCTCAAAATTTCGGACGACCCTCAAAGAAAAATCGATCGACAAATTTTATGTCACGCGCGGTTTGGACCGCTGCCTGTTCGTGTTCACCGAACAGGAGTGGGGCACCATCACACAAAAGTTCAAGGATCTTCCCATGACCCAGAAAAATCTGCGGTCGTTTGCCCGGCAGTTTTTTTCCGGCGCATACGAGGCGGCCTGCGACAAGCAGGGCCGGATTGTCCTGCCGACGAATTTGATGGAGCACGCGCAGATTCAGAAAAACGTGGTGGTCATTGGGGTGTCCAATCGTTTTGAAATATGGGATGAGACGGTGTGGAAGAATTTCTCGAAGGATTCGCTCGATTCGTACGAAAAAATCGCAGAAGAGCTGGTGAACCTTGGAATTTAAACACTGCGTCGTGAACAGCAAATCGGAATCGCGTCCATCGAAAGAAGGGAGGCGTGCAATGAAAGATCAAACGCAATGTCTTTCCCAGGCCATTTCCGATACGTCGGCAAAGGTGCATGACTATTTTTTGGAAGACCACGGGGTGTCGTCGCCGGGTATGCCCCACTTAAAAAGAGACGCGGCCTATCCGGAAAATCTGCTGGAGGATATTTTGAGGGCACGCAGTCTCAATTGCGATTTGGAGTCCCTCGGATATCCGCATTTTCTTGTCAAACTTTACCGCAAGGCGATCCATTCCCGGCGGGTGACCTGCTGATGATGGCAAACCCCGATCCCGCGTGTCATATCCCGGTTCTGGCCGAGGAGGTCGTTTATGCCCTGGCGCTGAAACGCGGTGACACCGTCGTGGACTGTACTGTCGGTGCCGGAGGACACGCCGAAAAGATTCTGGAGGCCATTGCGCCGGACGGCCGGTTGGTTGGAATCGACCGGGACGGTGCCATGCTGTTGTTGGCACGGGAGCGGCTCAAACCGTTTGACAGCCGTGTGTCCCTGGTCCGGGGAAATTTCAGGGATCTGGACGGCATCTTGCGGACCGAGCATGTCGACGGCGTGGACGGGGTGCTCATGGACGTGGGCGTGAATTCGCTTCAGCTGGGAACGGCGCAGCGGGGATTTTCTTTTCAGGCCCAGGGGCCTTTGGACATGCGCATGGATACATCGCAGGCACTGACGGCCGATGACATCGTGAACCGGTGGCCGGAGGAGGACGTAGCGGACATCCTGAAAAGCTATGGAGAAGTGGATCATGCCGCGTCAATGGCCCGGGCCATCGTGCGCGAAAGGGCGCGCGGTCCGATTCGCGATACCCTCTCGCTGGCGCGGGTGGTGGAGGGCGCGGCACGGAAGAAGAGAAGAAATATCCATCCGGCCACCCAGGTGTTTCAGGCCCTGCGGATTGCCGTGAACGATGAATTGGGGGCGATGGAGGAGGCCCTGCCCAAGGCGGTCGATTGCCTCCGCCTGTACCGGCGGCTGTGCGTGATTTCTTTTCACTCGCTGGAAGACCGGATGGTGAAAACTTTTTTCCGCCGATGTGCCCAGTCGTGCGTGTGCCCCCGTGCGTTTCCTGTGTGCCGGTGCGACACCAGGCCCGTGTTAAAAATGATCGGCAGAAAACCGGTCCGGCCCGGCGTGGCGGATGTGGCGGCCAATCCCAGATGTCGAAGTGCCAGGATGAGAGTGGCGGAAAAAATCAACGACGTGCGTGTGAACCGATAAGGAGTGAAGATCATGGCGTGGAATCGCAGAAAAAAAGTTCGGTTTTACAAGGGACTGTGGGTGGGCAGGCTTCTGGGTGTCTCCGTGTTGGTGGTCTGCGCGGCGCTGTGGTATGTGTGGCTGAGGGTGCAGATGGTGAATGTTGGATATCAGATCCGTGACGCGGAGAAAAGATTGGTGGTCCTGAAAAAGGAAAACCAAATATCACGCATGAAGATCGCCCAGATGAAGTCTCCCAAACACATCGAGGCGATGATCCGCACCAAGGCGATGGACCTGACGGCAACCAAACACTGGCAAGTGGTGGTGCTGCCCAAGGAGCCCCTGGTGCGGCCCATCAGGAGCATTTCTGTGCAACCGCAGGAGCCGTCCCTTTTGGCCGCGATCCACCAGACCGAGGCGTCCGGACGGCTGCCGATCCATTGATGGCAACGTTGCGACGGGCAGGAAAGGATTATTTCCGATGGCGCTGGACCCAGTCCACAAGAGGCGGTGTCTTATCACCGGCGCGATACTCGGTGCCTGCCTGTTTGCGCTGGCCGGCCGGCTGATTTTCCTTCAGGGGTACCAATCCGAGCTGTTCGGCCAAAAGGCCGAGAATCAGCATAAAATCAACATCGTGCTGGAGCCTCGCCGCGGCGAGATCAGCGACGCCAAGGGCCGCATCCTGGCCATGAGCGTTCCAGCCAAGACCATTTTTGCCGTTCCTGCACAGATTCCTGATCCCATCGCGGCCATCGACGCAATTTCCAAGATACTTCCCGTGTCCTCTGAGGTGTTGAAAAGCATTCAGCAGGGGAAAAATTTTGTCTATGTCAAACGCAAGGTGGAGCCCGACCTGGCGGAACGGGTGAAGGCGCTGAGACTGGAGGGGATCTATTTCCAGGACGACAGCAAGCGGAAATATCCCAAGGGCGAGTTGCTCAGCAATATCCTGGGATTTGTGGGGGTGGACGACGAAGGGCTGGAGGGGTTGGAATTACTGCTGGACAAATATCTCAAGGGGGTCAAGGGCTCGCGTCTCACGGAGCGGGACGCCACCGGCAGGGAGATCCTGCCGCTGCGCACCCAGGACATCCTTCCCGTGGACGGATGCAACGTGGTCCTCACGATCGACGAGGTGGTCCAGCACATCGCGGAGACGGAACTGGCTCTGGCCTGCGAGAAATTTCGCCCGGCCAGCGCGTCGGTCCTTGTGGTGGATCCCAAGACGGGAGACCTGCTGGGGCTGGCGAACTATCCTTCCTACGACCCCAACAACGCCGGGCGTGTGCCGCAGGATGCCCGTCGCAACCGGGCGATCACGGATTTTTTCGAGCCAGGCTCCACGTTCAAAATGGTAACGGCCGCCGGGGCTCTCAATGAAAAGGTTGTGCGGCTGGGCGATGTCTTTTTCTGCGAGAACGGGATTTTCCGTGCCGCCGGCCGCATCCTGCATGACCACCACCCCTATGGCAATCTGACGGTTCAGCGGATCGTCGAGGTCTCCAGCAACATCGGCATCGCCAAAGTCGGAATCAAGCTGGGCGAGACAAAGTTGTATGAGTACATCAAGAAATTCGGATTTGGAGATCTGACGCACATCCCCCTGCCGGGCGAAGTCGCCGGGATTGTCCGGCCGCCGAGCCGCTGGTCCAAGCTGTCGATCACGCGGATTCCGATGGGTCAGGAACTCACCACCACGCCCCTGCAGATGGCCATGGCCTACGCCGCGGTGGCGAACAAGGGGGTGTTGATGAAGCCGCGGATCATCAAGCAGGTCGTGGACCCAAATGGAAAAATTCTATTAGAATATCCCGTGTCAATCGTCCGCCGTGTGCTCAAGGAGGAAACCGTCAAGACATTGACGACGGCGCTCATGGGGGTTGTCACGGAGGCCGGAACGGCGGCAAAGGCGCGAATCCAGGGATACACGGTGGCCGGCAAAACGGGGACGGCGCAAAAGGTGGACCCGGACGGCCATTATTCGCACAAAAATTTTTACTCCTCCTTCGTGGGATTTGTTCCCGCGGAAGATCCGCAGCTATTGATCATGGTGGCCATGAACGAACCCAAGCCCTTGTACTACGGAGGGACGGTGGCCGCCCCCGTGTTTAATCAAGTGGCGGAGAGAACATTGAAATATTTGGGCATTGCGCCGGACGAGGAAATTCGTCTGGCGGAGTGTCCGAGCAAACAATAAAAGGAAAAACAATGTCAATATTTTTTGTGTTTTTTATCCGCAATCCGCGATCAACAATCTGCAATATTATTAGTGTTCGCGGCCTAAATTTTGTATGATGCACAGGGCTCCCTGTGCAAAGGATAAAGGTTTGTCCATGATGAGATTAACTCAATTGGTGGAGGGGAGTCGGGGCGTCACAATTTGGGGAGACGGTTCGCAGGAAATCAAGGGGATCACGGAGGATTCGAGGGAAGTTCAAGACGGTTTTTTGTTTGCCAGCCTGAAAGGGACTCACACCGATGGCGCGCGGTTTATCCGTGACGCGGTTGCCCGGGGGGCCGCGGGGCTCCTGGTGCAAGAGGTGGAACTGGGCAGACAACATTCCATACCCGTTGTTGTTAGCGAAGAACCCCGCAGAACGTTTGCGGAAATATCCTCGGTGTTTTTCGGCCGTCCCTCTGCCCGACTGAATGTGGTTGGCGTCACCGGAACCAATGGGAAGACAACGACCACCTATGTGCTGAGGCAGTTGCTGGGCGCCCAGGGCGTTCCGGCAGGCTGGATCGGAACCATTGGCTACGCGCTGGGAAGCCGGTTTGTCCCTGCGTCCCACACGACCCCCTCGGCGGTCTGTCTGCAGTCGCTCTTGAGCCAGATGCTCGGCGAAGGGCAGAAGGCGGTGGCGATGGAAGTGTCTTCTCACGCCCTGGATCAGGGCCGTGTGGAGGCCGTGGACTTTGACGTGGCGGTCTTCACAAACCTGACGCGGGATCACCTGGATTATCACGGGACGCTCGACTCCTATCTTAAGATCAAGACGCGCCTGTTTGAACTCCTCAACAACTCCGCAAAGTGGGAGCGCTGCGCGGTCGTCAATGCGGACGATCCCGCAAGCGATGTCATCCGGCGCGTGGTGAAAACGCCGCTGTTGTCTTTTGGCATCACAGAGGCGGCGGATGTGCGGGCGTGTCATGTGCGGCTCTCTCAGGAGGGGACTGATTTTGACCTGGTTTCGCCCATGGGCAGCCGCCGCGTGCGCCTGCCGCTGTTGGGCCGGTTCAACGTCTCCAACGCCTTGGCGGCGGTGTCCGCAGCGCTGGCCCTGGGGATGGATCTGGACGGGATTGTCGAGACGTTGCACGATGTCACGGCCCCTCCGGGACGGATGGAGTTTCTGCCGGGCAATCATCCCTTTCGCGTGGTGGTGGACTATGCGCACACCGACGATGCCCTGCGCAACGTGTTGACGACGGTGCGGGAATTCACGCGCGGGCGCGTGCTGGTCGTGTTTGGGTGCGGCGGAAACCGGGACCGGACCAAGCGGCCGTTGATGGGAAAGACGGCGCAGGAACTGGCGGATTTTTCTTTCCTGACCTCGGACAATCCTCGCGGGGAGGACCCCCGCGCGATCCTGGAGGAAATCGAGACCGGATTTGACCGGCGCCATGCCTACTGCGTGTGCGAAGACCGCGCTGAGGCGATCGAATGGGCGGTGGCTTCGGCCCGGAGCGGCGACACCGTCGTGATCGCGGGCAAGGGGCATGAAACAGTGCAGATATTCAAGGACCGAACGGTTCCATTCAGCGATGTCGAGGTGGCGCGCTCGATTTTAGAAAAGGCGGGGTGTGGCGTATGCTGAAAATGACGCTGAATGAACTGGCGTGTGCCACGGGCGGGCGGATTTTGCGCGGCTGTCCGGACCTCCCGTCCGGCGATATTGTCACGGACACCCGCCATTTGGCCGCGGGGGAATTTTTTATTCCGCTCTCGGGCCGGCGTTTTGACGGGCACGATTTTCTCTGCGATGCCCTGCGGGTGTTTGATCCGTAGAAATTGGACGGGAAAAGATGGATTCGTTGCGGGTGTGCCGGATGGGCTGAACGGGCCGGGGATTGTGGAGGTGGAGGACACCAACGAGGCCTACGGGCAGATCGCCGCGTATCACCGGAGCCGGTTCTCCAAACTTCGCGTCGTGGGGGTTACGGGCAGCAATGGCAAGTCCACCACCAAGGAAATGATTGCCGCGGTTCTGTCCTCACGTTTCCGTGTGTTAAAAAATGAGGGGACGCTCAACAATTTGGTGGGGGTTCCGCAGACGCTCTGCCGGTTGGACTCCGCGACCGATATTGCGGTGTTGGAGATGGGCTCCAGTTTTCCGGGCGAAATCTCCAAATTGTCCGCGATCGTTCAACCGGAGGTGGGCGTTCTGACCAATGTCGGGCCATCGCATCTGGAATATTTCGGCGATTTGGACGGCGTGGCCAAGGAAAAGGGGGCCCTGGCCGAGGCGCTGAGTGACACGGGACGGTTGGTTCTCAATGCGGACGACCCGCGGACGTGGGCGCTCCGTTTCCAGTCCAAAGCCGCTTTTGTTGGCTATGGATGGGAGTCGGGCGAGCCGACGGACGTGACGGCCCGTGATGTCGTCTGCAACCGCGATGGAACGTGGAGTTTTACGGCGTGTTTTGAACGGTCGGGGGAGCATGGCCGGGTGGATCTGCCCCTCCTGGGCAGGCACAATGTGGCCAATGCCCTGGCCGCGATGGCCGTGGGGGAATTCTATGGGGTGGGCATCCCGGACATGGTGTCTGTCCTGCGTGCGTTTCATGGTCTCAAAATGCGGATGGAATCTTTTTCCCTTGGGACTGTCCGCGTGATCAACGACGCCTACAACGCCAATCCCCAGTCGCTGGCCAGGGCGGTAGAAGTGCTGAACGAAGTTCCGGCCCAGGGGAAAAAAATTGTGGTGTTGGGAGACATGCTGGAACTGGGAGAGGCGGAGCGCCGGATTCACGAGGAGGCCGGCGGCGCGCTGGCCAGTTCGAGCGTTTCTGTTTTGATCTGTGTCGGAGCCCGTGCCTCGTGGGCTGCGGAAACTTTTCGCCGGGAAAAACGGCTGGCGCAGGAAGTGGTCCAGTTCAAAGAGACGTCCGAGGCATCCGGGTTCCTGTCCCAGGTTGTAGCGGACGGTGACGTGATCTTGCTGAAGGGATCCCGGGGAATGGCGCTGGAACGGGTGTTGAATGACTTTGGGCTTGGGGTTGCAACGGGCGGAGGACGGCCGTGTTTTTAGAGTGGGTGTATCCCCTGCGGGAATATATTCCCGCACTGAACATCATTAAATACATCACGGTGAGGGCCAGTCTGGCGGCCGTGACGGGCATGGTCATTTCCATTGCGCTGGGGCCGATGGTGATCCGGTGGCTGTAC
>CAZGMX010000096.1:8600-10294 GCA_964526865.1 uncultured Actinomycetota bacterium | reverse complement strand
AGATTTTGCCTTTGTCTTTTCCTTCGCTTCATCCGGCGCCGCGGCCACACCGGTCCGCAGTTCATTTTTCACCGTGTTCTCCAAGTGCCAGACATAGTCCTCATAGTTGCCCGGATAGTGCAGGATGGAGCCGTTGTTCACCTCCAGGATCTGTGTCGCAACCAGATTCACAAAGGTCCGGTCGTGGCTGATAAAAAACAGCGTCCCCAAGAAATTCTTCAGCGCCCTGCCGAGCGCTTCCACGGTTTCAAAATCCAGATGGTTGGTCGGCTCGTCCAGCAAGAGCGCGTTGTGTTTGGCCAGCAAGAGGCCCGCCAACACCATGCGCGCGCGTTCTCCCCCGCTCAAAACAGAAATCGTTTTCAAGACATCGTCCCCTTTGAACAAAAAACTCCCCGCTAAATTCAGGATTTCCTGGCGCGTCACATCCGGGGCGGCCTTGCCGGTCAAATAGGTGAGCACATCCGACTGGGGATCCAGCGTGCCGAAGACATGCTGTGCGTAATACCCGATGGCCAGGCCATGCCCCCATCGAAACGTGCCGCCCTTGGGCTCAAGATCCGAGGCGATCGTCCTTACAAAAGTGGTTTTCCCCTGGCCGTTGTCGCCCAGCACCGCCACCCGGGCACCCTGGGGAATTTCCAGGCGGATGTCGCGCGCCACCACTTTGTCCGGATATCCGATGGCCAAATCCCCACAGCGCAGGGCGATGCCGTTTTTCCTGGGCGTCCGCGGAATTTGGATATGGACATTGCCCAGAGAATGGCCCGTCTCGATGGTCTTCAGCCTTTCCAGTTGTTTCATTTTGGACCTGGCCTGGCTGGACTTTGACGCCTTCGCGCGGAAGCGGTCGATAAACTCCCGCAGCTGTTCCTGCTTTACCCGCACGTTCTTGTTGTAATTCTGGGCCTGTTCCTTTCGCTCGTCCTTGAAGAGAAGATATTCCTCGACTGAACCGGGATACAGCGTGAGCGCCCCGTTCTCGATCTCCAGTGTTTGGTCGCAGGTCCGCTTGAGCAGTTCCCTGTCGTGCGAAACCAGCAGAAAACCGCCGTCATAATCCTGAAGGAAATTTTCTACCATCATCAGGGTTTTGAGATCCAGGTAATTGGTCGGCTCATCGAGGATGAGGAAATTGGGCTCGGCCAGCAGCATCGCCGTCAATTTCACGCGCGTGCGATATCCTCCGGGTAAACCGCCGATCGTCTGGCCCAACACGTCGTTGGACAGGCCAAACCGCCACGCCATCTTCGCGCACTGCCACGGCTCCTTGCGCGTGTAGCGGCGGAGAAATTCCATCGCGGTTTCTTCCAGTGTGAATGCGTCGTGTTGTTCCAAATAGCTCAGACGCAATTCCCGGCTCCGGACAACTTCTCCGCCGTCCGCGTTGTCATGGCCCGTAAGAATATTACACAGCGTAGTCTTGCCCGACCCATTCCTGCCGATGACACCGATTTTCTGGTCCATCGCAAAGGTCGCACTCGTGTTGTCGAACAACACCTGCACCCCGTAGCTCTTGTGGATGTTGTTGAGCTGCAACAGGACTTTCACGTTTGCCGTGTCTTCTTTCTCCCGCCGTATGCGGAATGCAGGGTGCGGTACGAAATCACGCCTCGCACCGGAAGGAGCGGGCGGCCTGGACAGCGCGTTTCCAGGTGGAGAGGAGTTTCTGGCGTTGCGCAGGCCCCATGTGG
>CAZGMX010000096.1:2802-8590 GCA_964526865.1 uncultured Actinomycetota bacterium | reverse complement strand
GTATATTTCCTGCTCATCCGCCAGTTTTTTCGTATTTCTTCCTTGTCTTTCCAATATCCGCAGTGAAGCCCCGCAAGATAGGCCGCACCGAGCGCCGTCGTCTCGGGAATCGCGGAGCAAACGACGGGGATGCCCAAGATGTCCGCCTGAAACTGCATCAGGAATTTGTTGACGGTTGCCCCGCCGTCCACCTTGAGGGCATGCACCTTGCGCCCGATATCCTCCTCCACGGCCGCGATCAAATCCCTGGACTGAAGGGCGATGCTCTCGAGGGCGGCACGCACGATATGCGCTGAAGAGGTCCCCCGCGTGAGTCCAACGATCGTTCCCCGCGCGCCCGAATCCCAGTATCGCGCTGCCAAGCCGACAGTCGCGGGAACAGAAAAGGCGCCTCCGGTTTCCGGACCCGACTTCGCCATGGTCTCGGAATCTCCCGCCATCTTCAAGACCTTGTGCTGGTCCCTCAACCATTTCACCACGTCGCCCCCGATAAAGACGGAACCCTCGATGGCGTATTCGATACCATCCCCCAGATCCCACGCGATGGTCGTCAGCAGTTTGTGCCGGGAGGCAACGAACTTCTTCCCCGTATTGACCAGGACAAAGCATCCCGTGCCGTACGTATTTTTGGCGCTCCCCTCCTCGAAGCAGGACTGTCCAAACAGAGATGCCTGCTGGTCCCCCGCGACACCGCCCACCACAATTTCCTTTCCGAATATCTCCTTTTTCGTTTTGCCAAAAAAACCGCTGGAGGGTTTGACAGCCGGCAGGATTTCCTCGGGAATCCCAAGAATGTCCAGCAGCTGGGTGTCCCACTTGCCCGTGCGGATGTTCAACAGCAGGGTGCGGGAGGCATTGCTGACATCCGTCACATGCTCCCCCGTCAGATTGTAGATCAGCCAGGAATCCACGGTGCCAAAGCAGATCTCCCCCTTTTTTGCCCTGGCCCGCAGTCCGGGCACGTTGTCCAGAATCCACTTCACTTTGGTCCCGGAAAAATACGCGTCCAACAGCAGTCCCGTCTTCCGGCGAATAACTTCGCCGGCCCCCTTCTTCTCAAGATTCTTGCAGATGTCCGCCGTCCGCCGGCATTGCCAGACGATGGCGTTGTGGACCGGTTTTCCGGTCTCCCGCTCCCACAAAATCGTCGTTTCTCTCTGATTGGTGATGCCGATGGACGCAATCTGCTGGGGCGTGATGGAGGCCTTTTTGATCGCCGAGAGAGCTACTTCCTTCTGGGTCTTCCATATCTCCAGCGGATTGTGCTCCACCCAGCCGGGCTTCGGAAATATCTGCGTGAACTCTTTTTGATCGCTGGAGATCACTGTTCCCATTTTGTCGAATACAATCGCGCGTGAACTGGTTGTCCCCTGGTCGAGCGCCAAGATGTACTGCTTCATCCGCACCCCTCTATTTTGTTTTTTGTCCCCCAATGCCGCATCGCATTTCCTGCCCTTCCCGACACATCCGCGTGCTTTTTATTATAATCTTAAACTCCCTATTGACCCGTGTTTTTTTTAGACTAAACTCAGGCCGTGCTTCACCACTGCGTCGTCAGTTTTTATCGCACAATGCGGGGCTCATGAATAAAGACTATGACGTTCTGATCATCGGGGGCGGGGTCGTCGGCGCGGCCATCGCGCGCGAATTGTCGCATTACAAACTGCGCGTCGCCCTGATCGAAAAAGAATTCGACGTCTCCTTCGGCACCAGCAAGTCCAACTCCGGCATCATCCACGCCGGTTTCCACTCCCCCGCGGGCACGCTCCACGCAAAACTCTGCGTGGAAGGCAACCGGATGTTCGACCGGCTGGTTGAGGAACTGGAATTCCCCTTCGAACGCCGTGGATCGCTCATGGTGGCCTTCACGGAAGAGGAGCTGTCGATCCTGCACATGTACCACGAACGCGGCCGGAAAAACAATGTGCCGTACATGGAACTCTTGAGCCAGGACCGGACGCTGGAAATGGAACCCAACCTCAATCCCGACGTGCTCGGCTCCCTGCTCACCCCAACGGCGGGGGTCGTCTGTCCGTACGAATTTTGTTACGCCCTGGTGGAGGATGCCCTTCAAAACGGCCTGGACCTCTTCACGCAGGAAAAAGTCGTCCACATCCGCCGCGGCAAGACACGGACCCTGGAGGTAGAAACAGAAAAGGGGCTCTGCCTCTCCGGATCGTTCGTCATCAACGCCGCTGGAGTCCACGCCGACGACGTTGCCGCTGCCGCGGGCGTTCCCGACTTTAAAATCACCCCGAGAAAAGGCGAGGAATACCTCCTGGACCGGCGGGTCGGAAACCTGGTTCGGAGGGTCATCTATCCCGTTCCAACGCCCACGTCCAAAGGCCTCCTTGTCATCCCCACTGTCGATGGACCGGTCATGGTCGGCCCCACCGCCGTGGCCGTGGAAAGCAAAACAGACCTGGGCACAACGGCCGGAGGGCTCAAAACGGTTTTCGAACATGCCCAGAAGATGGTGCCGTCCATCCGGATGTCCGACATCATCACGTCGTTTGCCGGCCTGCGGCCGGTTGCGACCGGAGACGACTTCATCATCGGGCCGACTAAACTCAAGGGGTTCATCAATGCCGCCGGAATCCAGTCCCCAGGGCTGACGGCATCGCCTGCCATCGCGGAGATGGTCCGGGACATCCTATTGAAAGAAGGCCTGAAACTCGAAATGAAACCGGATTTCATCGCGCATCGAAAGGGAATTCTCCACATACGAAAAGACGTGGAAGACAGGCATTTTGACAAGATCGAAGGAGCGATCCAAACAAATCCCAACTACGCAAAACTCGTCTGCCGGTGCGAGAACGTGACCGAGGCAGAGATCACCGAGGCCGTCAGGAGGGGCCACACCTGCATGGACGCCGTCAAGTTCATGACGCGGGCCGGCACAGGCCGTTGCCAGGGGGGCTTCTGCTCTTCGCGGGTGATGAACATCCTGGAAAAGGAAACGGGAATCCCGCTGGAGAAGATCACAAAAAATGGGCCGGGGTCCGAAATCCTTTTGCTTCCCTTCGAAAAGGGAGACATAAAACCATCATGAGGAATTTTTAGATGAAATTGAGCGTGGATGCACTGGTGATTGGAGCAGGCCCCGCAGGTCTGGGTGCCGCGCTGTCCCTCAAGGAAAACGGCGTGGAAAGCATCCTCGTCGTAGATCGGGAAGAGGCCCCCGGCGGCATCCTATTGCAGTGCATCCACAATGGCTTCGGCCTCCACCGTTTCAAAGAAGAGTTGACCGGTCCCGAATACGCCGAACGGGATGTCCAGTTGGTTCGCGGCAAGGAAATCCCCATTCTCTTGCGAACCTGCGCCCTGGACATCCTCCGCGAAAAAGATCATCTCACCGTCGTTCTGTTGTCCGAAGAAAAGGGTCTCATCCGGGCCGAAGCAAAAACCGTGATCCTGGCCATGGGCTGCCGCGAAAGAAACCGCGGCAACATCGCCATCCCCGGCAGCCGCCCGGCCGGCATCCTGACCGCGGGGTTTGCCCAAAAAATGATGAACATGCACGGACACCGGCCCGGCAAGGAAATCGTCATCCTCGGTTCCGGCGACATTGGTCTCATCATGGCGCGGCGGCTGACTTGGGAGGGGTCGCACGTAAAGGCCGTGGTGGAAGTCCAGCCTTATCCGGGAGGACTCAACCGCAATCTCGTCCAGTGCCTGCACGACTTTGATATTCCCCTGTACCTCTCCCACACCGTCTCCAACATCACTGGGGGCAAACGCATCACGTCGGTGGAGATATCACCGCTGGGCCAAGACCCTGCGGCAACATCGCGGGGCAGTTTCACCCTAACCTGCGACACCTTGCTCTTGTCCGTCGGACTGATTCCAGAAAACGAGCTGTCGCTCAAGGCCGGCGTGGTCCTCGATCCGGTGACCCGCGGGGCCGTTGTGGACGCCCATCTCATGACGTCCATCCCGGGCATCTTTGCCTGCGGCAACGTCTTGCAGGTGCATGATTTGGCGGACAACGTTTCCGAGGAGGCCGTCGCATGCGGAAAATCCGCCGCCTGTTATCTGCTCGGCGAAATCTCAAAGGGCCGCGAGATCCCGTGCAAGACAGGCAATCTGGTCCGCTATGTGCTCCCTTCGCGTGTCGAAGCGGGAAAAGAGGCCGTTCTCTCTTTCCGGCCCATGTCCCCCGCGCAGAATGTCACGCTCGTCATCAAGACGGATTCACAGGAGATTCTTCGCAAAAAAGAGCGGAAGATTTTTCCCAGCATCATGCATCGCGTGCCGATCAAACAGATACCAGAGAACGCCGCCTGGGTTGAGGTGTCTTTTGTGAGCGAGACAAAATGAAAAAAGAACTCATCTGCATCAACTGCCCCATGGGCTGCAATCTCGATGTGACGTACGACGCGGAAAAGATTCTCGACGTAAAGGGCAACACCTGTCCCCGCGGCAAGGAATACGCGGCAAAGGAAGTCTTTCACCCGGAACGAATCGTGACCACAACGGTCTGCATCCGGGGGGCATCCCTCCCTGTTCTGCCCGTCAAAACAGACAAATCCGTCCCAAAGACCCTGACGTTCAAGATCGTCCAGGCCGCGTCCAAAGCCGCCGTCCAGGCCCCTGTCAAGGTGGGAGACGTCATCATCGGAAATGTCTTGGAAACAGGCATCAATCTGATCGCAACCAGGAGCCTGACGGAGGATAAACCTTCTTCGGCAGGCCCCGGAGCTGCCGAAAGGAGAACCTGACCATGCACACCTTCATTGGAGAGTTCTTCGGAACCATGATCCTCATTCTGCTGGGCGACGGCGTCGTCGCCAATGTCTTGTTGAAGAAGAGCAAGGGCGAAAACTCCGGGTGGATGGTCATTACCAGCGGGTGGGGCTTTGCCGTCGCCATCGCCGTCTATGTCGCCGGCTGGGTCAGCGGCGCCCATATCAATCCCGCCGTCACGCTTGGATTTTGGATCATCGGTCAAACCAGCCTGGCCCAGGTGCCCTATTACCTGGCGGGGCAGCTCGCCGGAGCATTTGCCGGCGCCGTCCTCGTGTGGCTTACGTATCTCCCCCACTGGCAGCCAACGGAGGAACCCGACAAAAAATTGTCCGTCTTCTGCACCATGCCGGCAATCCGAAATTATGGGGCAAATCTCCTCACTGAGATCATCGGGACCGCGATACTCTTGATGGGCGTATTGGGCATCTTCAACGTCCACAATTCCATCGGCAGCGGGGTGGGCCCCTATCTGGTGGGAATCCTCGTCTTTGGCATCGGACTTTCTTTGGGGGGACCGACAGGATATGCCATCAACCCCGCGCGGGATCTGATGCCCCGGATCGCCCACGCCCTGCTTCCCATCCCGGGCAAACGGGATTCCGACTGGTCCTACGCGTGGGTGCCCGTCATCGGTCCGCTGATCGGCGGTGTGATCGGCGCGGGACTCTACCACATCATATTCTAGTTTGTGTTCGTTGCGAGGCCCGGCGGCGTTAAGCCGGAATTAAGCACTTTGCGTCCAAATCAGTCCATCCCTCTATCGGGCGTACCACTGCAAGAACTCGCGCGCGAGTTCTAAATCCCGTCGGCTAATCAACTGGATTCCTCTGTCCACTTCATTTGGCAAGCGCCATCAGGGACCCGCAGAGCCCATTTACCACACCCGCCATGCTTGTGTAATCCAGCTTTTCATACGTGTCCGCAACCGTGTGATAAAAATGATTCCTAAAGAAGGCCGTGTCCGTGACCATCACGGCGGGATATCCCTCTTTCCAAAAGGACCAGTGGTCCGAAAAATCAACAGAATAGTCGTAGTTGC
>CAZGMX010000096.1:0-2792 GCA_964526865.1 uncultured Actinomycetota bacterium | reverse complement strand
GGCAGCTCGACCTCCTTCACCGACGAGAGGATCCTGCCGACGAGAGAAAGAGAGCGGACATTGCCCAACACGGCGATAAAATTGCCCCGGTGCGGGTACAGTTTTCCGAAGATGGAGGGATATCTCTGCGTGTGCGCCCTGTGGTCAAAATACCCGATCATCTCCAAAATGAGAGCGGCCTTGATTATTTCTCTGTGGGCCCTGGCCGATTTGGCATAGACCCAGCTGCCCATGTGCTTGGTCCCAAAAAAGGGGGTCTCCTCTATGGGAAAGGCAATGAATTTGACGGTAGAATTGATGGATTTGTCGGACGCAAACCTGGCCAGCTCCAACAGACCCGCCACGCCGCTGGCGTTGTCGTCCGCCCCCGGACTGGATTGAGTAGTGTCGTAATGCGCCCCGACCACAATGACCCGTTTGGGATTTTTGACGCCGATTTTGGTGGCAATGATGTTCTCAACCGGCTTGTTCAAGGCCGTGTATGTTTGAAACACCGGCTCGTAGCCAAACGATGCGAACTGTTCCGTGATATATTTCGCGGCCCGGCACAGTTTTTCATATTTATGGTGGACATTGCGCTCGCCGATTTCGTGCGCCAGCTTCACCACGTGGTGCTTCAAATGATCGGCCAGAACATGAATCTTTTTTCCCGTATGCGGCATCCTTCGCATCCTCCCGGCATCGCCGAGAACAAAACAACAAGAGCCCCTCACAGATACGTGAAGCCGTATTCCCGGTTGCTCGTACTGAAATCATTGTCTTTAAACGCCGGATTCAATTTCACGTAGTGATAGATGCAATACTCCAACAGGGAGTTGTTCGGGCCATATGCATAGGCCTCCAGAGGGAGCCGCGTTTCCTTATCGACGTAGAGGACAAGCCGTGTGTTGGGATAGCAGTCTTTGGCCGGAAGAAATCTTTCAATGATATATGCCTGGGAACCGTCCCGCTGCGTGAGCCCCCTGTTGACCAGTTTCACCTCTTTGTTTTTCTCCCCCAGCTGGGTCGTTTCCACGATGCTGTTTATCATGTTGCCCACCCCCACCTGCCGGACGGTATATCTGGTCTGGCTGGTCTTGTAGGTGCTTGGGAGTTTGAGAATTTTGAGAAAAAACCCGATAAAACCATCCATCTTCACAAGAAAACAGTCGTCATTTTCCCCTTCGATGTAGAGGATTTCACGGCCCTCGTGCTCCAACTCAACCCATGTTAGATAGACCTTGTGGGGCTTTTTGAACTTCACAAAGATTTTTTCCGTATGATTTTCATGGTTGATTCCGGGCTCGGCCTTTTCCAGGTAGGCGATGTATCCATCGACCTTGTTGTATCCATCCTGCATGGAGACAAGAATGTCGAGGGGGTCGCTCTTGTCAGAAGTCTCCCCTGCCGCGGCCATTCCCCAGGCAACGGCCATCGCGTTGACAAGCGCCAACACCAAACCGAATCGGACCAACCGGCAATCATGATTTGCCATACTGCCCTCCCCCCTTCATTCTATATCACCCGTTCGATTTTGAACAATCTTATTGGTCCGGAGACTCCCCTGCCGATATAATAGTGCAACCTGCGTTCCCACCGGAGGAACGCCGAAAAAGGCCAGTGCAACCACAGGGGGAAGTATGAAACTCTCTAAAGATCTTTTGACCATCGACGCAAAAAAAACAGCGGACACCATCGAGGATTTCATTAAAAAAGAAGTGAAAGACATCAACCGCGACGGGATCGTCGTGCCGATTTCGGGAGGACTGGATTCCAGTGTGGTCGTTTCTCTCTGCGTGAAGGCCGTTGGCAAAGACAACGTCGTCGGCCTCATGCTCCCCGAAAGACAGGGCAATCCAGATGCAGAAAAATACGCGCTGAAGGTCGCGGATCTCTTGGGCATCAGGACAAAGAAAATCAGCATCTCAGGAATCCTGCGCGCCATGGGCACCTATGGCTTTATTCTCTCGTACGTCCCGACAAAAAAGTTGAGAGACTTCTTGGCCAAAAAATTCATGGGCGGCAGCAAGGGAAACATGCTGATCGAAAGCCTCCGGGGGGCCAAATCCGGCCTGGTGCGAAACGCCATGGCCAGCATCTATTCCAAACAGAGGATCCGGGCCGCCGTCGCCTACAAATTCGCGGACGAAAACAACCTCCTGGTGGTGGGCTGCGCCCATAAGACGGAAGACCTCGTGGGCCTATTCGTAAAGTTCGGCGTGGACGATGAAGCGGACATCATGCCCATCAAGAATCTCTTCCGGAGCCAGATTTTACAGCTGGCGGATTATCTCGGCCTGCCGGAAGAAATCACGGGCAGGACTCCCAATCCCGACGTGATCCCGGGCATCGACGACAAATATTTGGGCATGTTGGGAATTCCTGCCGACAGGATCGATCTGGTGCTTTACGGCCTGACGCACGATCTGGACTCCGACGACATCGCCAATCAACTGGGGATTCCCCGGGAAAAGGTTAAAGAGGTCAGAGAATTGATCCATCTCTCCGATCACATGCGGCACGGCTCGCGGGCGCCTGCGTTTTAGCCGCCGCGGCCGCATCCGACATCCAGCACTCGCCGTCCCGGGTCTTTGGAAACATTCTTGAGTGTCAATTCGATGGCCTCCTCTTCCCCCGCGTGGGCATAATCCCCGTCGCGGATCAAGGCCAGAATCTGTTTGCCCATCGGGCTGTTCATATCCATGACAAACTGGCGCCTCTTTCTTGCTTATGAACCGTCGTTTTCCGGGTGTGTTTAGCCGTCTTGTGCTTATCCGATTGACTCCACTTACCACTACGTGTAGTGTTTATAG
>CAZGMX010000095.1:0-10390 GCA_964526865.1 uncultured Actinomycetota bacterium | reverse complement strand
TGCTTGCCGCGGCGACCCAGGACGCCAAGATGCGTGCGCAACAGATGGACGCCGCCACGGGCAACACGATCGGGTTTATGCGCAGTGCGAAGATGGGGGTTCTTCAAATCACGCCGGTCAATTCTCTGGCCGTTTCCGATTGGGGCGAAAACGACACGACCTCCCTGGAAAAACGGGTCACCGCCGTTGTCCGCGCTGAGTTCGCGATAAAATAACACGGTGTGCATTTCCGTGTGGGGCTCTATTTTGGCTTGTGAATGAATGGCAATTGTCTATGCACTACCCAATCAAGAGACCGGGAGGGGAACGGAAGTTTGAAAATATTTTAAAAAAGAGGGGTGACCAACATGAAACGTTCCATGATTGCGCCTGCGGCAGCTCTTGTATTCGTGATGGCCGCATTCAACGCGGCTGCGGCTAAAGACGAAATCACTACAGATTTCCAGGCAACTACCGCTGTCCAAAACCCAAACAAGGAAATGACCGTATACGACGCGGCAGAAGAGGCCCTGGAAACAAGCATTCACGCAGGAGAAAAAAAACCTCACAGAGAACGGGAGAAAGTCGAGGGATGGGCGGAAAAGGGAGGGGCGGCAATCCCCGCCGCGGGAGAAATCAAATTTCTGGACCCGGAAATGGTCGATCATGCGTTTGACGATTTGATCGGAAGACGCATTGCCCCGATAGTAAGAGATAATAAATTGGCGGTACAGCAGGTGCCATACTGTGACGACGCGCTCGATCAATTCGGCAAATATTCCCCGTTTGACTTTGAGCTGGGTTTTACACTCACCAGCAAATACATGTGGCGAGGACAGGATCTAACCCCGCCCCGCGCATGCTGGCAGCCCTATGTCAGGGTGAGTCCCGATTTTGAACCCATCGGCAATTTTTGTTTCACCTACTGGACAAACATTGCGAGCGGATATCCAACAGACGATACCGAACACGATTTTTATCTCGACTACAATCTGGACATGCTGGATTTGCTCAAAACGGTGGGCGTCAAAAAAGACACCATGCCCTATCTGGTCAGGAAGGCGCTGGATTTCAATCTGGCCGCCGGGTGGGGCTATTTCTTTTATCCGCCCAGCGGGGCATGTACCGATGAGGTTTACGGCACGGTGACCTACAACTGGCCGTTTCATCCGTATGTTTTTTTCACAAACGATTACAGATTGGGAAACGGGGTGTGGTGTGAGACCGGAATTTCGGAAAGTTTTGACCTGAAACTTTTTATTCTGAATTATTATACGAAGATTGGGTACAACCACAGACAATGGTCGGTAAGCTCCAAGCTTCAAACCCTCGAGTTGGGTTTTTCCATGCCGCTCCCGCTGGGGAAGCACATGAAGATCGAACCGTTCCTTGCGTATTCCAAGAGATTGAACAAGACTTATTACACCACGGCCAACGAAGATGGATCGTCCGACTGGCACATCCGCACCAGGGACAATTTCTTCGGCGGGTTCAAATACGTTATTAATTTCTGACAATCCAGAATGGTGTCTGTAGAGTGCTGCGTTCCTGTCACACCTTCCGGTATCGCGTGCTTCGACCGAGACCGATCTTCTCAACTTTTTTGAATTGAATAAGCCGCGAAAGGATTTGACTGACCGTTGGCCGGGGAATTTCGAGATTCTTTGAAAGTTCCCTTGGCGTGACCTCGTTCGCCGTCTGAAAATACTCCAAAACCGCCAGTTGCCTGGGAGAAAATAGTTTTTCAATAGATTCTTTTGATAGCAGGGCAACAGCCCTCTTGGATTGTTCCAGAAAGATGGAAAGGAAAAAGTCAAGCCAGGGCGCGATATCCTCTCTTTTTGTCTTTAATGTCTTCTGACTTTTCCTAAGCGCCATATAATAATCGGGTTTATTGTCCTCGATCAGTTTTTCGTGCGAAACGTAGGGGACGTAGATGTACCCTTGTTGAAGTAAAAGAAGATTGGTCAGGATCCTGGAGAGCCGCCCATTTCCGTCCTGGAAAGGGTGGATTAGTAGAAATTCAACCAAGAAATTCCCGCTAACAAGAAGCGGGTGAAACTTTTTCTCTTCGAAAGCTTTTACGGTCCATTCAACGAGTTCCTGCATTTCTTTGGGAGTGAGATATGCCGGCGTCGTATCAAAAAGAACGCCGATAGATTTTCCCTCCGTGTCCACCATATGGACCTTGTTCTCCGTTTTCTTGTATTCTCCCCTGTGGGTTTTGTCCTTTTCCACGTACTTTAGGATTTCTTTGTGAAAATGTTTGATGGTGCTTTCAGAAAAGCGGATATGTTTTGCGGTCTGGAAAACGTTTTGGAGTAATTCGTAATAACCTTTTACCTCCTGCTTGTCGCGGTCTGCGAACTTTTGGATGGTAATCCCCCTCATGACTTTTTCGACATCCTCATCCGAAAGGTGGGCCCCTTCAATGCGCGTTGACGCACCCGTTGAAGTGATTAGCACCGATTGTTTTAATCGCCCCAGAATCTGTGGACTTAAATGAACGCCGCCGGTCCATTGTCCTTTTAGCTCGTCGATTTGAGCGATCTTCCTCCATATCTCGCCGGGAAATTGCTCGATCCGGGTGTCAAATCTTTGAAATGGCATCAAAGGCCCCCTTCCGCAATCTTATGTTTTAACTACATAAGATTATATATGATTATGGACGAAAATCAAGAACAGGTGGGCTTCGTTAGGCATATCATATCACGCAATCCACCAGCAACCCGCGACCTCCCTTGACAAACTGAAAATTTGCATGTATAGTAAAGACAAGCGGTTACGCATTAACCGCTCACTAGAAGGGATTATGCCAAAGGCAAAGTTCAGCAGGCCTTTTGTGGCCGTGTTTTCGTGCTGCGTCAGCATCGCGCTGATTGCGACGACCCTGCCTGCGTCCGTATGTGCACAGACACGAGCACCCGCCGTCCGCGACGCACTGGCTCCGGCGTCTCTCTTTAGCTCTTTTACGTTCTACCGCGGGCCGGAGGACAAGGAAGCGGCGGCTACGGCCGTTCAAACGATCGTGAAGAAAAAGGCGTACGAGGACGTGGACGAGGGTGAACTGGATTTGAAGGTGAATGCATTTGCTAAGAAGCTGATAAACATCAACTACAAATGTGACCGGCATTTTTGGTTGCGGCCATTGGCCCACTTAGGTTCATGTTATTCGGAAGGCTCCGCCTAAAGGTGGGGGTATGCTATCCTTTCCGAGGGCAAGGATTAAAATCAAGCGGCTGAAATACGCGGGACTGCGTTAGAGATGTGTTGTGCTTCCTACTTCTTTGCCTCCGGCGGGTGCAACTCACCCACAACTTCCTCGGAGCAGATTCTTATCTGTGTTACCAGTTCATGATTATTAAAGCCGCGCTGGGCGCAGATCGCATCCGCGGCCTTGTTGAGAAGCTCTGCGTTGGGCGAGCCATCGGGATTGGCTAGCCCGCTTGCCAGTTCCTGCGTTAGCGAATTTTGCCCACCCGCAGCGGGGGCGGCTGGCGGCACTTTCTCCTTACCGCCGTAACGGATTCCCACCATCCCGGCCCCCTTGTCCTCGTAACCGTAATACTTGCGGTCCTTGACGGGCTGGGTGAAAGAATCCGCTACCTGCCGGGCGCGGCCGGGATCCATGGGTTTGGCAAATTTTGCGTACTTGCTACGGCCTGTGTCGGGAGGCGCGGGGGGAGGGGCCGCTGCCGGTAAGGCGGCTGCCACGGTGTTGCCGGCGGGGGCGACAGGTGCCGGCGTTGGTGCCACGGCTGGTGTTGGTGCGGATGCCTGCGGGGCGGCTGTTGCGCCTTGAGAGCCAGCCCCCAAAAAGAGCAGGAAGGTCTCCCACGCCAATTCCCTGTTGCGTTTTTGTTCTTCGATCATCGTCTCTGCACCGTTAATGATCAAGGCGTTCAACAATCGATTGCCGTCTTTCTTGTCCCGGATCGCAGAGGCCTCCTGTGTCACGTACTCGCCAAACACCTGGGGTTTCCTCTCGGCCATGATGGCCATCATGGCCATGATCGCTTTGCATTCCGTCTTGCAATTATCGTAAAGTTCCTTAAACTTTTCATCGTCTTGCAGCAATGGTGCCCATCCCTGTTCCTTTATCAGCTTGCCTCTGTTCTCTTGAAACTCCTTCATGTACGTGTCGGCTTTTTCATAGCTTGGAAGCTGCCGGAATAGATGGGCGGCAACTTCTTTTAAGTCTCTCTGAAAGGCCGTTTCTTCAGCCATGGACGTGTTATTTCCCAAAACAACCAAAGAAATCAGGAGCGCCAAAATGCGCGCAGGCGATTTTATTGTCATAACGACTCCTGTTGATTTTCGCCGGCAGATTTTTTGTCCGGCAGATAAAACGTGTAGTCGATGGTCTCTTCCCCCTGGACTTTTCCGTCGATGCCGATGCTCTCGATGGCATATATTTCACCCAGTTCCTTGTTGTTGCGGTCGGCCAGCTCGAGGTTGACGGCAGGGGCCTCGTCCGTTGGCTTGTACCATTTCCTTTTTTGGTGGCGGGCGTCCCGCATGGGCTGTTTGTCTTCTTGGGGTGTCCCCATGGCGGTCATCATCATTTCAAATCCCGCATCGTCGGAGTCCAGGAACAGCTTGGTGCTCTGGTCAAATAGGAACCACCGGGCGCGGTGGATTGCGCGGGCGTCATGTGCTGCTCGTTTAGCGTATTTACCATGGCGGCGGATAGGGAATTCCACGGCGCCATGCGGTCTTTCACGTAGACCTTCCGGAATTCGCGGCAGACGGTCATGTAGCTCTGATACTGGGGTTCAGAAATTTCCTGCACGGATTTGGACGGCGCGGCACTCTCCTGCTGTTGGGCAGAGATATTGTGGGCGGCAAAAAGCGCAAAAAATAATGTCAGGGTGCTTAGGAAAGCACGGGAAGATGGGAGTGTGGATTTCATATCGCCTCCAGAATTTGACTATACATTGGGTGACTGTCACCGAATGTGTAGTGTATACTTTGTGGGATGAAAATACACATGAAATGGGCAGGGGGGCTGTGGCTTTTTGCGCTGATTGCTACGGGTATGCTGTCTGCAGTTTTCGGTGCAGACGGTGGTAAATCCTCATGGAAAGAAAGCTGGGTGTTTGCCGGACCAACCAATCCTGAATACGAATGGACGACCTTCAGCGCCGCGGATGCCAAGACCGTTTTCACGGTCGTCCATGGCGGGAAGTGGGAATTTGTCACCGAGAACGGGACATTCCAACAGGAGGGTTCGGGCATTGTTGCCCTCGATCTAGAGACGGGCAAGACGCGCTGGTCCTACCAAACCAAATTCCAGATTAATTCCCCTCTGCTTTGCGCCGGCGGCCGCGTTGTCGCCTATGATGTCTACGGGAACGTCTTCTGCTTAAACGCCGCAACCGGAAAGTTGGAATGGCAGGTGAACCCCGATACAGAGGGGATGCCGCACCCGGGCCCCTGGGACGAACAGACGATGCCTTCCTGCAAGGATGACCGCCTTTTCTTGCGGGAGGCAAACGAGCTGGTTTGCCGGAATTTTGCAGACGGAAAAACCATATGGAAAGTCCCCGTCGATGCTGTTTCCAACCGGCGCGTTTTTCCTGCCATCACCGGCGATAAAGTCGCTCTGTCTACCGCGTCGGACGATGTGATGGTCCTTAATGCCAAGGACGGGGGGGTGGCTTGGAAAAAGAAGATCGGCTGGCTAAAGCCGGACATCGTGGCAAACCAGGAATGGTTGTCCTTTGCCAACGATGACTACCTGCAGTGCGCCCAGATTTCCGACGGGCAAAATGTTTTTACCTATGGCCCCAAGCCGGCGACCATGGAAAAAAAGATTCACGCCCAGAGGCCCCAACCGTTGGCCATGGCGGGTGATCGTCTTTTCATCCTTCAGGAGAGTACGGTCTTGTGGCTGGGCGATGACGGAGCGACCGTGAGCGAACCGCGCGGCCAAGCCATAGCCTGCGTCGATTTGAAGGCAAGAAAGGTCCTGTGGAAATTCGCGCTGACCGATCCGTTTGCCGGTTTGAGCGTGGCGGGAAAATGCGCCGTGATTGTCCAGGGAAACAAGATTGCCGTCCTGGATCTGGACAAGGGGACGGTGCTCTGGCAGTTTGATGTCGCCGGTGAAAAAGGCCTGCGCGGACAGGCGCTGGTGGTGGACGGGAAAATTATCGTCACCGGCCAAAATGGCATGCACTGCATCGACACGGGTGATGCCGCTCTCACCGGCTGGCCCCAATGCGCCGGTTCGGCCAGCCGCAGCGGCGAGCCGCAGAGAGTAGAGCAAGAGCGGATATAAATACGTTTCCTCCCCCCTTGTGGGGGAGGAACAAGGGGGGGGGTAGTTTATTGCGAGGCATTCCCCCCATCCTGACCTTCCCCCGCAAGGGGGGAAGGAACGTGTTACGGCGGCAGGACAGGTAGAGGGGATTATTAGATGAAATTGTCGCCCTGCAATGTCGTCATCCTATTGATATGGATCCTCCTGTGCGGGACCCTCGGTTTTGCCGCATTTTCGTTTTGGGGCAAGACAGGTTGTTTCTGGGCCGCCACGGCCTGCATGGCCCTGCCGTTTCTTTGTATCCCCAATCCGCCCAACGAGGATGGTGCCCGACAGGAACGCGCCATTGTACCGGCCATCGGCGTTGTGTTGCTGGCCCTCCTGACGCCCTACGTGGTTAGTTCTTCGGTGACCGCCGCGCTGATTTGCCTGCTCCCCGGCGTTTTTGCGGGGCGGCTCATTCTTTCTTTCGCCTGTCCTGGCACAAGGGGAAAAGCATAGCCCCTAACACCGCCTATTTCTGAAACACCTTGAACATCTCGTTGCGATAGCCCTTGGAGCGGTTGCCCCAAGTGTCCGAACCCTGGCGGGTGAATTCCAGCGTGCCTGCCGCCGTTGCGCGATTTTGGCCGTCCTTGGCTGTCCAATCGACGGCGAGCCGGCGGCTGGGTGTTAGCGCCACCGTGAGTGTACCGGTCCGTGAGATTTGACGCCCGGAGCGCTCCTCGAAATTTCCCTTAAAGACAGATCCGTCGAACTTCAGCTAGAGGGGATTGGGGTAGGAGGAAAAGACACCGCCGCTGATGGCGCCGGCGACAAAGATTCCCTTCTGTGCAAGATTCATCTGTTCCCCCGTTGTGCCAATCCAAAATCCCGCAATAGAGACGCGGGGGGCGTCTCCGATCACGACCTTCCTCTGCGGGGGCGGCGGCCCCCACGAGACCGGTGCATTGTCCGCAACGCGCAGCCGGTCGCAATACAAGACGGCCGTGCAGCGCTGTGGTGTTCCGGGCATGTCGCCCGAGCCCGGGGAAACCATGATGTTTCCAAAATCCTCTTCGCGCTGGACTGTGCGTCTTTCCCCGGGCGCAAGGTCGCGCACTGCAAAACGGCTCCGCTTGTGCGGTGTCCATTCAAGCGTGAAGGTTGCCTCCGTTATCCGGCCCGGGAGGTAATTGGTGATTTCAAATTCTACAACCCCTTGAGCGTATTCCCTGCCCCAGCTCCCAAATTCTATGTCGCGGGCATCGACACGGAAGGATGCCAGATACAGTTGTTGGGGCCATCGTTCGGCGCGCAGCAGCTTGCCGGCATGCGGCCAGACAAATTGCCAGCCCAGCAACCCCAAAACGGCCAAAACGGGGATGCCGGCCATGATGACTTCCAACAGCGAAGGTTTTCTTGCCGTGGTCTTCAAGATAAATGGCCGGAATAACCAAATGAGAAGTCCCAAGACGACCAGGGCGACGGCAAGGCAGCTCGCCAGATAGGGGATATAGCAAAGTCCGAAGACCCAGTCCGTGGGACGGTAACCGGTAACTTCTATGATTGCCCACGTCAAAAGAGGCATCCCCAGCATTGCCAGGAAGGCCAGTGTCAGGACAAAGGAGATGAAGGCTAGAAGAATAAGAAACATAATTGGATATCCAAAAATTCAGGCGGCGACTTCTCGATGGAATAAAATGTTCTGTTGATATATGATTCTACAAAACAGCATGAAAGGCAACACCAATGACGCACGCCATGCAGGCGCTAAGCATTAGAAAAATTGGTATTGCAGCGGCGCTGATTCTTTCTGTCTTTTCCTGTGTGTCCGTTTTTGCCGTTACGCAGGAGCCTTCCAGATCGTCTCAAACAGCCAATGATATGTCCCAAATCCGGATGAACGACACCGGAATGAAACCATTCCTCTCGCCCGTCGTGGAGCCTTTTTCCGATGGTTTTGCTACGTACAAAATGGAAGTTCCCGCAAAGGGCACGATAGAGCCGGCCGTGGTCTTCTGGGATGTCCCCTTTGCCTTTAACGTGCCCTTTGAAATTCCTTACCAGGGCGAACCCGTCAGCGTGTATTTCGATCTCCATATCGTCTGGGAAGATCCCAAGCCGGATGCAAAAAATGAAGACATGACGGGCTTTTTTGAGCGGGTGACTCACGGTATCTACCGGATGGATCAAGCGCCGCTGCCGGAGGGATCCGTGCGCTGGGACACGGGCGGCAGGTCCCCGAGGGACAAGGAACAACTCTGGCAGAATTCGGCGGGAGGCATCCCGGTCTATGTCAATGCCGAACCGCCGCCGCCGGCCAATCTCAAATTTCCGGATGACAGCTACAAACCGGATAACAGGGATCATCTCATCAAGCTGGCGGGGGAAGAACCGAATTTCCAGCGAAAGGCATTCCGCCGCGCCCACGATGACTATTTAGACGACCCCCTGCCGCTGGTTTTAGAACCTGCCACCCCAGGATGGTATGTCTTCTGGGTGGCGATCAATACGCGGCGTATTGGTTCTTGGGATTGGCCGAAGGGCATGGGGGAGCGCGACCAGGTGAAGGTGCGTTTTCGTCTCCATTACGTGGTGTATCGCGGATTTTCCTCCGACAACGGCAAAGGGGTGCGTTTAGATCGCCATGTCATCCAGTATCTATTCAAACAAGGACCCCGTCCGAAAAAAATGCCGGACGAAAGCCAGTTTAAGGTGGGCACCATCGAGTTTCCCGTCACCATCCGGCGCGATAGCTGGGTCTTTGATCACATAGAAAACCGCACCAAAGAGGGCGATGGATTGCTTCGCCTGACGCTCCAAGACAAGGATTGGCCAAGCGAGGTGGAATCGGCAGTCAACATCCACGCGCAGGGAGTGAAGCTGCGTCTTCGACATAAGGCCTATAAACGCGAGACCCATGATGACGGTGCCGTGAGTCTTTCACCGATGTATGAAGACAGCGGGGAATGGGATTTTACCTTTCCCAAAGAAATCAAGGATATGGGCCTGGCGGACGTGGTCTTGACGGGCAAGGCAACCAGGCGGGTAGAGAAGGCATACCAATCCTCCAGCTATGCCACCGAGGATCCATTTCTTGCTTACTCGTTCGATGTCTCTCGGGCGAGTGCGGACGAATTGACACTGCGCGCCAATAATTTAGAGCAAGTGGCCGGGGCGGGTGTGCATAGGGAAAAAAACTATTATGATTATATCAAACCCTGGGTCGGGGACTATTGGCTTAAGTCGCCAGATTTCTTGAGCAAGACGGATGAGTTGATTCGATACCGGTTTTTCTCCAAAGAGTCGCTCAAAATCTATCCGGCCAGAAAAATGCTTTTTGAGGATACGGGACCTCACGCCATCTTCCAGTACTACTGCGGCCCTTGGCACGGGGAGGTGTTCTATTGCCGCAAGAAAGACATAGAGGCCCAGCGGCCTGCGGGCGCGGTGTCCCCCTCGCCCACGCAGGTGGAGGAGCTCAAGCCGCTCTTTCAAGAAGATGTCCCCCTGCCGGATTGCGCGCCCAAGCCGGTTACGACAGAGATGGTCGATCTATATATCAACTTTCTGGCGGGCCTGCTGGATGCCGGCGTCAACACGGCCGTTGCTCCAACCCACCCCAATTTGGTTGGCTACGGCCGGCTGGAACCCCAAAACAGGTTTGATTATGGAGGGGCGGCGAGCCTGGGCAAGTTTGTCTGGGACCAGGCGCAGTCGCTGATGTCCGCGCAGATCGATTACCAGATCATCCAGCTCACGGAAGTCCAGAAAAACCGGCTTCGCGCGTTCGGACATTGGGTTGATTATCTGGACCGCCGGGCACAGCGGCCGTGTGACCACGCCCGCGTGCTCGCCGATGCTTTGGCAGCTGGTCGGGGAGCCGGTGGTCTACTACAATTTTTCCTGCCCGTTCTTTGACATTCACACCCATACCATCCAATTCAAGGAATATGCCCAGACGGTGGTTTTGACGGTTGTCCAGGGGCTGGATGCCTATTATACCAAGGGACTCCTCTGGGCCGCCTACTTGGCGGCAACCGACGGCAACGTGGCGCCGGCCGCTTTTATCGGCCTGGTCCATGTCCCCTATCTGGGCCCCCTGGTGGCGCGGGGATGGTGGGGTGGGCCGAGATCAACACTGTCCGGGACGACATCAAGCAG
>CAZGMX010000094.1:0-10539 GCA_964526865.1 uncultured Actinomycetota bacterium | reverse complement strand
ATGAAGAGACGCATCTGATTGCCCATTTTTTAAAAAAGGTGTTTCACTCTTACGCGGTGACAGATAATTACGATGTCTGAGCTGATCCGACTAGACAATCAGGCTATTTTGGATCTGATCGAACCCAAAGCGTCGGTCCTGGATCTGGGCTGTGGAGAGGGGGATCTCCTGTCTCTGTTGATCACGGAGAAAAAAGTCCGTGCCCAGGGAATCGAAATCGATGAGCAGGCTATCTACAAGTGTGTGGCCAAGGGGCTGAACGTCTTTCACGGCGACATCGATTCCGGAGTGTCCGACTACCGGGACAAATCGTTTGACTACGTCATTCTCAATCAGAGTCTTCAACAGGTAAAGTATGTGGACGCCGTGTTGTCCGATGCGATGCGAGTGGGGCGCAAAGTGATCGTGGGTATTCCAAACTTTGCGTATTACACGGCCCGGCTCCAATTGTTTTTTCAAGGCAGAGCGCCCATCACGCCGTCCTTGCCCTACACCTGGTATGAGACTCCCAACATCCACTTCTTGAGCATTTCTGATTTTTACGATTACTGCCGCCTCCGGAGGTTGACCGTGGAGAAGGCGATTTATCTGGGCGTGCGCCGGCGCGTAACCTTCCTTCCCAATTTGTTCGCCGGTCTTGCCATCCTCGTCGTTTCACAATAGACTGTTTTTGTCACGTCATTGCGAGGAGTCCGCCGACGCTTCAGCGGCGGACGACGCGGCAATCTCGTTGTGGTTTTCTAGAGAGACCATCTACCCATGGCAGCCAAGGCAAAAATATTTTTTATTTTTTCACTCATTATTGCTTGTGCGTTTTTTGCGGTCTCGCTAAACTGGAAGCGTAGCGCGCAAGGAACCGGCACTTTGTATATGAACGACACCGTGACAATTAGACAAATGGAATTGGGCCCGATGCAGAATTTTGTGTATCTGATCGGCTGCCCGCGCAGCAAGGAGGCCGCTGTGGTGGATCGAGCGTGGAATGTGGACGCGATCTGCGAGGCTGTCAAGAGGGAGGGATGGACGATCAAGGCGGTCCTGATCACGCACCCGCACTTTGATCATGTCAATGGGGTCGAGGCGATCGTAAAAAAAACCAACGCCCTGGTCTACGTAAACAAGAACGATGCAAGCGCGCTGGAGGCGCCCAGCGACCGGATTCGCGCGGTGGGCGATGGCGACGTCCTCACCATGGGCGATGTCTCCATCCGTTTTATGCACACCCCGGGCCATTCCCCGGGGGCGCAGTGTTTGATCGTGGGCAATTATGTCCTGACCGGGGACACCTTGTTTATCGAGGGGTGCGGGCGGACGGATCTGGCGGGCGGAGACTCCCGGGCCCTGTACGAGAGTTTGAATCACAAAATCCGTGCGTGGGACGATGGATTGATTGTTCTGCCGGGCCACAACTACGGCTCCATTCCGTCCTGCACGCTGGGGGAACAGAAAAAGAGCAACTTTTGCCTGCGGTGCAGGAATCTGGAATCTTTTTTAGCGGGAATCGGAGAGGGAGAATAGGGGCAGAGAAAAGCGCAAATCTGCGGGGGGATCATGAAAAAGAAGAGCGCGTATCTTGCGGGCAAACGGATTGCACCGGATGCCATTACCAAGGGGACCACACTGACTGATCTGGTCGATCAGGCCATGCTGGCGTACAACGGCGCGCGTCTGAGAGAGGCGTGTCAGTTGTTCACCCAGAGCATGCTTCAGAGCGACGTCACCGTGGCCATGAGTCTCACAGGGGCGTTGACGCCCGCGGGATTGGGTCGGTCCGCCATTATTCCCCTGATCCAAAACGGTTACGTGGATTGGATTGTCTCCACCGGTGCTAATTTTTATCACGATATCCATTTTGGTTTGGGACTGGAACTGCATACCGGAAATCCTTTCGTGGACGATGTCCAACTGCGCCGGGAAAAAGTCATTCGAATTTACGACATCCTGTTTGATTTCAAGGTCCTGCTGGATACGGATGCCTTTATCTACCAGGTGATTACGGGACCGGAGTTTCAGAGGGAAATGGGGTCCAGTGAGTTTCACCACCTGTTGGGCAAATACATTCACGAACGGGAAAAGGTTTTGGGGATCGGGACCCACAGTGTTTTGTCCGCGGCGTATCAGGCGGGAGTGCCCTGTTTTACGCCGTCTCCGGGAGACAGTTCCATTGGCATGAACATTGCGTGCAAGGCGCTGGAGGGGAACAAGTTAAAAGTCGACGTGTCCCTGGACGTCAACGAGACGACCGCGATCGTGTATGACACCAAAAAGAACAACGGCAAAAGCGGCGTCCTGATTTTCGGCGGCGGCTCGCCGAAAAATTTTGTCCTGCAGACCCAGCCCCAGTTGCAGGAAGTTCTGATGATGCGGGAAAAGGGACACGACTATTTCATCCAGTTTACGGACGCGAGGCCCGACACCGGCGGTCTTTCGGGGGCGACGCCGGGGGAGGCAGTCAGCTGGGGGAAGATCGATCCGGACAAGGTGAGAGAGTCGGTTGTCTGCTATGCCGACACCACCATCGTCATGCCGATTTTTGTGGCGTATGCGCTGGCCAATCACCCGCTGCGGCCGCTCAAGAGGCTCTATGACAAAAGGGAGAGTATCTTGAACCGTCTGCAGAAGGACTATTTCAGCCTGTCGCACCGCCCGGCGGCACCGAAGGCGTAACGGAATCAAAGAGGCGGTCGTTTGGACAAATCCACCCTCAGCGCCCTGTTGGATGAAGTCGGCAATCTCCTGGAAATCAAGGGCGAAAATCCTTTCAAGAGCAGAGCCTACCGCAACGCGGCCCGCATCGTAGAGACCATTCCGGACGATTTGGAAATTCTAGTCTCTTCGGGTCACATCAAGGATGTCGAAGGTATCGGCGCTGGTCTGGCCGAGAAAATCACCGAGTGGGTCCAGACGGGGCGGTGTTCCTATTATGAGGAGCTCAAGGCCTCCCTGCCGGCGGGCCTCTTGGGAATGCTGAGAATCCAGGGGGTGGGGCCCAAAAAGGTTCAGGTACTCTACGCGAAACTTCATGTCTGTTCGGTGGACGATCTGGAAAAGGCCTGCAGGGAAAACAGGCTTGTCGATGTCGAGGGGTTCGGGCAGAAGACACAGGATAATATTTTGAAAGGCATTCAATATCTTCGGACGACCCACGGGCAGTTTCGGATGGATGAAGCGCAGGCGCATGCCGCAGTGCTTCTGGAGGAAATTGGCCGGCACAAGGCCGTGATCCGTTCGACGGTTGCCGGAAGTCTCCGGCGCCGCAGGGAAGTGATCCGGGACATCGATCTATTGGTTTCCAGCCGTGATTCCGGCGCTGTCATGGAGATGTTCGTGGGGCTTTCTAGCGTCCGGCGTGTGCTGGCCAATGGAGAGACCAAAAGTTCCGTTCTTCTGGAGGATGGGATTCAGGCCGATCTGCGGGTGGTTCGTGACGAAGAGTACCCTTTTGCGCTCCATTATTTTACGGGGAGCAAGGAGCACAATATCGCGATGCGTGCGCGCGCCCAGGCGATGGGAATGAAGCTCAATGAGTACGGCTTGTTTAAAATCCACTCAAAGCAGGAAACTCTGGTTTCCTGCAAAGATGAGCAGGATCTGTTCAAGGCCCTCAATCTGGATTACATCGAGCCGGAACTGCGGGAGGATCAGGGAGAGATCGACGCGGCGGAGCATCACCGCCTGCCAAATCTGGTGACGCTCCGGCAGATCCGCGGGGCGTTTCACGTGCACACGGTTTATAGCGACGGCGCGGCGAGCGTGGAAGATGTGGTTCGTACCGCGGCCGCGATGGGGTGGGAATATCTGGGGATTGCCGATCACAGCCAGCACGCGCACTACGCCGGTGGCCTGTCCCCCCAGCGCTTGAAGGACCAAGCGGCCGAAGTCGATGCCATTGCCAGGCGCTATCCGTCTGTCAAAATTTTCAAAGGAGTGGAGGCCGATATCTTGGGAGACGGCGTGCTGGATTATGATGAGCGCGTGTTGGCGAGCCTGGATTTTGTGATTGCTGCGGTTCACGACCGGTTCAACCTGAGCGAAAAGGAACAGACGGCCCGGCTCGTTAAAGCCGTTCAAAACAAGCACACGACGGTTTTGGCGCATCCGACGGGCCGGCTGTTACTGGACCGGGAAGCGTATCCGGTCAACATGAAAGAAGTGATCGATGCCGCGGCCGTTAGCGGGACCATGATCGAATTGAACGCCAATCCGCACCGCCTGGATTTGGACTGGCGATGGTGCCGGTACGCCAGGGAAAAGGGGGTTCTGATCAGCATCAATCCTGACGCGCACAAGCTGGAAAACTTGAGGGACGTCGAATACGGTGTCGGGATTGCGCGCAAGGGGTGGCTGGAGGCTGGGGATGTGTTCAACACCTTTTCGCTGGCTCGCGTGGTCAAGCGGCTGGCGAAGTGAGGGAGGGCACGGGGATGGACATCAAAGAGCGTGCGGCTAAAATCATTGCGATCCTCCGCCGGGAATATCCCGACGCCAAATGTTCCCTGGATTACTCCAATCCGCTGGAATTGCTGGTTGCCACGATCCTCGCTGCCCAATGCACGGACGAGCGGGTCAACATCGTCACCAAAACTCTTTTTAGGAAATATCCGGTGCTCCGCGATTATGCGCGCGCATCCCAACCGGTCCTGGAACAGGACATCCGCTCGACGGGATTTTTCCGTAACAAGGCCAAAAACATCATCCGGTGTGCGCAGGCCCTCGAGACAAAGTTTGGCGGAAATGTTCCGTCCACAATGGAGGAGTTGACGCAGCTGGCCGGTGTGGGACGCAAGACAGCCAATGTGCTTTTAGGCAACGTCTTTGATACACCCGGCGTTGTTGTCGACACGCACGTCTCGCGTCTTTCTCAACGCCTGAAACTTACCAAAGAAGAAGATCCCGTCAAGATCGAGTCGGACCTTTGCGCGCTGGTGCTGCAAAAGGATTGGACCCGTTTTTCCCACTGGATGGTGTGGCACGGAAGGAAGTGCTGCACGGCCAGAAGTCCCAATTGCCCGGGCTGTCCTATTCAAGCCCACTGTCCGTCGAAGGGAAAAGTATCTTAGGAAGGTGACAAAGTCTCCACGCCGATTTTACGGCGGAATATCTTACGCAAATAGCTGATCGGGATGCTGCCGGCCTGAAGAATGGTGTCGTGGAAAAAGATTTCGGTGTATCTATTGCCCATCCATTGTTGCACGTCTTTCTTTAAATCAAAGAGCAGGTGCTTGCCCAGCAGATATGAGAGTTGATAGGCGGGGGATTGGGTGTAGCGTTTGACTTCTCCCACGGCGCCGGTCTTCTCCATGCCCGTCTCCTGCTGGAGCATGGCAACGGCCTCGTCAAAACTCATGTGTCCCTGGCTCAACCGGATGTCGATCAGGATGCGGACTGCCCTCCATATCCCGTCGTTGATCATGATATAGCGGGACTGAGGCGTATTGTAAAAACCGTGGTCCTTCATCATGGCCTCACAGTAGTGAGCCCATCCTTCCACCATCTCAGTCGCCGTATCGCAAAAAAATCCAAGGAAACGAGCCATGGGGGCATACAGATTGGCGCAGGTGAGTTGAAGGTGATGGCCGGGATACCCCTCGTGGACCGTTGTATTGTGGATGGAGGGGTAGTTGTGTTCGCCCATCATGTGGGAACCTCGTTCCGACGGGGAGACCAGGTAGATTCCCGTCTGCATGGGATCAAATTTGGCGGGCGAAAAATACGCCGCGAAGGGAATCAGGGGCCGCATGAAGGAGGGGGTCTCGATGACAAAATCGCGGGTCTACCTCATGACCATCTGGTAGATGGGCAGGGATTCTTTGAATGTCTTGGGGTGGTGACTCTTGATCGTTTTTGTCACGTCGTCCACGTACAAGCCCGGCTCGATCTTGTGGGCAAGTGCTGTGCGCTGTTCTTTCAAATCCGTGAGCGATTTTTCCCCCAATGCGTAGATATCATCGACCCCTATCCCCAGTTCGCGCAGGGCGATCAGCCGTTCGAACCGCTTTTCTCCCAGGGCCCAGTCGTCCTTGGCGTCTTTAAGCAGGCCCTTGAGCCACTTCTCAAAATCTTTGCAGGCGCGGTTTGCCTCCTGGACGGTTTTTGCCAGTGATTCGTGCAGGCTCTTGGGCACCCGGCCCTCCGTCGTCGTGACGATGTGGTCTAAGAACGAGGGGGTGCGCTCGGCGGATTCAACGGCGATCTGCGTCCAGAGTTTGACGGGATGGGCGATGCGGGATTTGAATTCTTTCAAATAACGCGGCAGTGCGGCCAGACGATGTTGAATGTCGGACACGCGTTTTTCCAGGGGGGCGAATTCCCTGGTGATTTGAAGGAAGATCAGGGCGCCAATGCCTTGTAGCGGGTCCGGGTTGCGCTGCCAAAAAGGGGCCTCTTCGTGCCAGAAGGTCTCCAGGTGGTAGTAGTGATCCAAAAGTTCCAGGTCCAGGCCGTGGTTTTCGTGGACGCTGTTCTTGTCGATGGCCTGAAATTGGGCCATGCGTTTGGAAAGCCACTGAAAGTCGTCCCGCACCCTCGCGGCAGAACCGTCCGGCAGGAGATGATCTAATGTGTGGATGCCGAGATAGGTGGCCACCATGGGATTGCGGTCCACCATCTCTTGAAATGTCTTCTGAACCAGCGTGTCAAAGTGTTCGTTGGCGTTCATAGAAGGGCGTATTTTATCCGATCGGGCGAAGAGGGTCTATTAAAAGAAAGAAGCGGGTAAGGGGTTATAGGGGGTAACTGCGATGCCATTGGTTGCACGTCATTGCGAGAAGTCCCGGCGAGTTTCAAGCCGGGACGACGAAGCAATCTCGAAAGGATTTATTCAAAATCAACGAGATTGCCACGGTCGCTGCGCTCCCTCGCAATGACCCATTGCAATAGCAGTAAAAATTTCCTTGTCTGTGTTTCGTGAATTGTCTATGATGCGGTCCGCGTTGTTTGCGAATATGAACCAGTCTTGAGTTAGGCAAGCAGGTGAGAGTCCTGCGCGGTCCCGCCGCTGTAACCGGAAGGACCGGTCTCGTTACCACTGGGATAGAAATATGGGGACGTGTACCGAATAGGCATTTGAATTCGGTGATGTGTCCCCGTATTTTCCTGGGAAGGGAGGCCGGCTAAGTTCGGTAGCCAGAAGACCTGCCCAAGGCGCAACTATTCTCCGAGGAGAGACAACCATGAGCTATCTTTCTTTATCCTGGTCTTCTGTGCGGAGATCAGGATTTTTTTTGTTCGTGATCATTTGTTTGGCCGTGTTTCCAGATGCGGCTGTTTTCGCGGCGCAGAACCCGCCGAAGCCAGAAACACCGGCGAAAGAAGATGTGGTTCAGGCCGAACCTGTGTTGGTGACGGCCAGCCGCGTCGAACAGCCCCTGTCCATGGTGACGGTTCCTTATTCGATCGTGCCGGCCCAGGAGATCGAAGAGCGCAAGAATCCCCAGGCACTGGAATATCTGCGCGATCTGCCGGGAGTGAATGTTGCGCAAAGGGGTGCCGCAGGCAGGGACGCGGACATCTACATCCGCGGCGCCAATGCCAACCATACGCTGGTCTTGATCGATGGCGCGCGGGTTAACAGTCCCACCACGGGCGCGTTCAACTTCAGCGGACTCTCCTCGGCAAACATTGAGCGGATCGAGGTGATCCGCGGTCCGCAGAGCGCGCTCTACGGTTCGGACGCCATTGGCGGGGTTGTCAACATCATCACCAAAAAAGGGACAGGTCCGCTCAATGTGACGGGCAAGTTTGAGTGCGGGACCTACCACTCCTTTGACGAAGAAGCAACCCTGAACGGACGGTGGGACAAGATCAGCGTCAGCGGTTCCTTTTCCCGGCTGGATGACAATGGTCCTTCCATCAATTCCGGAAACGAGGCGACCAACGTGTCCACCCGGCTGGGAGTGGAGTTTGCCAAGCAGTTGGACTGGGACACGGTGTATCGCTACAACCTGAATGCCGTCGGCATCGACGACGGCCCTTTTCGCGTGGATCCCAACGCGTTTTCGCGCAGCAAGGAAAACGTTGTGACCACGAAGCTTCAAGGGGTGCTGGAAAACGGGTGGGATCACAGCGTGCAATTGTCGGCCGATACAGCCTCTGTCCTGTCGTACGATCCGCCGGATCCCGACACCCGGCAGGCGCCCTATGCGACAAAGCTGAACACCAACATTTACGACATCGTCTATCAAAATAGCCTGCCCCTGTGGGACTTCATGACGCTCACATCGGGCGTGGAATATGAATATCAATATGCCAACAACAAGCTCTATCACAAGATCTATCGCAGTGTGGGTGTCTATGCCGAGGATCAAATGGTGTTTTGGGACCGGTGGCATGTCACAGGAGGCTTGCGGTTGGAAAAAAACCAGGATTTCGGAACCGTGGCAACCGCGAATTTTTCCCAGTTGTTTGATATCAAGGAAACGGGTTCCAAAATCAAGGTGGGATTTGGCAAGGGCTTTCGAGCCCCCACCTTAAACCAGCTTTACTATCCCGGCTATGGAACGCCCTCGCTTCTGCCGGAACGCAGTACCAATTACGACGTGGGATGGGAGCAGGCCCTGGGAAAAAACGGCTCTTTTGAAATCGATCTGTTTCACAACAGTTTGAAAAATCTGATCCAGTCCGTGCCGGTCAACGGGGTCTATCTGGCGACCAATCTCGGAAAGGCAAAGATCGACCGAATGGAACTGCAGACGCTCTGGACGGTGGTGCATAATTTTGATTTGCGGATGTATTACGACCTGCTCTTGACGCAGGACAAGAGCGTGGACTGCAAGGAACTGATCCGCCGGCCCAGGCATGCCGGAGGGGTGACGGCCCGGCTTCGTTTCTGGGACCGGTGGACATGCACGACGGATGCCGTCTTTGTGGGGACGAGCCGGGACCGGACGGGCCTGCGCGGGCGGCCGGAAAGGGAAGTCAATCCAGGATATGGCAAGATGGATTTGACGTTGTCTTACGACTGGAGCAAATTGGGGCAGATCTACGGCCGTCTGGAGAATGTCACGGACAGCATCTACTCGGAAGTGCTGGGATACAAGACGCTGGGGACCATATTTTTTATTGGGGTCAAGGTGGATTGGGCAGTACAATGACAGGATTAAGGATTAAGGAAAATTGTGCAGGCGTTTTATTCTTAATCCTTAATCCTTAATTCTCGTGTTCTTGAGGAGGGAGAAAACATATGTGGGAATACTTTAAAGCCGGCGGGCCCGTGATGTGGCCGCTGCTGGCCGTTTCGCTGATATCGCTGACGATCATTATCGAACGGCTGATCTTCTGGGTGCGTCTCGGTTTTTATCGAAAGCGGGACCGGGTGATTCAGTTTTTGGATTTTGTGGGGCAGGACGATTTGGGTGAGGCCGCCCATCTCGCGCAAGGCAGCCGGGATCCGGTCTTGAAGACTCTGCACTGCGGGCTGGTACACCGCAACTGGTCCCTGAGCCAGGCGATGGCACAGCAGGGGATGGAGGAAGTTACCCAGATGAAACGCTATCTCACCACCCTGGACACGATCATCACGGCGGCTCCCTTGCTGGGAATTTTGGGGACGGTGACGGGAATCGTGAAGGCGTTTCAGGTGTTGGGCGGCGGCTTGCCGGATCCCAAGGCCGTGACAGGGGGGATTGCCGAGGCTCTGATCACGACGGTCTTCGGGTTGATCATCGCGCTCTACACTTTATTCCCGTACAATATTTTTGGCGCAAAAGTGAATCAGACCCGGGAGGAAATCGAAAAGTACGCCTCGTCCATGGAAATATTGTTTCAGAAGAAACAGTCGATGGAGGAACCCTCGGGTCAGCCCCGCGATTTTACGTATGGATCGGCCGCCGCGGAACCGGAACCGCAGCCGGACCATCCGGGCGGATTGTCCGAAAAGGAAAAACGGTTTTTTTCATAATGCATGAAAATCAAATGTGATTGTGTCCGTTCCGCGCGCATCGAAATGGTGCCGCTCATCGACTGCATGTTCCTGATCCTTGTCTCCTTCACGTATTCTTTTTTGGGGATGAGCCACGACAAGGGGATCGGCGTGAATTTGCCGAAGGCCGTTGTTCAGGTCGTCGCGAAGGAAGACAGTTCCCGTACGGTGTCGGTGACGAAGGAAGGGGCGATCTTCCTGGATAAAAATCCAGTTTCTCTGGAGGCGCTGGGACCCGCGATCCTCAAGGGCTCCGAGGCCCAGCCAAAAGACATGACAGTGTGGATCTGCGGTGACAGCGCCGCGACGCACGGCCGGGTGGTGGAAGTCTTGGACGCCTTGTGCAGGGCCGGCATCACCAAAGTGGCTGTGCAGACAACGCCGGCGGATCCGGTGTTGGGCGATGGAGAAACCAGCGGTTCCGCTTCGCAGAACATTCCGCGTGTCGAGGATTCTTCCCCCCTTTCATCCCCCCTGCCGAGGCGAGGGCAACGAGGGGAGAGGGGAGCGCAGGGTGGAGAGAGATGCACGGATGTGGATGAGAGTCCATTCCAGCCGTCCGTTAAGGAACAAACACAATGAAGCTCGCCTTTCTGCTGGCGCTGCTTGTTCATGTGACT
>CAZGMX010000093.1:0-10547 GCA_964526865.1 uncultured Actinomycetota bacterium | reverse complement strand
CGCACTGCCCCCCGGGGACTCGAGCATGTCTTCTATGCCGACAGCGGGTCTGAGGCGGGTGAAATCGCCCTGAAAATCGCTTTTCAATATTGGTTTTTGAAGGGAAGGAAAGAAAAGAATTGCTTCGTGTCCCTCCAAAACGCCTACCACGGGGACACGATCGGTGCCATGAGCGCTGGAAGGTCCCCATTGTTTCATGCACCGTTCACCCCGCTGATGTTCAAGACAATTTGTGTCCCCTCGCCGTATCCCTACCGGTGTGACCGGTGCGACGGTTCCCGGTGCGCCGGTCACTGCGCAGAAACGCTGGAGGAAGTCCTCAAGAAACGCGCGAAAAATATCGCCGCAGTGATTATGGAACCGCTGGTGCAGGGTGCGGCGGGGATGCTGGTGTCGCCCCCCGGCTATCTTGCGCGCGTGCGCGAGTTGACCAGGCGCCACGATGTCCTCCTGATCGCGGATGAAGTGGCCACGGGATTTGGCCGGACGGGCAGGATGTTTGCCTGCCAGCACGAGGGCGTGAGTCCCGACCTCATGGCCGTGGGAAAGGGGCTGACGGGAGGATATCTCCCGCTGTCTGCGACGCTGGCGACGGAGGGCATTTACTGTGCCTTTTTGGGGACCCATGGTCAGCGCAAGACGTTTTTTCACGGCCATTCCTACACAGGAAATCCGCTGGCCTGCGCGGCGGCGCTGGCGAACCTCGAGGTCTTCAAGAAAGAAAAGACCCTCCGGCATGTCGCGCGGATGAGCCGGCATCTGGCCCGGCAGTTGGACCTATTGAAAGAATTTCCTCACGTGGGAGATGTGCGACAGTGCGGGCTCATGGCCGGGATCGAACTGGTGCGCGACAAGAGGACGCGCGAACCTTACCGGTGGGAGGAAAAGATTGGCGCGCGCGTGTGCCGGCGGGCCAGAGAATTGGGGGTCGTTCTGCGGCCTCTGGGTTCCGTCGTCGTTCTCATGCCGCCCTTGTGTATCCAGCCGGGGGAGTTGGATTTTCTGGCCGGTGTGACCCGGCGCGCGATCGGGGACGTGACGTCGTGACGAGGCCGGGCCGGGCGATATTTATCACAGGGACGGGAACCGGTGTTGGCAAGACGGCCGTCGCGTGCCTGTTGTGCGAAGATGCCCGCCGCTACTGCCTCGGTGGGCGTCCTCCGGGAGAGCAGTGGCGGGAGGCTCGCCGGAGTGGGTGGAGCGTCGGCGTGATGAAACCCTTTGCCAGCGGCGGATGGGAGGACACGCGGTTGCTCCGGCAGGCCTCGCAAACAGAAGTTGGACTCAAGGAGATCACGCCGGTATTCTTCAAGACCCCGGCCAGTCCCTGGGCGGCGGCGCTCAAAGAAAAGACCACCGTAGACTTGAAAAAGCTGGATCAGGATTTTTTGCTGTTGTGCCGCCGGCACGACATCGTCCTTGTGGAGGGGATCGGCGGGGTCCTAGTTCCCATCACCGAGGATTTCACCGTCGCCGATTTGATCGCGAGATGGCGATTGCCGGCAGTGCTGGTCGCGTCCTGGGAACTGGGGACGCTCAATCACACCCTGCTCTCGCTGGAGGCCCTGGCCCGCCGGAAAATTCCCGTTGCCGGTCTCATCTTCAATCAAACCCAAAGTGGGAAAACCGGTTTTGTCCACCGGACCAATCTGGAATATTTCCGGAAGAGAAAATACCCGCCAGTGCTGGCTACCGTTGCGCACCATGGCATCGCTGGAAAACGGTGCCTCTCCTGGGAGCCCCAAGGCCGCGAACGCCTGTGGGGGCGAAGGCGTGAGGGGGTTGCTGCCGTCTATACCGGCAAGACCAAATCGTCCTTGCTGAAGATAGAAAAATAGGGGATGCCGGCCGCCGCGAAGGCCTCTCGCGCGCCTTCCTTGCGGTCCAAAAGACATAAAATCCTGGTCACCGTACAGCCCGCCTGTTTCACGGCTTCTGCCGCTTTGAGAACGGAGCCTCCGGTTGTGATCACGTCCTCTATCAAGGTCACACGGTCGCCCTTTGCCAGCGGGCCCTCGATCATCTTCATCGTCCCGTGGGATTTGACGTCTTTGCGAACGATGAACGCCTTCAACGGCCTCTGCTGTAAATGGGCCTCATAAAGGAGGGCCCCCAAGAATGGATCCGCACCCATTGTCGGGCCGCCCACGGCGTCCACGTCCCCCAGATTGGCCAGAAAGATCTTAGCGGCCAGCACGACGCCATCGCGGTCCAAAGAAGTCATCTTGCCGTCGATGTAAAAAGAACTCATTTTGCCGGATGCCAGGCGGATCTGTCCCAGGATCACGGATTTTTTCTGTAGAATTGCCAACAGCTCTTGTTTGATCTGCTCGTTCATGGTGTGTCGCTCCTTTTGTTATCGCGAGGATCCCCCCGCCAAGACGGGGGAGACATGGCGATTACCGTCATCGCGAGCCCGCCGAAGCTTTAGTGGCGGGCGCGGCGATCTCGCGGGTAAATCAAGACTACAGCGAGATTGCTTCGGTCTCCCGCCAAAGCGGGATCCCTCGCAATGGATTACTTTATTTTTCTGCGCCGCTGTCTTTCCGGCTGTCGGGACCTTTCCGTTTAAAAAGCGTTCCGGTCCGGCGCCATATCGCGTCGAATAATATTACGGATCCAAAATCAATGGCAAAGGCCCCCACGACGATGGGGGTGATCCACAAACGAATGTCCTGTCTGTGGGTGGACAACAACAAAAAGATGACGGCTGCCACACTGATCAGCACGGCGGGGATGCCGTGGATGGGAGAAGGGCCTGCTCCCCGGACATCCCGTTGATGCACGAGGTAGACATTGATGCCGATCAAGAGGACGGCGCCTGCCGAAAAGAGCGCGGCCAAAAAGAAGGCGCCGCCCGCAACGCCCAGGGCGATGAGGCCGGCGATCATGAGGACAAAAAACAGCACGATCCGGATGGCGCGAGGCCGGCCATGGGTCCGGTCCAGGTGCGACTTGAACCAGCGCACGTTGAAATACAACAGCGCAAACGATGCGGTGATGACCGCGATTCTTACCATCCATTCCATGGCCGGTATTCTACCAAGAAAGTGGTTTTAAGCATTTTATTTTAAACGCCGGCGTGAGCCGGTGGCGGGCGAGAGCGGCAACGAAATCTTGTGCGCGGGCCTTGCGCATGTTATGTTAGAAGAGTGAATCAAGATGGTGAAGATGTTTCCGCCAACAATTAGTATTCTGTGTCTGTTGATATTTTGCGCGTGCGCCGCCGGGTGCGCCGGGAGCGAGAGAAAAGCCCTGGGGAAAGGGCAGGCTCCTCTGGCAAAGGGGTTCTGCGCCTGTCCCGATTGCGGCAGAGAATTTTCCGCGGTAAAATAGATTGGTGAAATAGGTCATGAGCAAGCGCGACAAATCTCTTTCGGTCCGGTTTTTGATCTGGTGGATTGGCGCCGTGGGCCTGGTGATCGCCCTGATCGCCCTGGGCTATTACGTCCTCGAGAGCCGCCTGGAGCGGCGCACCATGGAGAGGGAAATGTTCACGATGGCGGCGGTTCTCGCGCCCCGCGTCGCGCACGACATGCAGATCCATGTCGCGGGCTATGCCCACCGGACACTGCGGTCCGTCCAGTCTACCAATAAAGAAGCCACGTTGAGCCTCTATGGAAAAAATGGGACCCTGTTGTTCTCCACCAGTCCCATCTTCCGGCGCGGAGGGGAAATCCCCGCGGAGGTTGCCCAAACGCTCCGGGATGGCAGGTCCCGCTGGAACGACTCCCCGGAAGAACAGCGAAGCCAGTTTTTTTACCCGCTGTTCGGGCGGGGTGAGACCGTCGGAGTCATGCGCATCGCCCGGGAGACGCGCGATCTCCTGCTGGTCCCCTTGTTTAAGACCGCTGTACTCGTTTTGCTGTGCATCGTTATGGCGGCGGTGGCCGCCGGCATGCTGTTATTTTTCATGCGGCGGAAATATTTCAAGCCATTGAAGGAGCTGAACGGAATGCTGGAGATTGTTCGCAAGCCGCTCCATCAGGCCACGGCATTGGAAATCCCCCACGGGGAGTTTCACGGGGAACTGGCCTCGCTGTACCGGAACGCGGGGGAACTGGCCCGGAGTCTGGCAGAGGCAAAGAAGGCGCTGGAAGACCGTTCCGAGGTCAAGAGCGCCGTGGAGAAAATCCAGGAGGAACTCGGGTTTTTGGGACGGGACATCTACGAACACGACATGGACAGCCAGGAAACGTTTTCCGGTTATGAGATTTTCACCAAGCCGGTACAAGTGCAGAAGTGGGGAAAGCTTTGGAAGAATACCGTGGTCTGCGACTCCCGCCGGGTTTTGTTTTCCCTTTGGCACAACAAGAATGAAGGGTTGAAGGGGGTCCTGCAGGGAATCCAGTGGGACGGAATTTTTCAGGGCATGGCGCAGGCGGACAAGAGTCTGGAGGAAATCTCCGATCAGCTGTTCATGGAATTTGGGTTGGACCTGAACGAATGGCTGGTGGGACAGTGGGACGCGCAGGCGCGCAGGATGGAACTGCTGGGCAATGTCTGGGCATGCCGCTGGGACCAGGCCAAAGAGACGTTTTCCCTGTTGAAGGACGGCTCGGTTCTGACCGACGCCCGCAAAAAAGGCTATTGGAGTAGTTGGTCGTTTCAGCCGGGAGACAAGCTGATCGTGTTGAACGCGCTGGCGCTTCCTTTGGCGCAGGCGGGCGGATGGGATGCCCTGGCCGGATTTTTGGCCAAGAACATTAAATCCACTCCCCTGAATTTGCTGGATCTCTTGCTGGGCGAAATCGAGAAGGGGGATTTCTTCGACGGGCCTGCAAATCTGTTGGTCATGATCCACTGGGCCCTGCAGGATGCGGCGCCCGCTAAGGCGCCGGTTTTGGAGGCCGCGCCGGCTGTTGTTCTGCCTTCCGTGGCGCTTTCGCAAGACGTTGTTTGAGTCATGCGCGGCTGCATCGTTGTTCCCACCTATAATGAAAGTTCCAATATCGGCCGGCTTCTGGACGAAATCATTGCGCAGGGGCTGGACGCGGATGTCCTTGTGGTGGCCGACAATTCCCCGGACGGAACGGCCGGGATTGTCGCCGGCCGCGCCCGGCAGAATCCCCGGATCCGCTTGATGACGCGGATGGGGCGGCGCGGCAGGGGCGCAGCGGGGATCGATGCCTTCCGGGAGGCGGTAAAAATGCCGGTGGATTACGTAGTTGAAATGGATGCGGATTTTTCGCACGACCCCGCCTTTTTAAAAAAATTCCTGGAACCGCTGGCCGGCGCGGATGTGGTGATTGCCTCCCGCGGAGTTGCCGGCGGAGACGAACCCGGCCGGGACTGCCTGCGAAAAATCATCACACGTTTGGCGTGGGCCTGGATCCGTTTTTGGCTGGGGGTTCCCGTCGCTGATGCCACATCCGGATACCGGTGTTTTCGGCGAGGCATTCTGGAAAAGATCGATTGGGACAAGATGGTTTCCATCGGGCCTTCCATTGTGGAGGAAATACTGTGGGCCGCGCACCGTGCGGGTGCGCGCATCGTGGAAATCCCCTTTGTTTTCTTGCCGCGCGCCGCCGGGTCGTCCCAGTTGACCGCGCGCAAACTCCTCCAGACGCTGCGGCTGACGGCGTTGTTCCGCTTCAAGACGCCGCCGCTCGCTGCCGCTTCCCAAAAGTAAATGCCGTCTGCTTCCGACATGCGGATGTTGTTTGACAAAATCGCGTGGCGGTACGATTTTGTCAACGAGGTGTTGAGTTTTGGTTCCACCCTTCGCTGGCGCCGCGCCGCGGCTAGAGAGGTGGTGTGGGACAATCCCCGCTGGGTGCTGGACGTATGCAGCGGGACGGCCACGCAGTCCCTGGCCATCTGCCGCAACAAGGATTTTGGCGGCAGGGTGGTGTGTGCGGACATCTCCTGGGAAATGCTGAGGAGGGGCAGAGACAAGCTGAGAGCGCGTTTGTCCCGGCACAACGCCACGGGCTTTGTCTGTGGGGCTCCACCGGGACGCCAGGAAGCCGGTTTTTCGGTCCTGGCGGATGTCCACCATCTGGCGCTGAAGGCGGAAATGTTTGACTGTGCCACGGCCTGCTTCGGCGTGCGCAATTTTGAAGACATGCCTGGCGGGTTGAAAGAAATCGCCCGCGTATTAAAACCGGCCGGCAAAATCGTCATCCTGGAATTCAGCCGCCCTTCTCATCCTTTGGTGTGGAGGGCATATCGCTGGTACCTCAAAAACGTTCTGCCAGCCATCGGAGGCTTTTTGACAAGGCAGGCCGGCGCCTACCGCTATCTGGCATCTTCCATCGACGGATTTCTCACGCCTCGGCAACTGGCAGAACGACTGGAAGAGGCGGGTTTCACCCAAGTCCGCCATCGCCCTCTCCAGGCGGGGATCGTGGCCATCACGACGGCGGTAAAAATATAGAAATTCGACCTGTTTTGCTGACGCGGCAGGCGGCGTGTGAGTTCTCCTATGTCAACGCAACAGGTCTTCGGCGTAGCGCCGCGGCAGGGGGCTGGAATCGGACAGCATTCTCTGGATATAGACGCGGTTGGAGTCCAGACCGAGCCGGGCCAGCGCCTCGACGGCATTGGCGCGAACCAGTTCGTAGGAATCGCTCAAGGACGAGATCAGTTCTTCGTGAACGGCCTGCAGGCCCAGCCGTCCGGCACCAAAAACTCCGCACGCCCGGATCCACCGGTAGGGCGAATTCAACCATTGACGAATCCATCCTAAAATTTCCTCGTTTGCGGCCTTGGCAGGCTCGGCGGCGCCCGCGGCCGGCATCCTTTCTTCCAGGATGGGGACAAGGGCCTTGGCGATGGCCTTGTGTCCCACCACCTCCAACGCGTCCAGCGCGGAGGCCCGCACAAACCGGTTTGGATGGGACAAGTCCTTGATGATCCGCTGGATTGCCGGTGTGTTGCCCGCCAGTGTCCGGATGATCGCCAGCACATTTTCCCTGGCTTGTTTGTTGAGATGATCGAAGGTGTCGTAGAGCAAATCCTGGACGTCTTTCTGTGGGATCTGGCGCACCTTGTACTGCCAGTCGCGGTGCCGGTGGATGGCTTCGATTTCCGCAAGCGCCACATCCCGGAGAACCTCGCCCAGCCGCGCGTCGTCCAGGGTTGCGGCGACGGCGATGAGCGAGCGCTTGGCGTAAATTTCGGGTTGCCGGAGGGCGTCGAGTATTGTCTGAGGGCAGTGCCTGGCCAGCTTGATCAACGCGGCTGTGATGCTGTTTTGCATGGAGGTATTGACGCGGGGCAGAAGATCGATCAAAGTCTGCGCCGCTTTTTGGGACCTGGTGGAGCCCAGCGAGGCAATGGCACGTGCCAGAATCTTTTTGTCCGCCTGGCGCGCGGTCTCCACCAGGATATCCACGCATTCCGGAGTGCCGATTTCTCCAAAGGCATAAAGGCAAGACAGTTTTTGCTCCATCGGCCCGCGCCGGTAGCCTTCGAGAAGAATTTCCATAGCGCGGCCGGTTTCGTTCTGGAGTTTCAAGTTCCAGACGGCCACGGCGGCATTGGTACTCACCCGCGGGCTGGGATCGGTCAGGGCCTGGGGGATCAAGTCGTACAGGTCGGAATTTTTGGAAGCGGCGACGGCCTCGATCGCGTTGGCGCGGATCCGGGGATCCGGCGCGCTGAGGGCCTCCCGAAGCACGGCGGTCGCCCTCGATGTGCCCAGCCGGCCCAGGACCTGGACCACGGTGCCCCTCACGTCGTTGTTTTGTTCGCTGTGGTAAAGGTCGCAGAGCGGGCCGACGGCGGACTTGTTTTTGATCTGTCCGAGCAGTTCCACCACAAAATTTCGGATGTTGAAATCCTTGTCGGCGAGGCAGTCACAGAGTTTTTCCAGGATCTCTTTTTCCCCCAGCCGTGCGAACATGCCGGCAAAAGATTCCAGGGCTCCGAAGTTTTTCTCCTCAAACATCTTGAGTATCTGGCGCAAATAAACTTTGCGCAAATGCACGGTGAGCCAGAAGTATGCGATGCTGATCGCCGTGGCGAGCGCTGCGACAAGGGACAGCGGCAGGCGTTCCACCGACAGAATGAGCAGGCCGGCCAGAAAAACACCGGCGGGTTGAACGATGCTCTCGGCAAACGTCCGGGCGCGCCCGCGTTTCTCGCTGGCAATGGGGCTATAGAGGACGCTCATCGAGGACCGGTGGATGGAACTGGAGAGGCACTTCTGTCCCAGCCGGGTTGCCAGCGTGGGCACGAAGGCGCCGCGGACACCGCCGAAAAACCGGCCTAAAAAGATGGACATGAATCCCAGCCCCAGCATTCCCGGCAAAAGAAGCTGGGCGTTGGTGATTCCCATGACGGCCAAAAGCCGGCTGGCCAAGAAAAACTGGATCACCAGGGCAACGCAAATGGAGATGCCGTCGAAGAGCCCGAAAAAGGCCGTCAGCCGGTCCTGGGCAACGGCGCCGTTCACGGTAAATTGCCGCACCGCCGCCGCGTTGAATAAAAAGTCGGTCAAAAACGCGAGTACCGCGTACAGCACAAACGACACACAGATCAGCTTCACCAGCGGCGATTGCCGCACGATCTGCAAGTCCAGTTTGATGCGCGGCCATTTGCCGATCGTGCAGGTGATTCTGGGCACGGGGGCAAGGCTTGTCTCCCTGGGAAAGGCTGTTTGAATCATTTGAATCAGCGCGAGGGTGCCCAGGAGCAGGACGGCGGATGCCAAAAGCAAAAATTCCGTGTGGATATAGGCCACAAGAAATTTGGTGCCAAACGCGCCCAGGATTCCTCCCACCAGGGACCAGCCGATGACCAGCGGAAAGATGCGCTTGGCCTGACGCGCGTCACAGAGATCCTGGGCGATCAGCCAGAATTCCAAAAACAGGATGCTGTCCGCCAGCGATGCAAGCAGATACACCACATAAAAGATCCACGTCTGCCGGGCCAGGATGGCGAGAAAAGACAGCCCCAGACATCCCGCCAGACTCACGGCCGTCCAGCGGTAAATGGACAGGCGGGGAAGTTTGTCGATCAGAGGGATGAGCATGAACCCGCTGAATCCCAGACAGGCCGCTGAGGCCATGTAGACGTAAGGCAAAGCGCCGACGCCCGCGTGCGCGACAAACAGCGAATTGGCGACGGTTTTGGAAGAGGCGATGACGGCACAGATGGAAACGATGAGGGCCTGGAGAAGCAAGAGCGGCTTCCAGTCTTCCGGGCGGATGTTGAAGACGCGGCAAAAAAAGAGGCGGAGGATGTCCATTGCGCCGGACCCCGTCAGGTGCCCGCGTGTTCGGAGAGGTTTCGAATCTCCTTGTTGGCTTCCCACAGGCGCTGGCTGAAGACCTTGAAGATTTCAAACGCAATTTCGGGATATTCGTTCACCACATCCTTGAAACTCTCCTTGTCTACGGCCAGTAAAAGAGAGTCCTCTGCCGCCCGGGCCGATGCGGAGCGCGGGGCGTCGTCCAGGATGGCCATCTCGCCGAAAAAGGCCTGTTCGCGCAGAGTCGCCAGCGTCTTTTCCTGCCCGTTGGCCAGCACCTTATAGATCTGCACCGCGCCCTTCTTGATGATGTAGAGGACGTCGCCCATCTCGTTTTCCAGGAAAATGACCTTGCCGGCCTCAAACACCTTTTCCTGGGCAATGTCGGCGATGCGCTTCAGGCCCTCTCCGTGGATGTTGCAAAAAATGGGGATTCTCTTCAGGAAGAGAATGGTTTCCATGATCGATAACATGACAGGGGCGTCCTCCGCAGATTTGTCAACGGACTGTAACTATAGCGCAAAGCGCCGGCACTGTCATCAGGGAGAAAAGGGGGAGGGGGCGAGTTGACAATTCGAGGAGCAGGACGTATGATGAGACCAATCCGACATCACACTCCAGGAAAGAGAAAAGAGACATTGTCCGTGACCGCCATTGGCATATTTGATTCAGGCATCGGGGGGCTTTCGCTGGTTGAGGCCTGCGAGCGCGTTCTTCCGGGACGGGATATCTTGTACGTCGCAGACACGGCCCATCAGCCTTACGGTCAAAAATCGGCCGGGCAAATCATCGAATATTCCCGGAACATTTGCCACTTCTTCGCATTGCAGAAAGTCAGCGCAGTGCTGGCGGCGTGTTCTACCGCATCCGCCGTCGCCGTTCCCTTTCTGCAAGAGAGGTTGTCACTGCCGATTTTTGGCCTGCTGAACGACGGATGGGTGGCCGAGGCGCTGGCGGCGACGCGCCGGCAGAGGATCGGCATCCTGGCTACGACGCTGACGACCAGGACGGGCATGTTTGCCAGGGCCTTGCAGGCAAAGGCGGGGCCGGGGGTTCAGGTTTTTTCCCAGGCGGCGCCAGAACTCATCGATCAGATCAGCGAGGGACTGGTCCAGGACGATTTGGTGATTCCGGCCCTCCGCAGGGATTTGGCCGCCTTGTTGGAGCAGGGCATCGACACCCTGGTCGTCGGATGCACCCATTTCAATTTTATTTTAAGGCAAATGCAACTTGTCGCCGGCTCGGACGTCCAAATCATCAATCCTCGGGATTGGGCGGTGAGAAAAATGGCCCAGTCCCTGGGGCAGGCGCCGGCGGAATCGTTGTCACATCCGCGCTATTATGTCAC
>CAZGMX010000092.1:4120-10744 GCA_964526865.1 uncultured Actinomycetota bacterium | reverse complement strand
AAGGTCAATTTTGGGGGCGTCCTCAAGGACGTCAGCCTGGCCTACGTCCCGGAGGCGAAAACCGGGGATTACGTGATTGTCCACGTGGGATTTGCGATCAGCACGCTGGACGAGTCGGAAGCGAAGAAGACACTGGAATACATTCGACAGATCGAAGAATTATGAATAACAACGGTGGAAAAGAAGTGATGATTCCGATATGTGGGATAGAGGCAGGGATCAAATAGAAGAACTCCCGTAATCAGTCACAGGGGTGTTGTGGTTCCTGAGCGCGACTTGTCGAGAGCGGCGCGGGTACCCTTCAACACCCGCAGGCGAGGGGGGAACGGCGGCTTTAATAGCCGTGGGGTCCCGAGCCGAGGACCTTGAAAGGGTGCGCCGCGGAGACCAGGAGCGCGAAGGGATTACAACACGCCACGATCACTGAAGGGTTGCCAATTTTAAATGAAATATCTTGACGAATACAGGGATGCGGCTCAGGTGCGCCATTATGCCGGTGTCCTGGCCCGCATCACGACACGGCCGTGGACGCTGATGGAGGTGTGCGGCGGCCAGACGCACGCCATTGTCAAGTTCGGGATCGATGAGCTTTTGCCAAAGTGCATCACGCTTGTCCACGGTCCCGGCTGTCCCGTCTGTGTGACCCCCGTCGAACTCATCGACAAGGCCGTGGAAATTGCCGCGGCGCACAACGTCATTTTTTGCTCTTTTGGGGACATGCTGAGGGTCCCCGGGACAAAAAAAGACCTGTTCAGCGTCAAGGCCGGAGGCGGGGATGTCCGCATCGTCTATTCTCCGATGGACGCGCTGGGCCTTGCCCGGAAGAATCCGGACCGGGAGGTCGTTTTTTTTGCGGTTGGTTTTGAGACCACCGCCCCAGCCAATGCCATGGCGGTCTATCAGGCGGCGCGGGAGGGGATACGGAATTTTTCCATGCTCGTCTCCCACGTTCTTGTCCCGCCGGCCATGGAGGCGATTCTTTCCTCGAGTGCCAATCGTGTGCAGGGATTTCTTGCCGCCGGCCACGTTTGTACCGTGATGGGGACGCGGGAGTACGAGCCCATCGCAACAAAATACCGCGTTCCGATTGTTGTGACGGGTTTTGAACCGCTGGATATCCTTCAGGGCGTGACGATGTGCGTGAAGCAGCTGGAGGAGGGAAGGGCCGAGGTGGAAAATCAGTACGCGCGGTCTGTGCGCCCGGAGGGAAACCGGCGCGCACAGGAATTGATCCGGGAGGTGTTTGGAGTGGTGCCAAGAAAATGGCGCGGCGTGGGTGAAATCGCCAAGAGCGGGCTTGCCTTGAGAGAACCCTACACCTCCTGGGATGCCGAATCGCGTTTTGGTGTGGCGCAGGTCACGGCGGAAGAGTCCCCGGAATGCATCAGCGGATTGATTCTTCAGGGGCTCAAGAAGCCGCCCGAGTGTCCGGCATTCACAACGCGCTGCACGCCGGAACATCCCCTGGGGGCGACCATGGTCTCCTCCGAAGGCGTGTGCGCGGCCTATCAGAGATACAGGATCAAGAATTAAGGATTAAGTATGGATAAGGAAAAAGAGTTTCTAGCGAGCTGTCCTATTCCCATTGCGGACTATCCCCATGTGACGCTGGCCCACGGCAGCGGTGGAAAAATGATGCATCAACTCGTCGAAAAAATATTTTCTGCCGCGTTCAGGAATCCGTATCTGGATGCGCAACACGACGGTGCCCTGCTGGATTTGAGCGGCAGGAGGATCGCGTTTACGACGGATTCCTATGTGGTACACCCCCTCTTTTTTCCCGGCGGCGACATTGGGAGCATGGCGGTCTATGGCACGGTCAACGACCTGGCCATGTGCGGGGCCGTTCCATTATATTTGAGCGCCGGATTTATTTTAGAGGAGGGCCTGCCGATGGAAACCCTCTGGCGCGTCGTCCAATCCATGCAGAAGGCGGCCGCGCACGCCGGAGTTCAGATTGTGACGGGAGACACCAAAGTCGTGGACCACGGCAAGGCGGACGGGGTTTTTATCAACACCGCGGGAATCGGGATGGTAAAGGAGGGTGTCGCTATTTGTCCTGCCCATGTGAGAGCGGGCGATGCGATCCTCTTGAGTGGAGATGTTGGCCGGCACGGGATGGCGGTCATGGCCGTGCGCGAAAGTCTGGGATTTGAAAGCGCCATTGAAAGTGATTGCGCCCCGGTGGCCGGTTTGGTGGCTCGCCTGCTGGAGGGTGGTGTCCGGATCCACTGCATGCGGGATTGCACGCGCGGAGGGCTTGCCACGGCCCTGGCGGAAATCTCGCGCACTGCAAAGGTCCATATCTCGATCGATGAACCGTCCGTGGCCGTGTCGGCGCCGGTGCATGCCGCCTGTGAAATTCTGGGGCTGGATCCGCTCTATGTGGCCAATGAAGGCAGGTTCATTGCCTTTGTCGAGGCCCAGGACGCCCCCAAGGCCCTCGCCATTATGAGGGCGCATGAATCGGGCGCGCATGCCGCGATCATCGGCCGGGTGGAAAAACAAGGTCCGGGTCTTGCGGGTCTCGTGACGATGAAAAGCCTGTTGGGAACGCAGCGAATTTTGGATATGCTCAGCGGGGATCAGCTTCCCAGAATTTGCTAATGCTGTACCAAAAAACGAAATAATGATAATAAAATAGGCATAATGCCTAGAAAGTGGGCTCTTGCGTCGTCTAAAAGAGCGATTCTCCCGATCGAATCGAATGGCATGATAGTTGCTTAATACGCTGCCGTTCATCTCGATTCTGCGTCTATTGGGTTCTGGGTAGTTCACGCCACGGGGTGTTGTGGGCATTCCGTGCAATCAATCACAACCGGCTTGATGCAAATGCGAATCATAAACAAAACGGCCCTCGCAGAAATCCTGGGGGTCAAAATCTCTAAATTTGTTGTGGAATCGCCCGATGTTGCACAGAAGGCGAAGCCGGGGCAGTTTATTGTTTTGATGGTTTGCGAAGAGGGGGAGAGAATTCCCCTGACGGTAGTCGATTGTGATGCCTCCCAAGGCACCATTACCCTGATTGTTCAAGAGCTGGGTTTTTCCACAAAGCTGATCGGGGATCTGAACGCGGGCGATCGTCTGTACGCCCTGACGGGCCCCCTGGGGCACGCCACGGATATCCAGAATTATGGAACCGTGATTTTAGTCGGCGGCGGCGTCGGCATCGCGGAAATTTATCCCGTTGCGCGCGCGCTAAAGGAAATGGGCAACCGTGTCCTCACCATTCTCGGGGGCAGGACGAAGGATCTGGTGATTCTGGAAGAAGAAATGCGGCGTGTGTCCACCGAAGTGCATGTCGCTACGGACGACGGTTCCCACGGACGAAAAGGATTTACCACCGATGTCTTGAAAGAACTTCTCGCCAAAGAAAAATGTGATTTGGTCTATGCGGTTGGTCCCATTCCCATGATGAAGAAAGTCTCGCAGGTCACCCAGACAAGCCATGTCAAAACGCTGGTTTCGCTCAACGCCCTGATGGTGGATGCGACGGGGATGTGCGGGGGCTGCAGGGTTACCCTGGCCGGTGTGCCGAAGTTCAGCTGTGTGGATGGGCCGGAGTTTGACGCGCACGAGGTCGACTGGAGCGAATTGGAAAAAAGAAACAGGGTCTATGTCGATAAGGAGAAACACATCTGTAATCTCTATCGGTCGCATGCAGGATGCGTGCCCGGTCAAAACGCGCGGGAACAGGTCCTCACACCCCATCCCAATAAGCCATGAAAAAGACACCCGTAAAGGCGCAGGAGACAGAAGCCGCACTCAGGGCCTCCAATTTTGAGGAGGTGGTCGCCACCTACACGCAGGAGCAGGCGCTGGAAGAAGCCGCACGGTGTCTCCAGTGCAAGAATCCCACCTGTATCGAAGGTTGTCCCGTCGGCATCGACATCAAGAAATTTATATCCCAAATGACCCAAAAGGATTTTGCGGGCGCCTACTACACCATCCGGGAAAAGAATGATTTTCCTTCCATGTGCGGACGTGTCTGTCCGGCAGAATACCAGTGCCGGAAGGCCTGTGTCTTCACCAAGAAGGGATATCCCTTCGCGTCCGAGATGGCGGTCAATATCAATTTCCTGGAGCGGTTTGTCGGCGATTATGGGATGCAGAACCATTTGGAAGTGCCCGTGCGGAAGGACGAAAAGCTGTCTGGGCGCAAGGTGGCCGTGGTGGGGGCGGGTCCGGCGGGCTTGTGCGCGGCAGGGGAGCTGGCACGCAAGGGAGTACGCGTCACTATTTTTGAGAGCCTGCACAAGTCGGGAGGGGTTCTGCGCTATGGCATTCCGCCATTCAGACTTCCCCGGAATATCTTGGATCACGAAATCGAATATCTGAAGAAACTGGGCGTGGAGATTGTCTGCAACACCATCATCGGCAAGGCCGTTACGCTGGATGAACTTTTTGCCCAGGGATATGCATGCCAATTCCTCGGACTGGGGGCGGGAGTTCCGTCCTTTTTGGGAATTCTGGGAGAAAACCTCTGCAACGTCTATACCGCCAACGAATTTTTGACGCGTGTCAACCTGATGGGGGCGTATCAATTTCCCCGGTATCACACACCGGTCAATATTGGCAGGCATGTGGTTGTGATCGGCGGGGGAAATACCGCCATGGATGCGGCGCGCGCGGCATTGCGCCTGCAAAAGCTCAATGGAATAGCTCCCAACACCACCATCATCTACCGGCGGACGGAAGTGGAAATGCCCGCGCGGAGGCTGGAAATCGAACACGCCAAGGAAGAAGGGGTTCAGTTTCAATTTTTGGTTCAGCCGACGGGATTTTCGGGGGATGAATCGGGATTTGTGCAAACGATGAAATCCCTGCGCTGCCAATTGGGGGAGCCGGACGCCTCTGGGAGAAGGCGCCCCGTCTCCATTCCGGGAAGCGAGTTTGACATGGCGTGCGATCTGGCGGTGATTGCGGTCGGGTTGAAGGCCAACCAGGTGCTGACCAGCGTTACGCCGCAGATCAGGACCGACAAATATGCGGACGTTATCGTGAATCCTGAGACGATGGAGACATCCGTTTCGCGGGTCTTTGCGGGCGGGGATATCGTGGGCGGGGAGGGAACCGTGATCGAGGCGATGGGGATGGCAAAAAGGGCGGCCAAGGCGATGTTGGAAAGTTTGCGGAATTGATTCAACCAATGTGGGTTGGTGTTTGCGGGATGAAACAGGGTGGGCTGTATAACAAACAACTGAGGAGAGGGAGAAAAATGGAGAAGAGCGTTAAAGATTTCATGACGGATGTCATCAATAAGAACGCAGGAGAAGTGGAATTTCATCAGGCGGTGCAGGAAGTGGCGGAATCTCTCATGCCATATATCGACCAGCACCCCAAGTACAGGAAGGGCAGGATTCTGGCGAGGATGGTGGAGCCCGAAAGAGTCATCATGTTCCGCATTCCCTGGCAGGACGACAAGGGTGAAGTTCAGATCAACAGGGGATACCGGATTGAGATGAGCAGCGCCATCGGACCCTACAAGGGAGGACTGCGCTTTCATCCCAGTGTTAATCTGGGGATCCTGAAATTTCTCGCATTCGAGCAGGTGTTCAAGAACAGCTTGACCACCTTGCCGATGGGGGGAGGAAAGGGCGGTTCCAATTTTGACCCTAAGGGGAAATCGGACAGTGAAGTGATGCGGTTTTGTCAGAGCTTCATGACCGAATTACAGAGACACATCGGCCCGGACACGGATGTGCCCGCAGGGGATATCGGCGTGGGCGGCCGCGAAATAGGCTTCATGTACGGGCAGTACAAAAGACTGCGCAATGAGTTTAGCGGCGTTTTGACCGGCAAAGGCCTCAACTGGGGCGGGAGTTTGATCCGTCCGGAAGCGACGGGGTATGGGTGCGTCTATTACGTCCAGGAGATGCTCAAGACCCGGGGAGAGTCGCTTGAGGGGAAAGTATGCGCCGTTTCCGGTTCGGGGAATGTCGCCCAGTACACGGTGGAAAAACTCATCGAGCTGGGGGCAAAGGTGGTGACACTGTCGGATTCCGACGGATTTATCTATGATGCGGACGGGATCGACATCAAGGAACTGCAATTTGTGCTGGAACTCAAGAACGTGAAACGCGGCAGAATCAAGGAGTGCGTCAACGAGTTCAAGTGCAAATATTACGAGGGCAAGCGGCCGTGGGGCGTAAAATGCGACGTTGCGTTCCCAAGCGCCACGCAGAACGAAATCAACGCGGAAGACGCGGAAACGCTGGTAAAGAACGGGTGCATTGCCATTGGCGAAGGCGCCAACATGCCCACGACTCCGGATGGGGTCCGAGTGTTCCAAAAGGCAAAAATCCTGTATTCGCCGGGCAAGGCGGCCAATGCCGGCGGAGTGGCGACGTCCGGGCTGGAGATGTGCCAAAACAGCATGCGGTTGGGGTGGTCCAGGGAAGAGGTGGACCAGAAACTGCACAACATCATGATCAGCATTCATGATAACTGCGTCCGGTACGGGAAAGAGAAGAATAATTACATCAATTATGTGAAGGGAGCCAATATCGCCGGCTTCGTCAAGGTTGCCGACGCGATGCTGGATCAGGGGTTGGTGTAATACGTAATAAGTTGTGCGCGCCAAACATTGCGATGGCCGAAGGCTCCTCCATCCATGATCATGTG
>CAZGMX010000092.1:0-4055 GCA_964526865.1 uncultured Actinomycetota bacterium | reverse complement strand
TTGGCAGATTGTTAGATTCCGATCTCGCGGTCTTGGGTGCCTGGGGCGCATGTTTCCAGTGTGATTTTGGGTGCGCGGTGCCGCAGCGGAGGAAAAGGGCATTCCGGAATAATTCCGGATGCCCTTTTTGCTATAATCCTGTACCGTTACTGCTGGTGCCAGGTTGAAACGGTGAAGGGAGGTGTTCGATGCCCCGTGATTCAAGATTGCTTCTGGATGGTGCTCATTATCATTTGATTGCCCGGGGGAATAATCATCTTCATGTGTTTGCGATTGAGGGAGCATTTGAGGCATTCAGGAATTTGCTCTTTTTGTCAAAACAGAAGTTTGTCTGGAAATTGTCACATTACTGTCTCATGATTAACCATTTTCATTTGTTAGGGCAGATGGAAAAGGGGGAAGATTTGCCAAAATTGATGCACTTTCTTCTACTTGAATACTCTCGGTGGTATCGAAAAAAGAATCGTTATGAAGGATATCTTTGGCAGGGGCGATACAAAAGTTTATTGATTCAGAAGGATAGCTATTATTTGGAATGCGGTCGGTATATAGAACGTAATCCGGTGCGGGCGGGTATCGCTGAAAAAGCGGAAGATTATCCGTGGTCCAGCTATCAACATTACGCGTTTGGAAAAAAGGACATATTGGTTGAAGATGATCCGTTTTATGAGGGATTGGGAAAAGATATTATGATGAGACAGGAAATTTATAGAGACTACACGAAGTTGGATGGTCCCTATGATGTAATGGTGGATGAGAAACTTGTTGAAACATTTTTTTAGATAAAAAACAACCTGGCACCAGTAGTAACGGTACACATATGGGAAAAATCCCGATCAAAGGGGGGGACATTACGCGCGAGCGGGAGGACGCGATCGTAAACGCGGCCAACGAGGGGCTTTGCGGTGGAGGCGGTGTCGACGGGGCCATCCACCGCGCGGCGGGACCCACGGTCATGGAGGAGTGCCGGCTTTTAGGGGGATGCAAGACCGGACAAGCTGTTGCGACGGGTGCCGGCCGTCTGGCAGCAAAAAAGGTCATTCACACCGTGGGGCCCGTCTGGCGCGGCGGCGGATTTCGTGAGGCCGGGCATCTACGCGATGCCTACACCAATAGTTTTTTGCTGGCAGTAAAGGAAGGGCTCAAGACGATTGCCTTTCCCGCCATCAGCACCGGCGTCTATGGCTACCCCGTCCGGGAGGCTGCTAAAATTGCGCTGGCCGTGGGAAGGGAATTTGCCGGGGACTTCGACGAAATCGTCTTTGTCTGTTTTTCTCAGCAGGATGCCGATGTCTATCAGGAACTTTGGCGGTGCGGTGATAATATTTCGGAAAGGCCCCGGCCATGAAGATTGTCTACTACCCGGATCGTGATCGGGTCGGGGCGGTGATTCAGTCAGATGAGCCGCTTCTTGTCCTCATCGGCTGTGACAAAAAGACCATGGTTGTGGCGCCCATCGATGAGAGCTTGGAACACGTGATTCTGCTCAAGCAGATAGGGCGGCCGGAAACGGATATCGAGAAGTATTTTCGTGTTGTTCTCAATCGGAGCGGGGCAGATTGGACATTTGTCTGTCCTCTGGACTACGGCCGTATCGCTTCAAAAGAAAAGAGGATCGAGCGATTTTATCGGGACGGTTTTCGTATCATTCCCGATGCGCTGAGAAAGATTGGATACAATGTTCCCCTGGAAATACCCAAGCGATTTCGGCGTCCTATTCATCTGCTTAGAAATGGAGATGTTTCATCTTAACGCGGGAAGTGATTTTGCAGAGTGGAGAGCGGGATGTGATGGGTCCCGCATGCAGCGGTCCTTATGAAAAAGAGAAAAACAAAGAGCCCCGTGTATTATGCCTATATCATCGAATGCCGGGACGGCACGTACTATACGGGATACACCAAGGATGTGGCCGCCCGGATGGCGTGCCACAATGAGGGCCGCGGCGCAAAATATGTACGGGGACGGGGGCCGGTTAGCCTGGTCTATAGAAAAAAATATCGGAGCCTGGGCAAGGCCTTGCGCGCGGAGTGCGCGATCAAACGGTTGAAGAGAAACGAAAAAGAGGTTCTCATAAAAGAGTATTTGAGCGGAAACGGCGGAAGAAGCGGAAAACAGAACGAGAGGCGGCGCGATTGCTCTACAGAAAGAGGATGCGGATGAACGTTGAAAAATGGTTCTTGGGGTTGATTCTCATGATATTGTTTTTACCGGCGTGTGTGGCGGCGCGTGTGGAGAAGTATCCGTCCTGTCCTGGATCTGTCTGTCCCGTACACACCGTCGAGATGAAAAGAGTTCCCGTAATCTACGGTTATCCTGACGAGTCGCTGTTGGAAAAGGCCAAGAAGGGGGACGTGGTGCTGGGAGGATGCATCATCCGGAAAGAAAATCCTCAGACGGCGTATGTTTGTCCCGTGGACAAAAAGGTGTATTGTCAGCGGCCGTGATGTTGCCGGCCGGTGGAGGCGGGGCTGGGCACGAAGGGGAATCGACACGCGTGGAATATCTATGGACAAGAAACTGTTTCTCAATCGAATCGTGAGATTTTTCAAGTTGGTTTACTTGAAACTTTTCCGGATCAACGATACGCCGCAAAAGATTGCCATCGGATTCGGGCTGGGGGTGTTTGCGGGCGTGTTGCCGGGAGTCGGCCCCATTGCCGCGCTGGTGCTGGCCTTTGTTTTTCGGGTCAATCGCGCCGCCGCCTTGTTGGGAAGCCTTCTGACGAACACCTGGTCCAGCATCATGGTGATGCTTCTGTCCATTCAGGCAGTCGCGTTTGCGATGGGGGTGGATTATCACGATGTCTATCAGAAATGGAACGACGTGGTCCGAAGTATCCGCTGGAGCAACGGGCTGCAAGTGTCCTTCTTTAAAATTATCCTGCCCGTTGGCGCCGGATATCTTTTTGTTTCCCTTTGTGCGGGTGTGATTGCCTATGGAGTGCCAATTGTTGTCATGAAGGTCATCAAAGAAAAGGGGCTGTTGCGTCGAATCAGGAGAAATTCCACCCATGAATAGGGATTGTTATTGCGGGGCAAGAAAAGCGGCAGGAGAGAACGGGCTTCCGGACGGTTTCTGCGGTGTGTGCGATGTCTGCGGCAGGCCGGGTCACATCCGCCCTTTTCCGGGGGCATCGCCGCAGACGGGCGGCTGGTGTGCCCGCCATTACCGGATTGCGGCGTGGATATCCTTGCAGGGCCGGTATGGATTTATCCTCTGGCTGTGTTATTCTGCGGCGCTTGTGGCGCTGGAATATCATGTTTTTTGCCGCCCGGGCATCTGGGTGATGCTGGGACTGGTCGCGTTCACCTGTGGGGCGGCTTTTATCGCGCAGACTCTCTTGTACTTCAGGTTGATGAAACCAACGATAGAGCACCGTTAACGAAAGGAAAAGACAATGGTCGGCACGGGAATCAAGGGTCTGGACAGGGTGATCACTGGCCTGCAATTGGGCGATAATGTCGTGTGGCAGATTGATTCCATTGATCATTACGCTGATTTTGTGCGTCCCTTTGTCGAGCAGGCCCTCGAGGATAAGAGGAGGCTCGTCTATATCCGGTTTGCCGATCACAGACCCCTGCTTGAAAAAAACAAGAACATCACGGTGGTTAAACTCAACTCCTTCATGGGGTTTGAGACGTTTTCCTCTCAGATCAACCGCATTGTTGCGAAGGAGGGGGTGGGGGTTTTTTATGTGTTTGATTGTCTTTCCGACCTCCTTTCTGCCTGGTCCAACGACCTGATGATTGGAAATTTTTTTAAAATCACCTGTCCCTTTTTATTCGAATTGGACACGATCGCCTATTTCTCTTTATTGAGGAACCGTCATTCGTTTAAGACCATCGCGCGTATCCGGGAGACAACCCAACTCCTCATCGATGTCTATCACCACGAGGGCAACTGCTATGTCCACCCATTGAAGGTTTGGAACCGGTATTCTCCAACGATGTTTTGACCACACATCAAAAAGAACGACCAGTTCATCCCTATCGCCAACAGCGCCGACACCGCGAAACTATTCTCCGACATCTTTCAAAAGGGAAACCGTAGTACCG
>CAZGMX010000091.1:4983-10959 GCA_964526865.1 uncultured Actinomycetota bacterium | reverse complement strand
CCGGGCAGTCCGAACAGGCTGGTTAACCAGTCCAATGAGAACAATAGAGACCAGCGCAAGTAAGAAATATCCATGCGGGGAAATTACGGAATGCAGGAGGGCGTGGTTACAATAGAAAACCAGGAACTGGGAGTGCAATATATTGGGACGCCAAAAGATACGGAAACGTTGTTGAAATCGGCAGCCAAATACGGTATCACGCCGGCGCGCGCGGAAGAGATGAGAAGGCGCTCTCGGGAAGTAAAACAGGCTATCCTTGAGGGCGATTATGAGGCTGTTGTATTGCCGGGGGAGGAGGCACCAACTGGCCACGGAGAATTCTTCCACCAGATGGTGGCGTCCGGCCGATTACTGCAATATTTTAGAGAAGGGGTCCAGTGGATGACGGTAAGGAACATCGACAATGCGGCGGGGACATTCGACAATGGCTTCCTTGTCGCGCTGGATTATTTTTTGAAAAATGATTTGGATTTCCTGGGGGAGGTGGTGCCGCGTGCGGGACAAAAAGGCGGCGCTGAGACAATCGATCCGCCGCCTTTGTGTCAAAAGGTTTTCAATGAACAGCCTGTATTTGAAGCAACTTGGAAAGATTGGCTGGAGAGCGTCAAGGAGGAATACACACATGTTCCGATCAATATCAAAAGGCCTGTCGATCGGAGAAAGGCGCTCAAAATCGTCTATGACATGTGGATCGAAACGAAAGAAAATGTGGTTTTGCTTGACTATCCTATTTTAGGAATGGAAATCAGGAACGAGTTGAGTGAATTGCAGAGACTGCTGTTTGAGCCCGGTGGTTCGGATGAAGAAGGTGTATTGCAGATCGTCCAGGATAAACAGGGAAAATATCGTCTCGTACACAAGGTAAGTTCCGCAGAGGCGTACTGGTTCAACCCAGCCGTGGCCATCATGCGGCCGAAATTTCTTTTCTATATCTATCGCAAAGACGATACACAGACGGTGGACGATTTCGTGCGGGAAATGGAACATGCGTCGCCGGAAGAATTGGCGCGTATTGCCGATCGCGGGCGAAAAAAATTCCCGACCCTGATCGATCCCAAACCAGCAAAACAGGATGCGGCGGCAATAAAAATAGAAACGAATCTCTGGCAAGGGACATCGATTGCCGCTGCCGCAGGGGCCCGGCTGGATTATATTGGTACCTTGTCCGCCCAGAATGTGGCGCCGGATGAGTTTGCCCGTCTGGCAGACTGGGAAAAAGATTTGATGCGGTTTGCCGCGTGCAAGCAGTGGGAAGGGAGAATGGAAAGTTACAGAAGCAATGTATCCTATGTGGCCTACAAATTAAGAAAGATTGTTTATGGACAAAGCGTTGAACTGGATGTGCTGGATGCAATTACTCCTGACGACCCGCGCGCACTGGTACAGGCCATGGAGAGAATATTCATCCTCATCAGCGCCGGTGTTGAACCGACGACGCGGGACTGGACGCGGTTGCGCTCCATCGTGCGCACCTCGTTCAATAATCCCTATCTGTATTTGTTGTACGATTCTAAGTCTCATTCATTAACTGCTTATGATTACAGGTTGGTAACGAGAACGGATATCGCGAACAAAGAACTGCGCGCATCTGCCCAAATGTATCATTTTGTGCCGGCGTTTTCGCATCCCGACACAGGAGAAATGCTATACAAACAAAATGAAGATGATATTCGAAATTTGACCGGAAAACCCTCAGTCAATCAGCCGTTTAACACGTGGACTCTACTGCATTATGACTGGAGTCCGCGTGTGTCCAAGGCCGTGGAAGAAAATATCGCGTCGCAACAGTTGCTGGCGGCCAAGGATGAAGCAAAAGCATTTCGCTCTCCGTCCTCATTTCTTAGAAACATGTATAAGATTTTTGCCAATCTGGGTGCACCTGCGCCGGCCGATAACGCCCAGCAAATGGCGGGAAATTATCAACATTTGGCCGATGGACACAACGCACATCCGGATAAGCTGGTCAAAGCGACCGCACGCCATTAGCAGACGGAAGAAGACTTGGGTCCCTGCGTGGAAACAGCCGATGAAATGTATCTGGATGGAGGGTTCGTTCATCATCTGCTTTGGGGTGGCGCTGCGCCGCAGAAATTGGATGAATTAGGCGGAGAGGCGCGTGCCCTCTTTAACCCGGCCCGGACCATCTTGAAGTCTGCCTTGGCAGATTTGGATGCGATAGAAGAAAATGGAGAGCATCCTCTTCGGGGAATATTGGACGATCAAGACGCCGCCGTAAAAATTCCTCTTCCTTTGGGAGTGCGACAACTGCTGCAGTACCGGCTGGAACTTCGGCATCTTGCGGAAGCGCTGGGGCGTGAAAATTTCGACGCGGTATTACGGGCGCAAAAGTTTATCATCGGTTTAAATGAGCAAACGGCGGGCGATGTCATCGGTGAGTTTCGGCGCGCCAATTTTTTTGGGTTTGACCCCAAGAACATTCTTTTTGTGATTTCGCCGAATTATCCGGCTTTTGAATATAAGGACGGGCAATGGCAGGAGGTTTTTGATTCTTCTGTGCTGACTGGACACGGGTATCCCCTGATGCAGACGGTAATACAGAAAACCGCTTTTTACGTGGATGAAAAGGGGTATACCCATGAAGTCGCCGAGGCCCCTCTGGAGTATTTCAAGGGTATTGGCCGGCAGGGAAAACTTGTCATGAACAACTGGAATATCGGCGATTTGGTCCGGCTTGGTGGGGAAGCTGACGGGCGGTCCCTCCATGCCATCGATTCACGGCGTGCCGCCATGGCGCTAAAGTTGATGGAACAGGGAGCCGATATTGTTGCAGAAACGGTAGAAAATGTGGAAGGAAAAGAAGGCGGCGGATGGTTTAAACCTGCCGTTTTGATCGAAAGCGTTCAAACCCGGACGGCCAGACACGAGGATATCGATTGGTCGGAAGTGCCACACAACCGGTTTGCGACATGGAGCGATGTGAATGCCCTGCTGGACAGCCTCCAGTTGGAAGGATTGCCCCAATATCTGGTCCCCACGATGTATCAAGGCAGACCGGTTATGACGGTTCAGTCGTTCGCGGGTGACGCTACGCGAATGGGGAGAATTCATGCTGCAGCGTTCCAGGAGGAGGGGGTAAAACTCCTGCCGTTTAACAGAGTTTCGCATACACGAACGGCAATGCGTCAAATGGCAAAACAGGATAACAATAGGGAATTTCAAGGCCTCGTGGAGGAGATATACGGCAGCACGACGAACATTGCGTTTGTGCAGCCTACTGCGCCGACTGCGGCGATGGGTGGGAATATGGCCCTGTTACTATCCCAGCTTGAGGAGTTCCATTCGGAGCACAATACGGATGCTTCGGGCCATATTGCCGAATTGATTTCTACGGTTCAAAAGGCCCCTGTCTATGGCAACAGAACCCCTGCGGACGTGTGGGAACGGGAGTTTAGAAGAATTCTCCAGATCACGGTACTTCGCGCGGCAGAAGAACAAAAAAACTTGCCCGCCGTCTCGTTGGGTGTGGCGCAGGGACTGTTGAAGAGCAGTCCCGAAGCGCGCGGCGCATTCTATCGGGCGATGGAATGGTTGGAACGAGGGATGCCCCAATATGGAAGGCATCCTGTTGTGATCATGGTCAAAGAGATGCGACAGAATCCCACCCGGGTCGTAGATAATATCCAGGATTGGCTTGCCACGAAGATGCCCCCCCAAGGCCCCAGTGCCGAAGAAGCGGATATCGCAAGAGACGCTCAAACCGCCGTTCAGCGCGCCTTGTAAGCAAGCGGCGTTTCCTTTAATACTACCCAAATAACAATCATGCGCATGCTGAAGTTGGTTTATAATAAGGGCGGTGGTTTGCGCCGGGGAAGAGAAGGTCTTATCAAGGGGCATGAGATCGATATGATCTTGTACGAGGCGATATTTAAAGAATTTCACAAGAAAAAAGTCAAGTACGTTCTTGTCGGAGGACTTGCTGTGAATCTTTTGGGTTCACTGAGAAGCACGGCCGACATGGATATCTTTGTGGAGATGAGCGATGAGAATCTTGCAAAGGTGGTGTCGATATTGAAGAAGCAGGGGTATCGTGTAAAACAACCCGTGGATCCGATGAAGCTGGCAGATAAGGATATTCGAAATGATTGGATACACGGCAAGCATATGAAGGCATTCAATTTTTATCAAGACGGCGGATTGAATGAAGTCGATATCATCATCGATTCTCCTGTGTCTTTCGAGGAGGCGGCGAAGGGAGTTGTCCCAATCAGAATGGGAGGGGTTACCATTCCCGTTATTTCAATCGATGATCTTATCAAGATGAAATGCGGCACAAAGCGGGATATCGACAAGTGGGATGTGGCGCAGTTGAAAAAAATTAAAAAATTGAATAAAAAGGGCGTGTCGTGATTGATAAATGGGAAAGTGAAGAAGATAAACTCAAGCGGTATATGAAGATTCCGCCCAAGCGCAAACTAGAGTGGCTCTATGAAATGAACCGGTTTGTGAACGAGTGTTCCAGCCCAAAGACAAAAGCGATTCGCCAAAAATTGCGGCAGGCCAGATAGACTGATTTTTCTTCGAGATTGTCCGCCACTGAATCGTCGGTGGACTCTTTGCGTCAGATTGCCGCGTCGTCCCGGCTTGAAACACGCCGGGACTCCTCGCAATAATGGAATATTTTATCCCCCCCATGCGGTGATTAGGCATTGTATTCTCCGCATAATATGCGTAGAATATACATTGGATTCGATGGAGGAGGACATGGACATGCGCTACATTCATCAACTGGATAGTTGGCCAAAGTTTGTCTGGGATCAAAAACAGATTGCGGCATTGCTGGGGCCTGTCCGGCACAGCCAGGGCCGGTTGATGGGCCGCATGGAAGCCATGGGTTTTTCGTTGCGCGCGGAGGCCGTGCTTCAAACCTTGACGCTGGATATCGTGAAGAGCAGCGAGATCGAAGGGGTTGTTTTGGATTCCCGCCGGGTTCGCTCATCCATCGCGCGCAGGCTGGGAATGGATATTGCCGGGCTGGTTTCATCCGATCGGAATGTGGACGGTGTGGTGGAGATGATGTTGGATGCCACACAGGGTTTCAATAAACCGCTCACGAAAAAGCGCCTATTCGCCTGGCATGCGGCGTTGTTTCCTGCGGAGCACAGCGGGCTGCGAAAAATCCGTGCCGGCGCCTGGCGGGACGATCGCCGTGGTCCCATGCAAGTGGTATCAGGCCCTGCCGGAAAGGAGCGGGTTCATTTCGAGGCGCCGCAAGCCTTTCGTTTGAACGGCGAGATGAAGACTTTTTTCGAATGGTTTGAACGCAGGGATGAGACGGATCCTGTGCTGAGGGCAGGGATTGCCCATCTGTGGTTTGTCACGATCCACCCATTTGACGATGGGAATGGCCGCATCGCGCGGGCCATCACGGACATGCAGCTTGCGCGCGCCGACAATAGTTCCGAGCGTTTTTACAGCATGTCTGTTCAGATCCGGCAGGAACGCGCGGCGTATTATGATGTCCTTGAGAGGGCACAGAAAATCACGATTGGCGATACGAATGAGGATCGGACAAGGCAAGGGATTGATATCACCGGCTGGCTGAAATGGTATCTGGATTGTTTGAGCCGGGCGCTGGTGTCGACAGAGACCACGTTGGCGGCCGTGTTCAGAAAAGCCCGTTTTTGGCAGGTCCATCCCGAAAAGACGATGAATGATCGTCAGCAGTCGATGATCAATAGGTTGCTGGATGGGTTTGAAGGCAAACTGACGTCTTCCAAATGGGCCAAGATTGCGAAGTGTTCCCAGGATACGGCATTGCGAGATATTTTTGATCTCGTAAAAAAGGGGGTCCTCAATAAGGAGACCGCCGGCGGCCGAAGCACGAGTTATTTGTTGAGTGTAGATTGATTCGTAAGATGAAAAGCTCCTAAACGGTCGATTGTTCTCTCGCCAATTCTTGAATTTCTCCCGATTCGCTCTTTTTCTCTCCAAAAATATTTTTTCCGCAAAACCATG
>CAZGMX010000091.1:0-4973 GCA_964526865.1 uncultured Actinomycetota bacterium | reverse complement strand
CACGATCTCAGGGTCCCGAATGGTCTGGTATCCCCCCGTCTGACCACACCAGGGAGGGCAGCGGGTTCTCCACACGTTCACAAGTTGTCCACCCCTCCCCCAGACCCCCACCCACGACTACGACTATGCCATTTCTATTTAACGGAAACCATGACATTTCTATTTGCTTGCAACATTCCGCCCCCCCCCCTTGACAAAATAGCATTTTGAGGCTATAATCCATGTCGAGAAGCGCGCGGGTTATGCAGAAAGGCAGTTTGTAACGCATTTTGCATCGGCCCGCACGCCCAGAGAAGAAGGGGCCAACGGGGCTATGGGGCCAGTAAAATATAACGGGGCCATGATGTCTGCGACCAGGAAACACAACCTGTTTGTGCGCGTTGTGTCCTGGGCTATCGCAATCACGTTTACGTTTGAGACGGTTGTTTGGGGGGCTCAGGGGCCGACGCGTTATACCCAGACTCAAACGGAGCCTGAAACGTCTGCCATTGCACCGGGATTACAGCCGGCGGGGGCAAAGACTTCCCCTGCTCTTGCCGACTTGAACGCCATTCTAAAAGTGCCCCTTTCAAGCCAGATCGGCACGGTGCGTGAATCCTTCCAGGGCGGCCCCGACAAGCTGATCATCCATATCCAGGATTCGCACGCCAATTACGAGGTGCAATCCAATTACATCAAGATTTTGACCGAACTGAGAAAGTTTGCCGGCGCAAACACCATCAACTTTGTCGCGGTGGAGGGGGCCGCGGGCACGGTGGATACGGCCCGGCTGAGAACCTTTCCGGACAAAGACGTCCGCGATGCCATTGCCCTAAGCTACCTGAAAAAGGGCGCGATCACGGGCAGTGAATATTTTACGGCGGTGCTGGACGGGTCTGTGACGGTGTGTGGAATCGAGGATCCTCAGATGTACATCAAGAACCTGGATGCCTACCGCGAGAGCCAGACGTCCCGCGAGCTGGTCCAGAGTCAGGTGGAAAATCTCAAGCAAAAGCTGAACGCGTTGGAAAGCCGTATCTATACACCCTACCAAAAGGAGGTGGCATCAAAACTCGACAAATACCACAACGATCAACTCAATTTCTCGGATTACTGCTCCGTTCTGGGCGATGCGTGCGTGAAAAACGGGATCTCTCTCAAAGAGTATCCCAATCTCAAGAAGGCGTTGGAGGCCTTCAAAATCGAAGCCACCATCAACATGAAGCTCGTCGATATCGAGCGAGCCGGTCTCCTTGAAAAGATTCAGAAAAAGGTCGTCAAGGAAGATTCTGCGGCGCTGGTGACCCGCACGCTGATGTTCCGCGTGGGGAGGATTTCTGCCGGCGAGTATTATCGCTTTCTGGAGTCGATGGCCGTAAAGTGCAAGATGAATTTGGGCGCCTATCCCAATCTGCAAAAGTATATCGCGGTAAGCGCGCTCTACGAGACCATGCAGAAAGACAAAATGCAGGAAGAGACCGCCAAGGCCGAAGAAGCGGTTGGGGCCAGGGTTTTTGCCGGCAAGGATCAGCAGGAGTTTGCCAAGCTGTCCAAGAATTTCCGGATTCTGGAACACATGCTGAATCTGAAGATGTCGCGCGATGAACTGGCCTATTTTAAGGCCAGCCGAGGAGAGTTCACGGCGATGTGGTTTGGCAGGCTCTTGATCGGCCTGACGAATCGCAATGGATTGCCGCCCTTGGCCGTGTCCGATTTTGCGGCGGCGATCGAGCATCTAGGCAAGATGACGGAGTTTTACGACATTGCCCTCAAGCGCGACGACATCATCGTGGAGAACACACTTCAGCAGATGCAGTCGCGTGACTTCAAGGTCGGAGTTCTGGTGACGGGGGGATTTCACACCCGCGGAATTGCCGAGCGCCTGCATGCCAAGAACATCTCCTACATGGTGATTGCGCCGACGACATCGGGCCCTTACGACGACACGTACTACAAGCAGATCATGATGGACGATCTGACGCCGTTTGAGCGGATGCTCAGCAAGTCCGGGAACCGGCTGGCTACGGCGCTGGTCTTTGCGGACAAGCCGCTGGCGGATGAAGACCGTGTCGATGTAACGCATCTGGAGTGGAATGTGGACACGGGGTCGATGTTCACCGGCTTGGCGCTGGGGGACCGCACCAACGAAGAAAAGAGAGTTCTGTGGGACCAGATTCAGGCGAAATGGCGCGCGGCGTATGTTCAGCACGTGACAGACAGAAAGAAAAGAGCGGAGTTGTCGGAGGCGGAAGCGACCGCAAAAATCGCGGCATTTGACGCAGATTTGGGAAAGATAAAAGTCAATGTCGAGGAGATTACGTATGAGAAGGGGCGCGGCATCATTATTCCCTTTGATGTGGCGGGTGTCCCGGAGGGATTTGCGCGGCGGTTTATTCCAGCCTCTGATGCGTCTCCCGACGATGTGAAATACGTGTCCGAACAGGACATGATCACCATGGCGGGAAAAGAATACGCATCACAGACTCTGACCACAAAGGCCCTGGCCGCGCTGTTGAAGACGCCGGCCCCAGGGGAAGGAAAGGTCTATTTCAGCGGGGAGTTGGTTGCGGATGAAAACGGTAATTTGGTTTATACATTGTCCATGGAGCCTGAGGAAATTGAGGCGGTGAAGGGGGAGCATTTTAGCGAACTGGAAAACATAGGCCGTTACCGTGCGCAAGATATGCTGTCGATATTGAATGACCTTTTCCGGCAGGACGGTCTGTTTGGGTCAAGATATCCATTTCAGGACAGGACGCAGCTGATCAAAGGCCTGCGCGTGGTCCACCGGACAAAATTGGGTGAGCTGGTTGATCTGCCGGGCAACACCGCGCAAATGATGGACCTTTATGAAGGGCTCATCTGCGAAGAGCACAAAGAACTCTTGGCGCGCGTGGTGGCGCACGAGCAAATCGGCCATCCCGAAATGAATCGCCTGATCGAAGAGATGAGGACAAAGGACCCGCAAAAGAGGCTTGAGCCGTTGAAGAAGATCAGAGGGTCTGCGCAGGCGGCAACGCGCAAGGCAATCGAAGAAGCGGCGGTGATTTTAAGAGATATTCAGGATTTTATGGGAGATCAGGCGTCGCAGGGAGCGATTGTCAATAGTCTGTCTGCTTTGGAAGGCGGCGGACAACGGTTTTACCATATGTATGATGACATTGCGCAGGCCCCCACCGGCGTGGCGATTGACTATATGGGAAAAGTTATGGATATCCTTAAAGATTCCGCGCTGTATCCGGACTTGAGGGATGCGTCCTGGGATGATGTGGAGACTTATGCTGAGATGGTTTGGGCTGTGATGAAAAGCAGAAAGCGGAATTGGGGGAAAAATTAAACGAGGTGGACACTTTATGCGCGGCCATTGAGGCATCTCCCGAAGGAACGGTGTTTGATACGTACAATGAACATGTTGCTGCGTTGAGGACACTGCTCAATCTAAATGATTTGAATGTCCTGAATGCAGATACCGTTGGGCGAGCGGCGGAAAGGATCAACCAACTGGTGGGACATTACGTCAGTAAGGGTGCTGTACAGATTGATGAGGCGGAAATTATTCAGCTGCAGGATAGGGGGCGTTCGGCCGCAGCGCGGATCGTCGCCCAATTCCCGGCCGCTGTCACGCCTGTCCTGCCGCCCCAGGAACTCTTTGATGCGCAGGATGCCGCCTTGATGCTGACGCCGGAGGATGTTTTGAAACTTGCCGGGATTAAAGAGGGCGAGAATATCAATGAGAGTGTTCTGGACGATTTGATCGCAGAAAAAATCAGAGTGTTTGGGGAGAGCGTCCGGCCATTGCAGGAAGGCGGGCGGATATCGGTGGACGAGGAGTCTGCAACGCTGACAAGTGAGATGCGAAGTCTCTATGGGGCGTTGTTTAATTATTATGCCACCCAAACGCAGGGGACTTTCCTGCGATGGTTTAACACGCTGCAGGTTGAGGCAGGCAACGATCTTAGAAAGAGAAATCTCAATCCAAATGTTGCGGCAGCATGGCGGAGATTGGGCGTGGTATTGGGGGGGGATAAACCGACGCTGGAGTCATGGAAGCAGTTTCTCCGGGATATTGACAGTCTTGTGGGCAAGGAACCAGACGTTCAAGCAAGAGAGAAGGTCAAACTAAACCGGAGACTCGGTGGTCTCTTGAATTCATTGAGTCCGATCAGCGATAAATTGCGAGGTGCGAATTGTGAGCCGCTTGATGTGACAGTCTTGAGGAGATTTTTGAGTGGCCGGATCGATCGAGCCGCGTCGCCTGCCCAGCCGCCCGTGGTGGATGAGCCGCTGCCGCCCAGGCCGTCGCCGTTCCATCCGGGTCCCGCGGCGGGAGGAATTTCCGCGCCGGACGTTGGGGCGCGGGTGTTGGAAGAAGTTGTTGGTGAGGAAGCTGCGCGAGCGGCGCGCGTGCCGGCGATGCCTGGAGTGCTTGCAGCAGGGGCACCTGCTCCCGGGGCGGAATTGCAAGCCGTTCCGGAAGGCATTCGTGGTGAGCGGGCGATTCAGGACGCGGAGGAATGTGTCTTGGGTACGGCGGAGTGTTTACAAGCCATCGATGAGTTAGAAACTGTTGCGGCACATGTCGATGCAGGGGGACAAGCGCTGCGTGGTCTTGAAGGATTGCAGGCCGCTGTCGAAGGACTGGAATTGCAGAAGGGACGCGGACAAACGGAGGGTGAGCAGTTGGAAGCGCTATATAGCGGTCTGCTCAGCGAGGTCCAATCGACAAACCGCCACAATGCGGCAAGGGCGAAGGTTGTCCTGGTTGTTGCGCATCTATTGCTCGCATTGAATCGTCAGCGAGAAATGCTGGACAAGGAGGTTCTGGAGGAACTGCCGAAGAGAATAAAGGATGCCATCACAGGCCTGAAAGAACTTCAGAGGAAATTCAATCGGGACACAGAAGAATATAGCGCAATTCAGACGCGGAACGATGATTTGAACAACAGACAAAGGCAGCTTGAACCGCGCTTGGCGGTTGTGCGGGCAGAATTAGA
>CAZGMX010000090.1:0-10976 GCA_964526865.1 uncultured Actinomycetota bacterium | reverse complement strand
AAGAAGATTCTGATGATAAAGACAACCGAGAAGCTCAAGGCAGGTGTCTTTTAGCGAAGCACTGTTGCGCGACAAAAGAATCCCCTGTGTGGGATTTTCTTGCGTGGATTTCTTCACAAATGCGTTGATAAGAGCTGTTTTGGCCGATGCCCTTTTTACCCACAAGGATAATGTGTTTATTTTGTTCGAATGCCAGGAACATCTTATTTAATTCTTGCTGCCGCCCGATGAAGATTTTATCTTTGGTCAGTGGCAGGCTAATGATATTTTTTAGCCCATACCGCTCTTGTGGTGGAATTTTATGAGTAGTGGTACTTTAATGGGATGCAGGGTTCGCCTGCCGTCCGCGACTACCCGATATTGAAACAAGAAAGTGGTTGAATGAAAGGCTTCAAAAAGGTGAGCGTCCCCTTTTTTTAGTCCGTACGGCTGGTGATTTCGATCAAGTGGTAGCCAAACTGTGTCTTCACCGGTCCATGTACTTTTCCGAGCGCTTCCCTAAAGACAACCCGGTCGAATTCCTTCACCATTTGGCCGGGGGTGAAACTACCCAGATCGCCGCCGTTTCTGCCCGAGGGGCAGCGGGAGTGTTCTCGGGCTATCTGCGCGAAATCTGCGCCGGCTTCGATTTTTCGCTTGAGATCTTCGCAGGCCTGCTGTGAGTTGACTAAGATGTGACGTGCCTTGGCACTGGTCATGAGAGCTCTCCTTCCTGGGTTGTTATTTGGTTTTCCATTCCCCGTTAGGCGTTTCCACGGGTGTCCCGGACGGCGCGCCGCCCTGCAGGCGCGCTGCGTATAATTGCTGAACCTCGCCCACAGAGGTGCCGTTCTTGGAGGCGATGCCCTGATAGATGCTCATGCGGTCGCTGTTTTCCGCAGAGACCAGGGACTGTGCCGAGGCATCCGCCGCCCCTCTGATCTCGACCAGGCCCGACTTGTTTTCTCCCACGATCCCCTGCGACTCCAGGGAAGAAAGCGCGGAAAAACGGTCACGCCGCCTCATTGCGGCGCTTTCCAGCTCCGGGCTCAGCCCCTCTTGGGCGTAGGCGCTGGAGATGGGAGACAGCAAATCCAGCAGGCTCACCTTGTCTTTCCCTCCGGAATCCTTTGCGGCGGGTGCGGACTTTTCTTTGGCTCCGCCAGTCACCATGTTTTCGATCGCGTCGATGTCTTTTTGGACATGCTGATAAACATCCAGCCGCATGGCGATGTCCACCTTGATCGGGTCTTTGGGAGCTTCCACCTTTAAGCTCGCGCAGCTGATCAATCCCATGGCACAGAAAACGAGGATCAAACGAAGCGGGCTTGTGACTCTCACGGTCTTCATTGTCTTGCCTCCTTTATTATTGAATTGAAATCATGGATCACGATATCCAAATTGCGCTTTCCCAAACCGCCTTCCAAGTCGAGTTCCAGGACCAGATTGTTTTCGTCCAGCCGCATCTTGACCATTCCGTTGTCATACTTGTAGTTCTTGAAACCCTACATCAGTATATCCAGGGGCTGGCCGGACGCCTTCGCGGCATTTTCCAAAAAGGTCGTGTCTTGAATAATAAGCGTTCCTCCCGGGGGAATGACAGAAAAATCGCCGTTCAAAGTTTCCAAGATTCGCCCCCTGCCCTGCGAGGTCAGAATGCCGGTCAATTTGCCGCTCATCTGGAGCTTTTTGCCAAGATCGAAATCGCCGATGAATATCTCTGTATCGACCCCTGCCAGCTTCAAGTTGATAAGATATCCCACATCGCGTCTCAGGGTGATGTCCGCACGTCCTTCCACGATGCCGCCAAAAAGTTTTCCGGACAGATTTTCCAGCAGGCAAATATTGTTTTCCAGCCGGACATGGCCTCGGATGACTTCCAGCTTTGCCTTGCCATATTGGACCTTTTGGATCGTTAAATCACCCGTGTTTGCCGCACGGTCCATCCCGAGAGAGACGCCATCGAGGACAAAACCGCCCATGTCCAAACGTTCCAATGTCATTTCCATTGTCTCGACGATCCTTCTTGTCCAATTCACGCACGAGGAAAAGCTAGTGCGCAAATTCAAGCCCTTAGACGCCAGATTTATTTTGACATGGGACAGGTCCAGTGTTCTGATCCGGAACGGTTTCTTTGAATGGGGGATGGTCAGGTGCGACGCCAGTTCCATGACATTTTGTTTGGGGGTGTTGATGTCAAGAGAGGCACCCGTCAGAGACACTTTTAGAATTCTTTTCTTTATGATCGAAAGCGGGTGAAACTGGATGGCAATTTCCTTGATGGCAATCGCGTACGCCGGGGCCTTCTTGATATGGATGTTGAAGAGGAGCAAATGGGAAGAGTCCCACATGCAGTTCTCGATGGAAACCACACTGCCGGCAAAACTTCTGCCCAACTGTTTTGTTGCGACAGACAGGATGAAGGGTTTGACGTAAGACACGGACAAGCCAAGCAGGAGGGCAAGCCCAACAACCAGGGCAAAAAAGATGCGTTTCATAGGGTAGAAAAAACCTGCTCTCCGTGGTTTTTCCGAAAAGTTCACCCGGGCAGGGCAGAATCAGAACCGCCAGGCGCGACGACTCTATTTCTCGATCCGGATGATGATTTTCCCGTTCTCGCTGACCAAACTGCCGGCAAAAAAACTCACAAGGCTGAAGATCAGCGCGCCAAAAAACGCAGGCCAGAATCCCGCGATGACGAAGCCCTTGACGATCTTGGAAACTAAAAAGAGCAAGAACCCATTGATGAACAGGGTGAATAGGCCCAGCGACAGGATGTTGATCGGGAGGGTGACCAAGATCAACAGGGGCTTTAGAAATGCGTTGATGATGCCCAACACGATGGCCGCCACCAGAATGACCGTGAGATTCGATGCCTCGATTCCTGGGACGATGTGACAGACAACCACGAGGGCCAGCGCGTTGATCGCCCATCGAATGAGAATGTAGGACATGGTGCGTCTCCTTTCCGGATTCAATCAGGGCCAAAAAAGCAAAAGCGCGAGGACGGCGCCGATGGAAAAACACAGCCATGGATTGGGGACGAAGTAGGAATACGCGATCAGCGCCGCGCCCAAGACCATGTGCCGCGCGCTCTGCCTGCGGCGGCCATACACCCAGGCGACAAAACCCACCATGCCAAAAAAGACTCCGATTAAGATTGGACCAAGTGTCAGATTCATATTACGCTAAAAAGAATATCATAATAAAATCTTGAAGGCTTGAATCATTTTATCAGTCACATAGGAATGAACAGCTTGACACAGGCGGGGGCGGTGCGATGAAGGCATTCGACGTGGTGGTGGTTGGAGCGGGGATTGTAGGGTTGACTATTGCGCGCGCTGCGGCGCAGCGGGGGAGCGGATCGATCCTGGTTCTGGAAAAAGAGCCGGCGCTCGGATGCCACGCCAGCGGCCGCAACAGCGGTGTCTTGCACAGCGGAATCTATTATCCCGCCCAGTCAATGAAGGCGAAGGTGTGCGCCCAGGGGGCGCGCAGGATGTATGAATATGCCTTGGCGGCGGGTGTTTCCGTGCGCCGGACGGACAAAGTGATTGTCGCCGCCACGCCGGCGCTGGCCGGGCAGATCGATGTCCTGTATGCGCGCGCCCAGGCCAACGGCGCGCAGGTGGAAATAATCGATTCCGCGCAGCTGCGCAAAATAGAACCCGATGCGGCCACATGCCTGCGGGCGTTGTATTCTCCTAACACGGCCGTGGTCGATTCCGTTGGAGTACTGGAGGCCCTCCGGAAAGAAATTATTTCCATGGGGGCGCAGGTGATCATGCCGGCAGGGGTGTGCAGGGTGGATGCTTCCGCCAGGACTGTATGGACGGCGCGGGAGGAGTTTGGGTACGGGCATTTGATCAACGCCGCGGGGTTGAACGCGGACCGCATCGCGCATCAATTGGGGGTGGGCCGGCACTATCGAATCCTGCCCTTCAAGGGGATCTACCGTAAATTGACGGCCACGGCCGCGCCTCGCATCCGGGGTTCCATCTATCCCGTGCCCAATCCCGCCATGCCGTTTTTGGGCGTGCATCTCACCCGGACAGTGGACGACGAGGTGATTGTGGGACCTACGGCCATCCCTGCATTCGGGCGGGAAAATTATGGATTGTTGGATGGGTTGGACTGCCGCGACTTTCCCTTGATCGCCCGCGATCTTCTAGTGATGTTTCTGCGCAACCATGATGGATTCCGCAGTCTGGTGAGGGAGGAACTCCCAAAATACCTGGATAGCGGATTTTTGAAATGCATCCGGACCCTGGCTCCGTCCCTCAACCAGGGAGATGTCCAGCCCGGGATTGCCAAAGTCGGCATCCGTCCACAGCTTGTGGATGCGCGGGCCATGCGGCTGGTGATGGATTTTGTGATGGAGGACGGTCCGCACTCCACGCACATTCTCAATGCCATTTCTCCGGCTTTTACGGCCAGCCTGGCGTTTGCGGATTTGGTTTTGGATCATATCCTGTCCAAGAAAGAATAAAAGAATAGAGGAGAAACGCAGAATGCCAAACCGGATGGCGGCTTTTATCAAGGAACAGGTCGCAATTCACCGGCGGCATGTCCCCCTGTTTTTCTTGACGTGCTTTGTCGTTGTGTTTGCCGGCGCCATCCTCGGCGAATTTGTTTATGACGACATCCGGTGGATTCAGGACAACCAGTTCATCCGGCAAACGGACAACTTCAAACACTTTTTCTCCCAGGAATATTTTACCGGGTCGCATGAGATGAGTTACCGGCCCGTCGTGACGGCTTCCTACATGCTGGATTATTGCGTGTTTGGCGTGCTGCCTTTTGGTTTCCGGCTGCACAACCTGCTCTTGCATCTGCTCGTCTGCTGTCTATTGTGGAAGGTCCTTGTGAATCTCACAAAAAGCCGTGCGGCCGCCTGGTGGGCGACATTCCTGTTCTGTTTTCATCCCATCGTCGTGGAACCAGTGGTTATCCCCAGTATGCGGGAAGAATTACAGTGTGCTGCCTTTCTGCTCTTGTCATGGCTTTTTATCTGGCACCAGGGCCGGTGGTTTTTGGCCAGTCTTTGCTACGGTCTGGCGCTGTTGTCCAAGGAGACGGCGCTGTGCTTTCCCCTGATTGTGCTGGCGGCCATTGTGTTGGAGCGGCGCCGGAAAGACCCCTCGCTCTTGCCCATCAAGATAAATTTTCTCCGCAGAATGCTCACCGTGACGGGTCTGGGGGCCGTGACCGCGCTGTATGTCCTTGTCCGGTTTGTCTGGATGAAGACCGCACTGGAGGCGACGTTCGATTATCTCGGCGGGAATATCTGGACCAGCCTGCTCACGCACTGGACCGGCTGGACGCGCGGTCTTGTGTGTCTCGTGCTTCCACAAAATTGCACGGTCGATCCGTGGCTGCCCACGCAATATTCGCCGTGGAACATTGTGGTGTTGTCGTGTTGCTGCGTCTGGATGATTTTTTGGTGGATTTTTATATGGGCGTTGTTTCGGAACCGGGTCATTGCCTTCGGGTTGATTTTCTTTTTGATTGCGCTTCTGCCGGTGAGTGGCGCCATGCCCATCGTCAACGCCTATGCGGACCGGTACTTTTACATTCCCCTTATGGGGCTGTGCATCAGCGCTGCGGCCTGGATTTCCAAATTGACGGATCGGGGGTACCGGCGATTCATTCCCCTGGGTATCCTTTGCATCGGACTGTTGGGAGGGTTGTCCTATCAGCGCGTGCAGATCTTTCATGACAATCGAACAATGTGGACGGATGCGCTTGCCAAGCTGGGAAAAAGGCCCTGGCCGCTGTGCCTCTTGTCCCTGTACGGGGAACAAGGCAAAGAACCCCTTGCCCTGCTGCAAGAGAGGGTTCTGCGGGAGCCGGACGAAAAGGGGACATGGACGCGGTTGGCCGCCGCCTATCTGGAAAAAGGAGATTTTGGAAACGCGACCCGCGCGTTTCAGATTTCGCTCCAAAAGGATCCAAACAATCCGGACATCCACCTGATGCAGGGAGACGCGTACGCACAGATGAAGCAGGAGGAGAAGGCGCGCTGGCATTATGATCGCGCGATCGCACTCAATCCGAAATTTGCGGAGGCGTACAACAACTTGGGGGTCCTTTTTCTGAATCAAAAAAAAGAAGAACAGGCCAAGGAAGAATTTAAGAAGGCGCTGGCGATCAAGCCGGAATTCACCGCGGCCCTGTGCAACCTGGCAACGGCCTATGCGGATCAAGAAGATTACGCGCCGGCCGTGGCGCTGTGGGAGAAGGTTCTGCGGATCGACAAATACCATGCCGCTGCCCGTTGGAATATTCTTCGCCTCAAGAACAAGGAGCCATTCCGCACCACCAAAGAATGAGGAAAGCACGGGGACGAGAACTCCTGTTTCTGTTTTCATTGTATCCACCGTTCGACCGTTGTACAATTCGGACATGATTTCTCTGGATGCCATTACTTCTGCTGCCACTTTCCTGATCCATAACGGGGAAGCCCTGCTGGATCCTCCGGTTGTCTGAGCTTTTTTACCCGTCGATTTTCTTCGGGCCGCGCCGCGGCCGATTTTCATGTTGACCAGAGGAGGATAACGTATGGACTTTCTTGCAAAAAACTGGCTTGTCTTGATCATCGTGCTGGGCATGGGGGCATTTTTTATCTATGTCATCATCAAATCCAAACAGAGATAATTGCGATGAAAGATCGCGCGCAATTCTTTTCTCATAAACCGCAGGGAAGGCGTCCCCATGTCCGCTGATTTTTGGATCGCCGTCGGTGTTTTTTTCTGCGTGTATGCGTTGATCGTGAGTGAAAAGGTTCACCGCACGCTGGCTGCGCTGGCAGGGGCGTGCGTTCTGCTTGTCCTGAAAATACTCCCCCAGAGCGAAGCCTTCAAGGCGGTGGATTGGAATGTCATATTCCTTCTGGCCTCCATGATGATTCTTGTCAACCTGCTCGCGCGCACCGGCGTGTTCGACTGGCTTGCCCTAAAAACCGTGCGTGCCGCCGGAGGCAGACCCTTCCGTATCATGATCCTGCTGTCATTGGTCACGGCGGTTTTGTCCGCCCTCCTGGACAACGTGACCACGGTGCTTTTGATCGCGCCGGTCACAATCTTTGTCGCCAAGGAAATGAGAGTGACTCCTGTTCCTTACCTCATCACCGAGACCCTTGCCTCCAATATCGGCGGAACAGCCACCCTGATAGGCGATCCCCCGAACATCATGATTGGCAGCGCGACGGGATTGAGTTTCAACCAGTTCCTGATCAATTTGACCCCTCCCGTGGCCATCGTTTTTTGCTGCTACCTTTTGACGCTGTGGTTGGTTTTCGGCAAGTCCCTCCGCGCGGATCCGTCTCGAATCGACGCTGTCCTGGCCATGGATCCCGGCCAGACCATCAAGGACAAGCCGCTGCTCAAGAAAGGCGCATGGGTGCTGGGACTTGTGTTCCTTGGTTTTTTTGTTCACCATATTTTTCATTGGGAGGCGGCCACCGTTGCCCTGTCCGGCGCGGTCGCGCTGCTCTTGGCGGCGAAGATCAAACCGCACGATGCCCTGCGCCGCGTGGAATGGTCCACCCTCTTCTTCTTTGTGGGATTGTTCATTCTCGTCGAAGGACTGGTGAGGGTGGGAGCGATTGCCATACTCAGCCGAGGGGTGTTGAACCTTACGCAGGGAAACCTTCATGCCACCACGATGGTCGTCCTGTGGTTTTCCGCGCTGCTGTCCGCCGTGGTGGACAACATTCCCTATGTTGCGACGATGATTCCTCTGGTCAAGGAAATGATCCCCGCCATGGCGGGCACGCTGCAAATGAGCGCGCAGCATATTTCGGATCCCCTGTGGTGGTCGCTTGCGCTGGGAGCCTGCCTGGGGGGCAACGGGACCCTTATCGGCGCATCCGCCAATATCATCGTCGCAGGCATCGCCGAGGAAAATCACCACCCCATCACGTTTAGAACTTTTTTTATCTATGGTTTTCCGCTGATGATTGAATCCATCGTGATCTGTCACGTGTATCTGTATTTGCGGTATTTTATATTTTGAACCGCAATCGAACGGTTGAGAAGGATTCCTTTATGAGAGGTTTTCTATGTTGGGGGAAAGTCTTGGAAATCCGCCCGGTTATCGATTGGCACAAAGGCCGTATCATCGAATGGTTCGTGACAAGATGCGGGGGAGATGGTTCTTGCGACCGTGTCGTCCTTTATGCCGGAGATGATTTGACGGATGAGGACGCGTTCAAGACCGTGCGGTCGATGAAGGGGATTTCGGTAAGAGTGGGGCATGAAAACCCCGCGTTCTGCGCAGAGTACAGAACAACAACACAAGCGGAAGTTGTCGGTTTGTTAAAGAAGTTGGTGGAAATCCAGCGATAATCGTTCCCCCGCCCCGCTTTCAGCAATGGCTTCTTTAATACGACAATTCATCGTGCCCCATTCTTCGTGCTACGGCAGGTGCGGGGTACAAACGTATGGCTGAGGTTCTGGCCGCTGGTACGCCAATCTTTTAAAACAGCACTGCCAAAATCTGGTATATTAACGGCTCGCTGTTAGCGTATTGAGGTGGTATCTAGGTATTCTTGCGCCCATAGCTCAACTGGATAGAGCGTCGGTCTACGGAAAACACCAGTCCCTTTTTCATAAACACCTGAAATGTCTGTTTCTTCTTTATAATTAGACAGTTCCAGCGTTCTGTCCATTGCCGCCAATTCCGTGAACCACCGCCATTATTGCTGAAGAGTGGACACTTTTTGGACAGTGCGACCAACATAAACGTTCAATCTTGCTTCTTGCGGCTCTACTTTACAGGCGGTAAGCGGTATAATCAAAAAAGATACCAGTTTTGACCATGGAGGTTGTCATTTGTGAATGCTGAGAATTTAAAATTGCTGGTTGCCGAGGGGGAAGGTCTGAGCATCGAATTTAAGGAGAAATACACTCCAAAAATCGACAGAGATTTAGTTGCCTTTGCCAATACAAGGGGAGGTCGCATTCTTCTGGGGGTTCGCGACGATGGACATATTGTCGGGGAGAGGCTTACTAACCAGATGAAAGCAGAAATCCAGTCTCTTGCCCGTAATTGCGAGCCGTCCATTTCTGTAAGCAAGATCTCCCAGTTGGGGGCTGTGGTGATCATTGAAGTTTTAGCAGGAGATGATAAGCCGTACGGCTGCGCCTCTGGCTATTACCGCCGTCTGGATGCGGTGACGCAGAAGATGAGCCGTAAGGAGATTCAGCATCTTTTTCAGGGGATGTCCTCGATGCCCTTTGAAGAGCAGATTGCCAAGGACGTTGTTTGGCACGATATTTCAAAAGACAAAATCAGGAGGTTTTTTGAAGAGGCCAAAATTGACTATGGCAAGATTGATCCACAAAGTGTTTTGAACAGTCTTAATTTAAGCAGGGGGGAAAAGATAAAGAATGCCGGCATTCTTTTCTTTGCCCAGGACCCGCGGCGGTTCATTCTGCAATGTCAGATGACGCTGGTGGCATTTAAGGGGACCAATCGCGTCAATATTTACGATCGCAAGGATGTGCAAGACGACCTCGTGACGCAATATAAGGAGGCGATGATTTTTCTTGAACGGCATCTGAATGTGCGCAGCGAGATTAAGGGCGCGGATCGCCGGGATATTTACGAGATACCTCTTGAGGCCTTAAGGGAAGCCGTGGCGAACGCCATCATCCATCGCGATTATACTATGCGGGGCACAAGCATCATGGTGGAGGTGCATGAAGACAGAGTGGTTATCAGCAACCCTGGTGGTTTTCTCCCCGATATGAATGAAAAACGGCTGGGCGAGGTTTCTATCCGCCGCAACGAGCTGATCGCAGATATTTTTGCGCGCATGCACAAGGTGGAGCGGGTGGGATCAGGCTTCAAGCGCATCCGGGAGTTTATGGATGCCGCTGGCCTGCCATTCCCGTTGATTGAAAGCAACAATTTCTTCTTTATTCAATTCAAGCGGCCGTTATATAGCCTTAAAGATTCTTCAGGTGCTACGCAACAGGTCCCTGAAAAGGTCACTGTAAGGGTCCCTGAAAAGGTCACCGCAAATCAAACATTGATTATGGCAGAAATGAGAAAGAGCCCGTATGTAACGGTGAAAGAGCTTTCAAATCTTGTCGGTATTTCAGAAAGGAAAATCAAAGAAAACATTCGCAAGTTAAAACAAAAATCTTTTATCAAACGCATCGGTCCTGACAAGGGCGGTCAGTGGGCAGTGGCAGAATAGAGGAGGGGTATTACACAGGCACTTTTTTTACATTATCGGGCAATCTCAATCAATCCATAAGTTTCCGAATGCGAGTATGCAAACTGGACATTTTTTGGACACCAGCTCAAGAAGTGAAAAAAGGAGCCTCTCGACAAAAAGGCATAAGTAGTTTATGTTTATCAGGTTACTACAAGCGCCCATAGCTCAACTGGATAGAGCGTCGGTCTACGGAACCGAAGGCTGGAGGTTCAAGTCCTCCTGGGCGCAAGCCTTGTTAGTTGCACAATTATAGTAGGCGCAAGAAAGCGTTGTAGGGAGCAGGGAGGACTTGAAAGGAGGCGCGTGTTTACGAGGCGCGAGCTGGCGCAGCGCCGAGTGCGCCGGGTGGCCGACCTGTAGCGAAGCGGAAGGCGCCAAGTCCTCCTGGGCGCAGACTTTGTTGGTGGTACAAGCGGAGTAGCAACGCCGTGATGTCGGAACAAAACATCCACGAACATTTCATGAGAGAAGCCCTGAAGGAAGCCGAGAAGGCTTTTGATGCAGGGGAAACGCCCGTCGGTGCCGTGATTGTTCACAAAAATAAAATCATTGCCCGGGCACACAACCAGGTGGAGATGCTCAAAGACGCCACCGCCCACGCCGAGATGATCGCGCTGACCCAGGCCGCCAGCATGTTGGGTGATTGGCGGCTGACGGACGCGACGATCTATGTGACCAAGGAACCCTGTTATATGTGTTCCGGTGCCCTGGTCCTTTCCCGCGTGAAGCATCTGGTGTTTGGTCTGCGGGATGAGCGGTGCGGCGGGGC
>CAZGMX010000089.1:2154-11090 GCA_964526865.1 uncultured Actinomycetota bacterium | reverse complement strand
CGCGGGCATGAGTGTCCCGCCTGCCGTTGTCTGCACCACGCCGTGGCGGCGTTCTTTTGTGCGGGCGGTTTTTGTGGTCCGGTCCGGGTTGTCCGGTCCATGGATGCCCCGCACGGCACTCCGCTAATAGAAATCACCGTTCCTGCCAATATTTCCCGCGCTCCTCCAAAACTCAATTATCACACCGTCTGAGCCATTTGTATTGTCGGTTACTAACTGTTGTTTTGGAGGGAGCCAAGATGATCCTGAAAAAAATTTGTTGTTGTTTTATGGCGGCACTGATGTTGATCCTTGATTTCGGCTATTTTTCTTCTTCCGTTTATGCGCACACCACGGTTTTTGATCTGGGGCAGGTGGAGGTCTCAACGGAGGGGGAGGAGGAGAATGTATTGGACATAGCGGAGAAAAGAAGGATAGGACAGAAGGCTTTAAAGACGCACAAGGTGGTGGACCTTGCCGAGGTCTTGTCGGACGAGCTTATCGAAGCCTATATGATCAGAAAAAGCGGCTACGGTAACGAGGTGGGTTTGCGCGGATTCACGTGCGCCAATTTGAGGTTTGCCCAGGACAACACCCTCATCGAGGGTTCCTGCGGAAGCCGCAAGGATCCTCCGTTGTCGCACATGAATATGCTGAACGTAAAAAAGATAGAAATTAAAGAGGGTCCCTACGACATGAGTATGCCGGGCGCGATCGGCGGTTCTGTCAACGTCGCTACCAAGGATACCCAGGAAGGGTTCCACGGAGAGATTTTGTCCAAATTCGGTTCCTACGGATTTGTAAGCCAGGGCGGTTCTGTCAACGGCGGCAACAAGGATGTCCAGGGATTGTTCGGATACAATTATTCGCGGTCAAGGCAGTACCGGGACGGGCATGGCGCGAATCTTACCAGCTTTAACCCCAACTACAATGCAAAGGGCCGGGATATGCCCGCGTTCAAAAAAAGCGATTATTGGACGAAGGCGAAGCTCCGGCCCAGGGAAGACCACGAGATGGTGTTGTCGGCTTCTTATGGACAGGGCGACGATATCCTGACTCCGCGGGTGGCGATGGATACGGAAAAGGAGTACACGTATTTGACGAATGGTTCTTATACCATTGCCGAGCCGTGTTCTTTGTCGGACGCATTGGAGTTATCCGCATATTACAACCGGATAGAGCATTACCCCTACGGAAAATTCAGGACGGGGGCCATTTCCCAAAGAAGGATAGACGCCATATCTAGTATTACAGGCGCTCAGGCCGAGAACAAGAAGCGGACAAGCATAGGTCTGTTTAAATACGGGGTGGATTTTTATCACCGCAACTGGGATGGGTCCGTATTTAACCGGAATACGGGCGCGACATTAAACGGGCAGCTTTTTCCGGATGTCGGGGACCTGGATTTTGGCGCGTACCTGACGGCGGAACACGACATCGGTAAATTGTCCATAGAGGCCGGGGTGCGCGGGGACATTTTTAACACCAGGGCCGGCGATGCATTGCTCTACAGCATGACCGTGACAGACGAGAACGCGCGTACCGATGTCTTTCCGAGCGCCGACATCTTTCTGAAATATTATTTTACCGATGATATCAATGTCTTCGCCGGGACGGGGTTGTCCACGCGTGAACCCACGGCGGTGGAGCGGTATATTCAGGATGGGCCCTCGTATTACGGCAACCCGGCGCTTAAACCCGCCCACAATCTTGAAACGGATTTCGGTCTTGAGGCAAAACTATTCAAGATCCTGCGCGGCAAGATTAAGGGTTTTTACAGTTATCTAAAAAATTATATTTACCAGGACCAGGTCAACGCCATAAAAAGTTACACCAACATAAACGCTTATATCGCGGGTATGGATGCGACGGGTTCCATCGACGTAGGGCATGGCCTGTCCGTGGAGGGCGGGGTTGCCTGCCAAAGGGGGGGGAAGTATTCCCAGCCGCCGGGCAATGGTAACAAGAACCTGGCGGAGGTGTCCCCGCTGAAGGCAAAGCTGGCCATGGTGTACGACGACAAAGGTTTTTTTGCCACGCTGGAATGGGTTCATTCCAATGCGTTCAGCCGGTTTGACGGCGGGGCCGGAGAGGTGCCTATCAAATCGTGGAATGTCGTCAATTTCAGGACCAGTTGCAACGTCGGGCAGGTGGTGAAGGGACACCCGGCTTTAAACGGCATGAACCTCCACTTCGGGATGGACAACGTGTTTGATTCCAAATACACGGTGGCGAATTCTTACGAGTTTGATCCCACCGATCCGACCGGACGGAACGTCCGCATCGTGAACGAACCGGGGCTTTTTATTTACGGGAGTCTTTCCTATTGTTTCTAAGCTGAGAGGAGGCACCAAAAATGCACGACTATTTTATCAAGGGCGGTTTTCTCATGTGGCCGATCGCGCTGTGTTCGATCGTGTCCATGACCGTTGTCTTGGAAAGATTTTATTATTTTTACCGTACGCGGTCCAAAAGCAGGAATTTGGACGGCAGGGTGGGTGTCTTGTTGAAGAGCGGCAAAACCGCGGAGGCATTTGCCCTGACGGAAAAGGACCGCAGTTTTCTCGGCCGGTTCTTGTCCGTCGGGATAAAAATAACAAACCATTCCCCCGATGACAAACAGAAGATATTGCGCAGGGCCGGATCCAGAGAGCTTGAGGAAGGAGAAAAGCATCTGCGTGCCTTGTCCATCATCGGGAATATCTCGACATTGCTGGGGCTTACCGGAACGGTTACGGGAATGATCCAGACTTTCCAGAGGATCGAAAAGATAGGCGGTGTTGCGGATGTCAACGTGTTGGCCGGCGGGATATGGGAGGCCCTGATAACCACGGCGGCGGGATTGTTTGTGGCAATCCCCACGCTGATCTTTTATTACTATTTTGAAGGCGTGGTTGACAATCGCGGCATTCAGCTCAGAAACATAGCCTCCGACGTATTCCATATCCACTAGGGGAAAGGTTTTTGACATGAGCTCGTTGGAATTTGATCGCCGCAAAAGGTCCTCGGCCGGTGTGAACATGACGCCCCTCATAGACATGGTCTTTTTGCTTCTTATCTTCTTTGTGCTGTCTTCTCATTTAATATCCGCACAGGGATTCAAGATCAAATTACCCAAGGCCACCCATGCCCAAGCCCATAAAAGCGAAGATGTCGTTATTTTTGTGCGCGCCAACGAAGAGATCCTCATGGGTGAGGACCGCGTCCCGATGCAAGATCTTCAGGAGCGGTTGAGGGCGCGTTTGGAAAAATCGGATTCCAAGACCGTGATAATCAAGGCCGACGAAACCGTGAATCTAAAATTGACAGTGCGTATCATGGACATCGCCAAGGCGGCCAACGCCGGCGGTCTGGTACTCTCCACGCAGACGCTTGATCACGAAAATGGCAAATGACCTGCGAGTGTGTTTTGTGCTGGCCCTGGCTTTTCACGCGGGCATTATCGGGCCGGGAATGTACAATATTCGGGACACGCAAAGCGAGCCCTTTGAAATTAAATATGAAGTCAGGGAAGAGATTTTGCCCAGTCAGTATCAGATTGCCGAAGAGAAAATAATAGAAAAAACGGCCGCGGAGCCTGTGCCTTTGGTTCAGGAAGCATTGATGGAAGAGGTGGCGGACAGCGCGGAGCCTGCGCCCAAAGAGATCAGCGAAGAACTCAAGAAATCATTACTGCGCTATCAGGACAGCGTTAAACAAAAAATACAGGAAGAAAAAAGGTATCCCCGCGGGGCGCTGAGGCTGGGCAAGGAGGGCGTGGTTCGCGTGTTCTTCAGCCTGATACCGTCAGGTGCTATCCGGGATATCCGGATGGTGAGCGCATCCGGCGTCGCGGACCTTAACGAAGAGGCTGTGAATGCCGTAAAGAGGGCAAGCCCCTTTCGCCCGTTTCCCGGGGGTCTGGATAAGGAAGAATTGCAATTTGAAGTGGACATCGTTTTTAGTATTGCAGAACGATAGCGTTGATTTGCGGAACTTTTGCGCGGGCTGCTGGCTTGACACACAGGACCGTGGTGTTATGATATTGTAAAAGGTAATACGGGGGTGTCATGTCTGCGTTGATTCGGTTTGGTATTTCATTGGAGAAGGATCTCCTGGTGAAATTTGATTCCGTTATCCGCGAAGGAAAATACGCGAATCGGTCAGAGGCATTCCGGGATTTGATGCGGGGGGAGCTGGTCAAGAAGGCTTGGAAAGCGGGGGATACGGTGGCCGGTGCGATCACGTTGATTTACGACCATCACCGTCGCGCATTGCTCAACAAGATCACCGATGTTCAGCACGATTTTCAGGGGTTGATCATTGCGTCCCAGCACGTGCATCTGGATCACTACAATTGTCTGGAGATCGTCGCGGTAAAAGGAGAGGCACAGGCAATACAGAAGTTGGCGGACACACTGCGGGCCATCAAGGGAGTCAAACACGGGACGCTGAGCATGACGGGGTGCGGGAAAGATTAGACGCGTCTATATATTTTTATTCCCAGGGTAGCACGAATATGTTAAACGTATGTATTATTAGAAAGGCGTGAGCGGCTATATTTTTTTTATTACGAGGGTAGCACGAAAGTAATAAACGTATATAAGGGGGGGTATGAAAACAAATATCGCCACAAACAGGATTGCGGGATTTCACCGTGCCGGTCTGGGGGCGTTGTTGGGGATACTGGTCTCTGTGAATGCGTTTGCGTCCGAACCGACGGCAGTAGATGGCCCCAAACCTCCTGCTGCGGCAGAGCCTGCGGCCGAGGGCACAGCGACACCGGTTGATAAAACGCAGGACGACCCTTTTATGCTGGATCGGATCATCGTGACCGCATCGCGTGTCCCGACGACAGTGGGAGACGCGAGCCAGAGTGTGACCGTGATTGACCGGGACGCGATCCAAAGCGAACTCCCGGTGTATGCGGACGATCTTTTGAAGACGGTTCCGGGAGTGGATGTGCTGCGGCGTTCCGGAATGACCTCCAGCACCTCCACGGTGACCCTGCGCGGATTTGGCGGGCAGGCGCGCGGCAGAACACTGGTCCTGGTGGATGGTATTCCGTTTAATGAGATCTACAGCGGCGAGGTCTATTGGAATTCGGTTCCGGTGGGAATCCTTGACCGTATAGAAGTCGTTCCCGGTCCGGGTTCCGGGCTTTACGGTCCGGGGGCCATGGGCGGCGTCATCAATATGATCACGCAAAAACCAGAAAAGTTTTCCCTGAAAGTGGACAGCGCGTGGGAAAGTTACGCGACTAAATCGCTTTTTGTCGCCCATCAAAACAAAGTCGGGAATTTCGGCTACAGCGTTGCGTGGAACGGATTTTCCACCGGCGGATACGTGGCCGCTACAGACCGTCAGTTTTACGACATCCGGCGGGATAATGAGAATTTTACAACGGATCTTAAATTGTATTATGACCTGACTAAAACCAGCACGGTCACGGCCGGTTACCGTCATTACGATGAGCATGCCAACGGCGGGCGGCAATTTTATTCCGGTGACAAGAACACGGACCGGGCCTATGCCGGATTGGACCTCTGGCTGGGCGAAAAATTGCAGGTTCAAGGCAACATCTATCTGGACCGCGATATTTCCAACTGGACCTATGACCTGTACACCACCCGGGCGGCCTCGCGCTACCAGTCCATTGATTATGTCAATGACAATCCCAAACAGGGTCTGGGCGGGAATGTGCAGGCAAATCTGCATTGGCCCGACTGGAGCATCATCACCGCCGGTATGGATTGGCGTTGGGGAAAAATAAACTCGCAGGACGCATATCGCAGCACAACGCGCTGGGCGGCCGCCCAGGGCCAGCAGAAGCTGGTCGGGTTTTATCTGCAGGAGGAGGCAAAACTCTGGGAGAAGTTGATCTTTACCGCCGGTGGCCGCGTGGATTGCTGGTGGAATTACGACGGGGCCGTTTACGACACGACGCTTAACCCCAAACAGACGCTGTATAACAAGTATCACGAGACATCGTTCAACCCCAAAGTGGGTGTGCTATATCACCTCTTCAAGGATACCGCCCTGCGGAGTACATTCGGAAAATCGTTCAGGGTCCCCACGCTGTATGACTTGTACCGGACTTGGAAATACGGCACGACGACATACCGTTCCAATCCCACGTTGTCACCGGAATGGGCCTATTCTTTTGAGGCGGGCGTGGAGCAAACGCTCTGGAAAAAGATATTGGGCAGGCTGACCTTTTATTACAACGATATTCATGACCTCATTTATAGCGTGGATACGCTCAAGACCCGCACGGCAACCATCAAGGACAAGCAAAACGTCGGCCGCGCGACGTCCTACGGATTGGAGACCGAGGTGAGGGTGTCTGCCACCAAGGAGTGGTCCCTGTTTTGGAATAACACCTACGACATGTCGCAGGTAAAAAAGAACAGTCTCACGTCCCTGGAGGGAAAGGATTTGTCGTATTCGCCGCGGTATAAATGCGCCGGCGGGGTGTCCTACAAGAATCCCAAACTGCTGGACGTGGATTTAACATCGGTCTACAACGGAACGGCCTTTAACGATGACGCCAATACCCAAAAGGTGAAGCAGTACTGCATTTGGGATGTTACGATGGCAAGAAAACTGACCAAACAGTTCAGCATGGCGATAAAAATTGAGAACATCTTTAACCTGCGGTATCAGGAGTATCGGGGGACATTGGCACAGCCGCGGACGATCGTGGTTAGCGGCCGGTTTGAATATTGAGACATGAACATTCATCGCATTACATACAATCCAAAAACAGGTTCGGCCTCGCTCTATTTTATCGGCTGCAATTTCAGGTGTCTGGGCTGTTATTGGAAGCAGATCTACGGAAAAGTGGATTACGGACGTTTAAAGTTGTCCGGATTATCGGAGGTGATGGCTTGTTTGCGCCAGGTAAAGCCGCGCAATGTGACGATTTTGAGCGGAGAGCCCCGCATGTGCGGGGAATTCCGCCGTCTGCCCGCCGCCCTGCGCGATGAGTTTTCCTGTCACGTTAGATTGCTCACCAACGGGTTTGTCCTGCCCGATCTGGACGGAGTGACGCACGTTTCCATGTCCATCAAGGCGGTGGATGATGCTCTGCACCGGCGATACACCGGCAGATCAAACAAGGATTGCCTTGGTCATTTTCAACTCGTGCACCGCAGAGGGATCGGGCTTTCCGCCTCCACGGTCTATATCCCCGGTCTTATCGAGGGTGCTGAGATTGAAGCAATCAGCCAATTTGTCGCCTCAGTGGATCCGGAAATTCCTCTCCGTGTCATCGGCTACATGCACGTGGACTGCCTGCCATACCGGGAACCATCCGGCGGGGAAGTGAAGGCCGTTGCGTCTCTCGCCCAAAAACATCTCAGACATGTGTTTTTCTCCCGCTCCTCCGGAGAAGACTACACGGGAATCGTGGACCTGTTTACCAACAATCTCCGTCGATGATCCAAATACAAAATCTTACCTACGCGTATCCTCTTTCAACACAACCGGCCTTGCGGGATGTTTCGCTAAAGATCCCCAGAGGTACGCTGACCGTGTTGCGGGGGGCGTCCGGCTGCGGAAAATCAACGCTCCTGTACTGTCTTAACGGGATTATCCCGCATCTTTTGGGCGGAGATCTGCGGGGCGAAGTGACTGTCGGGGGCGTGCGTCCCCGCGATATTTCGCTTGGCCGGATGGCCCGAATCGTGGGCACGGTGTTTCAAAATCCGGATCTGCAGATTTTTATGCCGACGGTGTGGGAAGACGCCCAGTTTGGGTGCGTCAATGCCGGAATGCCCCAGGCGCAGTGCCATGGGCGCGCCCGCGAGGCGCTTGCCCAAATGCAATTGGGGCAGTTGGCCGCCGCACAGACCGGGGTCCTTTCGGCGGGGCAAAAACAGCGTCTTGCCATTGCGGGAGTTTATGCCGTCGGGCCGTCTGTCTTCCTTTTTGATGAGCCGATGGTGAATCTGGATGAACGGGGTAGGAGGGGTTTTATTGAATGCGTGCAGGGTCTGAAGAAAAAAGGCGCAACGGTGATTGTCGCCGAGCACGATCCGGCCGGACTGATGGAAATAGCGGATAACAGGTTGACGATCAGCGGGGGGAGGATTCGGCAAGACAGCGGCGAAGAGGGAGAACCGGCTGGGATGCGGGATCTGTCCCGGCAAGATGCCTCCGTAAATACGGCCGTTTTGTTAAAGGATGTGTGTTTTGGGTATGGCGAGGCATCCCATCTGTTTGACGGTCTGGACCTTGAAATTAAAGAGGGGGAGTCCGTCGCGATTTTGGGGGATAACGGGAGCGGAAAAACGACTCTGTTAAAACTCATGATGGGGATTCTCCTGCCCAAAAAAGGGACGGTGCGGATTTGCGGGACTGTGATCTATTCGCCCGACGATCTTGCCGGGAAGGCGGGCATGCTTTTTCAAAATCCGGATGAGCATTTGTTCAATAACACGGTGGAAGAAGAGATTTCTTTTGGCCCCAAGCGGATGCGGATGCCGTTTTGTGTGGATGAGGCGCTGGCGGACTGTGGCTTGCTGGAAAAGCGCCAGAGGCATCCCCACGCGCTTTCCCGGGGAGAGAGACAGCGCCTGGCATTTGCATCGGTTTTGTCCATGCGCCCCGGTGTTGTGATCCTGGACGAGCCGACCACGAGCTTAGACCGGGACAACTGGATTCGGCTCATGGAGAGCGCCCGGGGGAAGAGCCGCACGCCGGTGACGGTGATATTTGCGACGCACCACCAACAGGTTGTCAGACAATTTGCCACGCGCGTTATCCGCCTGGAGAAGGGGAGCATCGTAGGCGATGAAATACGAGGATAAGGATACCATCCTGCACCGGATAGATCCCGGCATGAAATTGCTCTACAGCCTCGTCGTGTCCGTTTTGATCGTGGTCTTGAATTCGCCGGCCGCCCTCGCGATATTGACCGCAATCGTTGTCGCTATTTTTCTGCTTTGCCGGATCAGTTGGCGGCAGTCGCGGGT
>CAZGMX010000089.1:0-2141 GCA_964526865.1 uncultured Actinomycetota bacterium | reverse complement strand
CAATCGTTGTTACCACCGCCTTGTCCCAGGCGTTCTTCTACTATTTTGAGCCGCGCACGCCGCTTGTCATGCTTGTCGGTAAGGACGCGCCTGTTATTGGGCGCCTCACGGGCGGCATCGCCATTTACCGGGAGGGCATTGCTTACGGCCTGGTGCAATCCCTGCGCGTCATTTGCGCGACCTTTGTCGGGGCAACGGTGGTGATGACGACGCATCCCTCGGCGTTGATTGTAACGCTCAAAAAGCTGAGAATTCCCGACACGGTTAATTTCGTGATCTGCGTGTGCATCCGGTTCCTGCCGCACATCCTGGATGAGGCCAAAAGAATTCTTCTGGCTATTCGCCTGCGGGGATTTCCGGTCCGTGGGTTTTATTCCGCCTGCAAGGCCCTCCGGTATTTGATGGTCCCCCTGGTGATCAACTCGCTGCGTCAAGCCCGCACGGTCGCCCTGGCGGCGGAGATCCGGGGTTTTAGTCCGGGAGGCAACCGTACGGGGAGCGTCCGGAAGGCGCGCTTTACCACGTTTGATTTGATGACGATTGCCTTTTTTATCCTCCTTTTATACGCCGCCGTGCTTCCCTTCAAGATGGGATTGAGCAAGGTGCCGTTTTTGCATGCCTTTTTCTTTTCTGTCCCGTTCACCTGTGTACTTTTTATCGGCATACGGATGATTCCACGGGCAGGGACCGCCACGTTCATCATTTGCGGACCCACTCTCTTTGTTCAGCTTATATCTCGGGGGATCAATCCTTTGTCGTGGCCCTACGCTCTGGTTGAATAGCTCGTGTTGGAATTATTTTTCTGGGCTACCCGTGATTACGCCAAGAGTGCTGTTTTGTCCTTTGTCGCGGGCGCCCTACGCGGGTTGGTTGTCTATCTGTATTTCTACTGGATCTCCGCTCCATTTCTTTGGCACCGTTGTTACGCCCCATGGTATGTTGCAGTACAAACGATATTGGGAGTTCTCGGATCAGCCGTAGGCGGTGTTATCGGCTGCCGGATTAGTAGGACCATTGAAAAGGCCTGCCGATATGGTGGTATATGATTAATCGGCTCAAAGTCGGACAATTTGGCGTAAGGACTAAATCATATGCGGACGGTCGATCGTGCGGGCGAGGCAACGGGGTGGGAAGCCTCGGACAGCCAGCTTAGGTCGCGGTTGTGCCTAAGCCATTCCCGCACGATTCTGTAGCCCATGAAACGGAACATGGCGCCTCGAAAATTCAGCCGCAAGAGGAGGAGAAGCGAGTTGAAAAGCGTATAAAAACGGTTGTAGGCCTTAAGAACACTCAACTGTAGCTGCCTGGCGGTCAACAGTTTTGGCTTAAATACCACGTGTTGGCCGTCATAAAGATCCCAATCCTGGTTGAATATCCTTCCCTGCTGTTGGAGGTCATTGCCTCGCATAATTCCTGACATATACGCTCGGACACGTGAAAAAAGGGAGGTGTCCGATGAAAGCACAGACAGAGACAGAAATCACGCCTGAAGAATATGCAATCGTGGACAAAGTGGCCGGTGCATTTATGCGCAGGATGCGATGGAATCATCGGTGGGAAGAGGATGACGTGCGGCAGGAGCTTCTCGTCTATTGGCTCAAGAAGAAGCAAAACGGCTGGTCCAAGCCGAAGGAATGGAAGGGTGCTACGGGCCGGTGTCTGGAATCTCATCTGGCGGGTTTGCAGAGAAAGATGTGCGCGAAGAAGCGCCAGCCTGATGGGGAAATCGTTTCTTTGGATCAGAGGATTGAAGAAGGCTATGAGTTTCCAGATTGCAAGCCTGCGCCCGTCCCGTTGGATTTTCTTAATCTATTGAGCCGGCAAGACCGGTTGATCTGTGATTTGCTCCACCAGGGGAATACCAAGAGGGAAATTGCCTCAATCCTGAAGTGCAGTGTGTCGCGTGTCCATAAAAGAATCCGGAGCGTCAGGGAGGTGTTGGAGAAAAATTAAAAAATAAAAGTACACACTTTGACTCCATTTCGCGGATTAGATAGGTGGAGGCAATGATCGAAATGCAAAAAAATCACGTTTTAGGCACCATAGGCACTACATGAATCGGTTCACCCAGTAGAAATTTGCAAGGGCTTTCCTCCCTTGCACTTGGAGCGTGTGCATTCCTTGACCACTCCCTCTCTTCG
>CAZGMX010000088.1:10054-11105 GCA_964526865.1 uncultured Actinomycetota bacterium | reverse complement strand
ACGCCCACCCGCTTCGCGGGTACCCGGGCTACCGTCAGATACGGCTGGCCGAGGGTCCACGAGCAAAAATGCCAAAAGGGTGCACGCGGAGGTGTGGAGCGCCGAAATGACTTCTGCGTTACCATCATTGATTGAATGATTTCGCTGATGGATAAATTACAGTTACACGCTCTGCTCCACGGGTGTCTGCCGCGGATCCTCCATCCTCGGTTCGGCAGGGCGGACAACGGGTGTGAAGAAAGAAGCAAGAATTTTTCTCAGATCGGGGGTCAAACCGGTGGAGAAGAGACACTCATCCAGCGTGGTCAACATGGGCAGGAAATCCGCCGAATAACTGTAGCGCGGGGCCATCTCCAGCGCGGCGATTCCCGCAGACGTGAGACACACCCGCGTCTCTTTGGTCTTTTTCGGCGCGATCCGGGCCGGCTGTTCCACTATCTCGACCCACCCCACGATGGACAAGAGAACAAACGCCTCCATGAGCCGCTCCCGATTTCCTTCAATTTTGTCGAGATGGATCGCGCGCGTTGTGCGGTCGACATGTTCCCAGACACCACAGGACGCCAGCGCATCCATCACGGCAATCACATACACTCCTTCCAGAGAATCTCTCATCTCATTTTGGGCTCTTTGTTCAGCCATATTGCGGCTCTCCGTAACGCTTTTCCTGCGCCAACGCCACTGATCTATCCAAAGGATATTCGTCAAATTGGGGGCACCTTCCGGCAGCTGGTAACCGGAATCAAAAAAATACCGCCTCATATTCAAGGCCACCGTCAGCATGGCGTGCATGTTGTCAAAATCCCACAGAGCTCCGGCCGCCGCAGCGCCACTGGATGTCAGAGAATAATTTATATGCGTCTTTTCCTCCGGTCTCAAGGGCTGCTGCACCACCCACCCTTGCTTTTCCAACTGATTCATGGCGCATTCGACATTGGAGGTCAAAGGACAAGACTGAGGAGCGGCATTCCGATCCATCCATACACCGCGATCCTGAAAGGCCTTCCCCAAAGACACACAGCCCGCTCCACTCAAATGCCCCTGCATCCGC
>CAZGMX010000088.1:0-10044 GCA_964526865.1 uncultured Actinomycetota bacterium | reverse complement strand
AAAAGTAACCTTGACCCCATGTCCTGGTATGGCTTCAAATGCCTCTGCATCCGGGCTTGGGCATCAGCCCTTCCTGTCCGGGCCGCCTCTTCCCATTGCAAATCCGCCAAAATCCCCTGCCGCGACATCCGCGCGTATGGGTGGCCGGAATAGCGCTGCGCCGCGACGTTGTTGTGGAAGAATCCATGGATCAAACTGGAGCGCAAATCCAAATCCGGCTCCACCGAATCGATCGCTTCCATCGCTTTCTTCACGGCAAGCCACACCAGCGATTCGGACGACAGGCTGGCCCCTGTTCGTTTGGCTTCCTGAATCACTTCCCACATGGTTTTTGCAGCACTCCGGTTCATTCGTGAAAAACGCCCCCAGGGCGCCCAACGGCTGATCGCCCACACCTCAAACGATGCCCGCGATTGGATGAGCAAGCCCTCACCGGCTTCGGCAGTACCCAGCTCGGCCAAATATGGCAGGACACCCCTCATATTTCGCACCAGATTCATCCCCCCGATCATAACGCCCAACTCGTCTCTCTTTTTCCGAAAAACCGTCCGGTTATGAAATGCCACCCGCGGCTCTCCGGAAAGAAGCTCCACCACCCGTGTAAGGCGCGTGAGTTTTTGGATGGAACACTCCATTCCGGATTTTTCAGTCTCTGCCCCGGGAGGTGCGCGCTCTGATTCTACATCCAACAACTCCTGCAGGGTAGGGTACGCACTCAGAATTTCCCCGAGTTCATCCATGCGGAGATCTGCTTCTGCCTCAAGTTCCAGCCCGCGCAACTGCGCCTGGTGCCTCTGAATGTTCTGCCTTATGCGCTCCCGCAGTCCGGACGGATCGTTGGTGCCGATGCGAATGGCACCGGCAAGCCGCTCAAAATTGCCCTCCTTAAAAGATACCGCCAGCATCCCCTGACCAAATGCCTTGTCCGTCTTGGAGGGATGCCCCTCGGCCTGGGCAGCCTTCGTATGAAAATACCCAAACAACATTTCCGCAAAACGGTCGGTTCCATATTGCGAGGCAAACTGTGCGTGAAAATCCTCCGGATCGTATTCTGTCCGTCCAGCCATGTCCTGACGGGCAAATCCAAACGTATCAAAAGCGCTTTCAAGGGACGACTCCCAATCGCTGGGAATCAATCCGTACTCTCTCAACAGATCCGTCACTTGGTGATACCGCTCGTGGAGCAGGGCACGCCGAAGGAGAACCCCGCTGGAAACCCCTTCCATCGACGCCACCGCCTGAACCGCCGCCAAGTGACCGGTGACGCGCCCCCTCACCGTGTTCAATAAAATCTGATTCCAGCGGGCAGAAACACCCCACTCGAGCAGGCGCCTCTTCCACCACTCCCATTCCCACACATGATCAGCCGCAAACGCCTTGGAAACCCGCATCGTGGCTTCCGGCGCCCCGGACACCGCCGCGGATCCCAGTGCCGCCCCGACCCAATCCGCAAAATCAGGATGGAGGGGACCTCGCCGGAGATCCTCTTCCCGGAGGGGTGCCTGGGCCAGTGCAAGCTGGTTTTCCTGTTGAGACCAGAGCGCCTCCAGATGAAACGGCTGAGCCCCCAGCTGCCGTTTCAACAGGGTCAGGAGAATGGCCTTAAACTCTCTTTCCTCCGTTCCAACCTGCGCGAGTGAATTTTCCAAACGGATGGAATCCTTTAAATATTCCAAAAGGAAACCTGCCAACTCCTGATAAAAATCCTCCGCCGTCGAACCGGGCCGCATGGCACGAAATTTCTTCCGGACATCCCGGTAGAGAACTAGGTACTCAGGCCCGGCCGCGGCGCCATAGACAGCGACAATGGAAAAATTTAATATCCTGCGCATCAGCACGTCCAGGTCTTCCCCCGGCTGGGCCATATCCCGGGCGGGCACGACAATCACGCCGTCCCTTCTCTGCGCGGCCAAGATCGATTCCGGAGGAGCCGGCAGATCTTCCGGAACAACTCCTGCCCAGATTTGTGTCACTTTTTTTGAAACGGGAACTGCGGGCGGCAGTGTCGCGAGACGATATTCCAGAGCCTTAAAAACCGGCAGGAGCGGCGGACCCGCGGGGTGCGCACCCGCCATCCTGATGTTCGTACGCGAATAGACAGCCTCCTCCGCGAGGATACGGGAGCGAATCAGCTTGAGTTCATTCCACGCGCCGAGCAAAGCGGGGTGATGCGCGCCGTTCATCGTCCTTATTACCTGATCGTAATTCTTTTCCCAATCCGATAGCGGTGTACAGAAGAACATGAACTTCGCGGCATCCCATTCCATTTCGCCGGCACTATCCTGCCACGGCCTTTCCCATATCCGCCGCGCGCGATAGGGCTCTACGAGCATGGCAACCATCTTTTTCCCGTTTTCACTCATGCGCATTTCCGAGGAAACGCTGTTTTGACAAAACGAGCCCATGAGTCTGTAACACCGCGCGGAAAACACGATGCCGCGGCGATATGTCCGGCGATATACCTCTTCCAGTGTCTCCAGGGCAAAAAAACGGCCGTCGAAATTTTCGTTCTTCAACACATCTGTCAACACATCCACGACATCCCTTCCCGCGCGGCGCTCAAGAACCCACTGCGCCCTGCTTCGCACCTCGGCCGCAGAATCGGCCAGGGCCTGGACCACCAGCGGCAGGGCTTCGGCCCGAACGTCCGCCGGCACTTCGTCCCGCATCCAAAAGTTCAACACCCTCAAGGCAAGGTAGCGCACGCGCCAGGAGGGATCCTGGGTCTGCGCCGCGAGCGCCCTGGCGGCGATAGCCGCTCCGCGGCGGTTTTCCACGTGCCGGAGCAAATACATCGCCCTCTGCCGGATGCGCGGACTGGTACGGCGGTCGCCAAAATCCTCCGTGATCACTTTCTCAAAGACGTCCATGATCCCGTTTGTCAGGGTCTCGATCTGCGCCCTGTCCAGACGGCCCGAGACGGAATTTTCCTTTTCCATAACGGCCGGCTCGCGCACTCTCTTATCCAGAAAACGGCCCACGACCCCGAGCGCGTCCACCGCCGCACGCCGGAACACCCACGCGTCCTGGAGCGACATATTGGCAGCAGCTTCCCTCAATGTCTCCACCCCGGCCGCACTGCCCAAATGGCCCAAAATCATCGCGGCCGTGTAGCGCGTTCGTTCATCCCGGTCCGGCTGCAGTTCCTGTTGAAATTCCCCGATCAGGCAGCGCCGCATGGCATCCGGCGCTGCCATTTGGTCCCAAGACACCTGCGCGGCAATCCTTTCCTTGACCCGCGTCTTTATTGTTTCCAAATCGTCTGCCATGTCATGATAAATGGGATCCGGAAATTGAACGACCGTTGCCATGTATAAATCCAGGGGAAATTCCGGATGCCGCTGGCCGACCAGCCGGTACCGCTTCAACAAATCGGAATAGATCTCCTCTCTTTTCTCCAGGGAGGAATCGCGGGTTCTCCACAATCGCTGCATATAGACATCCCGCGCGTGGTGCAGGCACTGGACGGGAAATTCCCCTGCCCGCCACACAAACGTGTTGTCGCGCTCCATCTTCAGAACCTGGTAGAGGGCCCAAAACGGCTCGGTCTCGGACATGATTCGCCGCAACCTTTGATCCCGTATCCGCTGTTCCTCCGTCACCGGCTGGGCGCCCGCCGCGCGCCGCGCGATGTTTGCATAGGCACCGCGCACTTGTTCAACGATCCGGGGATCCAGTGCATCCGTATCGTAAAATTCCCTGTCGTTTGCCAGTGTTTGTTCCACCGCGGCCACTGCGCCTTCCAGGTCCCGCAATTTCAGCGGCGGGCGGTCCCTCTGATACGGCCTGGAGTAATCGTGCATCGCATCGAGGATGTCGGCGCTGTAGAGCACATACAATACCCGCTGGAACCGCTGGGCCTCCACGGGAGAAAACCGCTTGAATTCTTCCGATTCCGTCGCACCCCGCACGTTGTTGTGGTACTTCACGGCCAGCCACTCCATTTCCGTCAAGGGTTGTTTCAACATGCGGGCAATCTCCGCCGACCTGGGACCGTGTTCCGCGATAACCCTGATCTCCGCCCGCGTCAAGCGCCGGGGCAGTTCCAACAAGGGGGCAATGTCCGGATCCCGCTTGCCCCAGTCGTGTGCCAGGGCGCTTCTCAGGACCATCAGGCGCTCCTCCGGATCCATCCCCATCTCCTGACAGAGCCCATAGGCATGCCGCGCCACCCTGAACACATGATTCCACACATCCAGCTGCTCCTCCGGAGGAAACAATTCAAACATGGGTTCCACAGCGGCCCACTCCTGCGGCGTCACCATTCCTCTCAGTTCCTCTCTCAGGTCCGCAAGGGGCCTGGAAAATCCGTTGGCACCCGCCAATTCATCCACCAGTTCCAGCGGCAAAAGATGCTGGATTCGCCGTGCCTCCTGCGGCTTTGTCTGACGATTTGTATAATCGTTGAACGCCCTGGCCAGCGGCTGAGACAAACCAGCCAGTGCCTGCAGATGCCTGGGGACGGAAGTTCCCTCCCGGCCCGATGTCATTTCCTGCAAGACCCCAATGAGCTGGGCCATCGGGTTGTCCGGAACACTGGAGAGATAATAAAAATTCCTCAGACCGGAGAGTTTGTCCACCACATCCGAGATACCCAGGGCCGCGGCAGGAAACCGCGCCGTTACGGATCTGGAAAAGGGCCTCTTGAGCCACTGGACAAAGCTTTTCTTCACAGCCCCCATCGACGTAAAATTTGCGATTCGTTCAGGCTGGCAGTAGGATGTCAGGGCCAGGATGAATTTCACCTCATGATCCGATAGATCGCCAACGCTCTCTCGGGGCCGGTTCAAGAATTCCACATATGTATTCAAGACACTGCATCCCCGGTCCTCCCCCAGATAGTCCAGATAAACATCAAACATGATCCGCGGATCCAGCCGGGTTTCAAACGCGGGAATCCTCCGGTAGATATCCAGCGGCGTCATCTCGGGGTGTTCCTTCACAAAATGCCACACCATGGCCCGCGCAGCCAATTCTTCCAATGCGGACCGGTAGGCGGCCTGGTTGGGGATCCGCAGCACCGAGTAGCCGTAGCGCTGACCCACCGTTTCGACCATCTCGTGCACTTCCGGGTTGTCATGAAAGGGATCCTTGCTCAACTCCTCCAGGGCGCGCGCTGCGGCTTGATCGGCAAGGACATATTTTCCCGCCGCGTCCGTCCGGTTGATCTCCTGCGTCAAGCGGGTTTTCCGGGGATCCGTCTCATAGATCACCTCGTCCGTCGGCGAGAAAACCTCCGACATCTTGGCATCCATCCGCTCTTCATACATCCGGCGGCGCATTCTTTCCGAGATGTCTGTGACGTGCGACGGCGGCGCCAGATGCCGGTCCGCCGCCGTGCGGGCCCCGTGCCGGACATCACAGAGACCCGGACCGCTCAGCAGCGCGGGCAGTACCGCCGCCGTGATCAACAGGGACCATCGCCTATGATTGACTCGCTTCATCCACCCTCCTTCACTACACGCTACACGGCTTGATCGCCGGGCCGCTCTACAGGGCCATATAAAACCGTTCCATCACATCCGCTGTATCGTTCCACGTTCTGCCGCCAAAAACCACCGGTCTTTGCCCCGGTTCCATCCCCGCGGCGAGCGCTTCGCCGGAAGGATGAAACGCCATCAGGACATCGCGAAGATTTGCGCGGTGCTTTTGGACAGCATCCACGGGATTCGCGCATTTTCCCTCCAAAATGTCTTCGACGGCATGCCTTGCTCCGATTCTTGCATATCGCTGAGCCAGAAGAGGATTCAAGACATTGTCCAAAGGATCCATCATCGGTTCAAGCAGACAGCGCAGATAAATCTGCGGATAATATTGCGCCGGATCCAATCCCTGTTCCCCGACGATGTTCCAGATCGCCCACGCGGCATCCTGATGAGAAGCCCGCGGATGAGCCTCCAGCCAGTCCTCAAAGAGACGCTCCAGCGTATCCATCACCGGCATCGACAGTGTGTGCGTCTGATTTCCTGCGCGATGGAAAGGAAGAATCAGGGACAGCACCAGTCCCCCGCCCGGATTTTCGGCCACCGACAATGCGCCGGCGCACTCCTGCGAAAACTGATTCATCGTGCGAACTCCCTTGGCCTCCCCTCCCAGCAGGGGAAGATTGGGATAATTTGGGAATAACTTTGGAGGATGCGCAAAGTGAAGAAATTCAACCACTTCCTGATCGAACAATTTTCTGCCGTCGAGCGCGGCGCCGAGGCCGTTGTCCACAACACGGATTTCCACGCCGCGCTCGCGCACAGACAACTCCACACAAACGCGCCCTTCATAAGAAATTTGCTCCCGCGGGTGTTTCCGGAACAAACCGTCCGCCCGCATCGTCACGGCATCCAACGCGTTCTCCACGGCGTGCTCAACAAACAACGCGACACTGATGTTTAGATTGCTGGCGCCAGCCCCCTCCAGCGGGGGATCAAACCGGCCAAACAGTTCGTCTTGGATGTATTTTTTTATTTCCGCCTCCAGTTCATCCACGGCACTCTGCAGCAACCCGCGGTGTGACAACCCATCGGGAGGCCCTCGGAACAGCACCCGCACCGGAAAGCGTTTCAGGGCAATCTCTCTGCCCAGGATCCCTTCCCTTATGCGGCCCGCCTTTCCGTATCTTGTGATCCACTCATCAAAACCGGGTCTTTTTTTCACCACGCTGATTTGGATATCCCCGGCATGCTCCTGTCGAAGCGGCCGGAAATCAACAAACAGCCGGCCGGGATGCGCATCCCCCTCGATCAGGGCCACCTCACAGACAGTGTCTGCGCGCGGATTCGCCAAATAAAAAGAGATGCCCTTCGTCAGTGCATCATAAAATATTTTCCACTGTTCGGACCGGGCGCGGGTCTTCGAATCCTGCAATTTCTTCGCCAGCGCGTACAATTCGACTTCACTGGGAGACTGGTCTTTGCGCAATAATTTTTTAAAATCTTCCACGTGCCGCACGGCAACGGCAACAAGATCAGACGGTTCCGCCGAGCGGCCCGCCAATACGGCCGACAATTTCTGCCGCAGGCCTGCGGGAAGATCCGCGCCGTGTTCACACAACCCCGTCATCCGCTCCAGGATCATCTCCGGGATAACCGGCCACGCCGCATCGGGAAGCATCCGCCGCATCATCATCTGCGCACAGGCGGACGGCTGACTGCTTTTGGTCCATTCGTCGAGAAGAAATTCCCCGTACATTTTTTTGGCATACGCCGTGAGGTGCGGCCACGGATCCCTGCCCAGCACGATCAAATAACTCTCCAGCGTCGAATAGGTAAAATACTGGCCCACGGGCACACAGACAAACGGTACCCGTCTCTGATGCAGCCGGCGGCTTAGCTGGCATGCCTCATCCGCGGTCAAAAGCATGGTTCCCCCCTCCGGCACAAGAAGTTCTAAAAAATCTCTACAGACTGCATCCCAGTCAAACCCAGCGGATTGTCCCAACAAACGCGCGATGACGGGATTTTCCAGATGACCAACGCCAGTGAGCGTGATGTGCCTGAAGGAATGGGATTTAATATCATTCCGGCTCATCCATTCGTCCAGTTCATTAAGGTCTGCCTCCTGCCATTGTGCTTTGCCCCCCGGCCTGCCGGTCTCAGGCATTTTTCTTTCCATCTCCCGATAAAATTTTTCACCGGTCTTTATCGCAATCGGATCTCTGTCTATGCTCATCACCTGGGATTCCATCAGAGCCTCCGCCGCGGCAAATTCGTGATGGCCTCCGCATCCGGCAATCAACGAGCGCTCGCCCGGAATGAACCTGCGGCACAACAGAAATTCTTTAGTGAACGACCGCCATTTAAGCGCCTTCCATACATCCTCTGAATCTTCTTTCGCAACAGCATCCGCGCCATGGGAGGGCGAAGAATCCCCCGCACCGGTTGCCGAATCGCCGCCGCTGTCATGCCCTTCCCCATCTTTCCGTAGCACTCGCAACAGATCCTCCAGCCGCGACGGTGGCGCCAGCGTAGAAACATCGGCAGAGTTGTCTGGGCGATCGAAAGAAAAAGACGCGGCATTGGGTCTAGCTGAGGCTGTCGTCAGAATGATAAACACGGCCGCAGAAATGACACGCGTCACCACGGATCGTTTGTTCATACCCCCCCACCCTACCCTCCCCCGCAAGGGGGGAGGGCGACAAGGAATGCGATCGTTACGTAACTCCCGTTTCCTGCCTATATTATACAGGATTTATTGCGGCTTGTCAAGGTTTGCGGATAAGATTTTTTGCGGCGCGGAATCGACGCATAATTCGCTTTACACCAATCACTCAACCCAGTACTATTTCGATTATGAAAAATTTATTTATCCAACGGTTGTTAGGCGGATTATGGCTGGCATTTTTCCTGAGCGGCTGCGCCACAACTCCCATCATTGACGTGGATTACATGGGAGAAACCTGCCCGGCCACAAATCATGTGGACGTCTATTTCTCGCCCAAGGACATTCAAAAACCCTACCGCTCGATGGGACGGATGAACATTGATGCGGAAGATTTTACGGGTCCTGAAGCATTGGATCAGGCGGTACGGACGCAGGCGGCATTGCGCGGCGCGGACGCTGTACTTGTCACCGATTTTAGACGCCAGCCGCTGGGCCGCACCATCATCTACGACGATTTTGGAGATTTTTATCCTTACAGACAGGGCACCGGCATTGCAGAGGCATGCGCCGTGGAAGAAAAACAGGTGACGATTCTACTGCTCAAATATCAGGGACCTCAGATGCCCAAACCGGCGCCCGTGCCCGATCAGAAGATACAGAAGGCCTTGCCGGCGGATTGATCAAGACAGGAAAAATGGCACATTCACCGCTAGATATTTGCGCTGATTTCTGTTGCAGTTCTTTCTCTTGGCGTATCGCAGATTAAATATCACAAATTGGAGGTATTGATCCATGGACAGGACTCTACCGTCGGGCAATGTTCTCGTTATGCGCGGCAATCGCAGCTTGCTCATTACTCCCCGCTCCCTCGCAAGGGCCTGACCGCCGCAGATATTTTATCGTAAATTTCTTTCGATCCATGGTCGGAACATAATTGAGTAAATCTCTTGCTCTTGATGTCCACCTTGTTGCTCTTGATCAGCTCAACAATATCAGGTAAGTCCCTATATTCTCGTTTCGAATTATACTTGATCGCGTGCATTTTAAGCGCCATCAAATGATAAAGGGAAGGGACCTTGAATTTCTCCCCTCCGATATCAGCCTCTTCGCATTCCTTGAGAATCTTGTTCAATGTCTCTCGCTGCACAAACATATAATCCACATCCAGGAAGTATGTCTCCGGAGCGGTGAACCGGGCAAAGACATCGCTCTTCTGTTCCTCTCGAAACCCCGTTTTTTTGAGAAAAAGAGCGCCTTTTTCAAAATCATCCGACGCAATCATCAGATCTACATCCGCTGTTTGACGCGACACTTTGTAATAATTGACTGCAAATCCTCCGATCAGGACACACCGTATCCCTGTTTCCAACATCATGCGCGAAATCAGTTGGAATATGGACTCCCGCTCCATGGAAACTACTTTCTTGTCCTGCTGCGCATCGATTGGCCCTTATCCGCCAAACCATCAGCGGTATGCAAACATCCCCCTGTCCATGCTAAAGAACTCCTGATTGGCAGCGTCCATCAGCCGGACTTTGGAGAACGCATCGTAGTGGTAACTTTGGCAGACTTCCCGGATCACTTCCATGGAGAATTTGACCAGATCTTTTGGAACCGGCTTGAAACCGTTGTCCTGCAAAATGCCCTTTTTCTTGAACCGGAGGTGTAATTCGTAGTCCTGTTCGGAGGACAAAACCTCATCCGTACTCATCGCGGGCGTCCGCGCGATCGTGTAGCTTCCCTCAACCATCTCGATATTGAGGAGTTCTTTGACCTTGGTGTCCGCATTGATCTTGGCCCGGATGCGCTGGGCGATCTGCGCAGCCAAAAATTCCGGCATCGTCACTTCGTCTAGATAAAAATCTCCGTCCTGCCAGCTTTCCAGATTGTGGTACCGGGCAAACTCCTCGGGAAAGGCCGAGCGTGCCGTTTTCGCATTGTCCAGGGAGT